>QCIJ01000012.1 GCA_003216755.1 Prochlorococcus sp. AG-402-K22 | reverse complement strand
GGAAATTAACACAATTAACTTAGTTGGCAGAGCTGGCAGAGAACCAGATGTCAGATATTTTGAATCTGGAAGTATCGTAGCCAATTTCACTCTTGCAGTGAACAGAAGAAGCAGAGATGAAGAGCCAGACTGGTTTAACTTAGAAATATGGGGTAAGCAAGCCCAAATAGCAGCAGATTATGTTAAAAAAGGGTCTTTAGTTGGAATTACGGGAAGCTTTAAAATTGATAGTTGGAAAGATAAAAACACTGGGGAAGATAGATACAAACCAGTTGTTAGGGTAGATAAATTAAACTTACTAAGTTCCCGAAAAGAGTCTGAAAATAACCAATATTCTAATAATAGTAACTCTAGTGAAATCCCTTTCTAAGGGCTAATTTTTAATAAATCTAATAAGTATTTTTATTAAAAAATATAAGAAAATCAAAATTAAAATTGGTTTCACAACATATTTTATTTGATCTAAATAAGTTTCAATGATTTGATAATTTTCACCAAATAAATAGCCTGCATAAGTAAGAAGGGCAACCCATATAAAGCTACCAAATGTGGTCCAAATCAAAAATTTTCCGAATGGCATAAGTTCTATGCCAGCTGGAACTGATATTAAGGTTCTTATACCTGGTACTAATCTGCCCCAAAAAACCAAAGATACGCCATATTTGTCAAACCACTTTCTACTTTTAACTAAGTCATTGGAAGAAATTCCTAAATATTTTCCTTTTTTATCTAGAAAATTGGAAAGTCTTTTTTGATTTACTAATCTGCCTAAGTAATACCAAGGCAATGCTCCGAGTATAGTTCCAAATAAACCCCAAAAAACTAAAATATAGAAATTTAATTTTTGTTGGTATACAAAAAATCCTCCCAAGGGCATTATTATTTCTGATGGGATTGGGGGAATTATATTTTCTAAAAACATAGCCAAACATATAGTAAGGTATGCAATTGTTGAATTCTTTTCGACCGCCAAACTAATATAGTCAGGAATTGAAGTAAGAATATTTACAAAAATTAAACTCAAACTTAGTATCTATAAAGTTCTGGTTTATAAGGACCTTCAACAGAAACATTAATATATTCGGCTTGTTCTTTAGTTAATTTTGTTAATTTTGCACCAATTTTATCTAGATGTAATCTAGCTACCATTTCATCTAAATGTTTTGGTAAAACGTAAACCTCTTTGGAGTATTGCTCTGACTTATTGAAAAGTTCAATTTGAGCTAATACTTGATTTGTAAAAGAATTACTCATAACAAAACTTGGATGTCCAGTGGCACAGCCTAAGTTGACTAATCTACCTTCAGCTAAAAGAATAATCTTGTTCCCACTCGGTAGAGTTATGTGATCAACCTGCGGCTTAATATTTTCCCATGGATAATCTTTTAATGAAGCTACATCAATTTCATTATCGAAATGACCGATATTACAGACTATGGCCTCATCCTTCATTTTGATAAGATGTTCATGGATTATCACCTTATAGTTTCCAGTTGCCGTAACAAATATATCTATTTCTTCGACAACATCTTCAATGGTAACCACGCTATAGCCTTCCATTGCTGCCTGAAGAGCACAAATTGGATCAACTTCAGCAACTTTTACGATTGCACCAAGTCCTCTCAAAGATTGTGCTGAACCCTTACCTACATCACCAAAACCCATTACTAAAGCAACTTTCCCAGCAATCATCACATCTGTCGCACGCTTTATGCTATCAACTAGAGATTCTCTACAACCATACAAGTTATCAAATTTGCTTTTTGTTACTGAATCATTAACGTTAATAGCAGGAAAAGGTAAAGCATTTTGCTTTTGAAGTTGATAAAGTCTTGCAACACCCGTAGTAGTTTCTTCTGTGACGCCTATGATATTACTCTTGATTCTAGAGTAAAAGCTGCCATCAGCTTGCAACTTTGATTTAATAGAATTAAATAAAGCAATCTCTTCTTCATTACTAGGGTTATCTAAAACAGACAAATCTTTTTCTGCTTTACTACCAAGTATCAATAGGCCAGTTGCATCCCCTCCGTCATCAAGAATCATATTTGGAGAATCTGAACCCCAATCAAGGATATAGTGGGTGTACTGCCAATATTCATCGAGAGTCTCACCTTTTTTTGCGAAAACAGGGATTCCTTGATCTGCAATAGCTGCAGCCGCATGATCTTGAGTTGAAAAAATATTGCATGAAGCCCATTTAACTTTTGCACCTAGTTCAACAAGAGTTTCTATTAATACTGCTGTCTGAATTGTCATATGAAGACTTCCAGCTATTTTTGCTCCTTTAAGTGGCTTTTCAGATTGATATTTACTTCTAAGTGCCATCAATCCAGGCATTTCAGTTTCTGCGATATTTATTTCTTTACGACCAAAATTAGATAAAGAAATATCTGAAATTACATAATTGGGTATAGAAGTTTTAACTGAATTTGCAATTACCATAATTAGAATAATTTATTTACTAAACTATAAATGATTTTTGATTAATTTTGTGTTTATTGAGAATTTAAAAGAGACTTTAAATTTAGGGGAAAAAATCTCACATAAATTAAATCCACAATCAATTGTTTTATTAAAGGGTCCCATTGGGGCAGGAAAAACTTCATTAGTACAAGGAATTGCAAAAGGGCTATCTATCTCTGAGGATATTACAAGTCCTACATTTGCTTTATCGCATCACTATTACTCCGGGAAAATTCCACTATTTCATATTGATTTATACAGGTTAGAAAATATTTCTTCAGCAAAAGAATTTTTTTTTTCTGAAGAGGAAGAGGCATTACAAAGTCAAGCTATTCTAGTTATTGAATGGCCAGAATTAGTGGAACCAGTTATTGAAAATTTCTGGAAAATAGAAATTAGTTACGCCAAAAATTGTGGAAGAAACTATGAGATAAGGGACCCTAAAAATTTACTAACCTTTTCATAATTTGGCTGTGGTTCAATAGCCCCTTCCCCTTGACAGGTTAATAATCCACAAGCATTTGCAAAGCTAACACAAGCCTGGATTTCTAATTCGCCTGTAGGATATCCAAAAGAAATAAATTGTGAAATTAAGCCAGCTAAAAATGCATCGCCTGCACCAGTAGTATCTACAATTGCTTGTGATTTAGGGATTTTAGTATTCCCCTGGAATCCGTTTATATACCATGAAACAGGGTTTTCTCCATCGGTAATTATTACATCTGGTCTTTTTGACATTTGTTGAGATATTAACAAAGGATTTTCAAGCGCAAAAAACAAAGTCGCTTCTTCTTTAGCAAGCTTTATAACATGTGCATGATCTATAAAGTTTTTAATTAGGTTTATCCTGGCTTTCTTACTAGTGTCCGATGCGAAATTTGAATAATCCCAAAAAATCTCCCTCCAATTCAAATCAATTACTATTTTAACTTCAGATTTTTTTGCCTGTTCTAAAAGAAAAAAAATAGTCTCCGAAGAAATTGGTGATGATAATACATTGGTTCCTGTAACTAAATATTGTGTTCTTAAAAAACATTTCTCCAAATTTAGAAGTTCTTTTTCGATTAATTTCATACTTAGAGCTTCGTCAGCAAAGTATGAATGAAGGCTTGGTTCAAATCCTGAAAAAAAACGATCTCCATATTGATCTCTGTCTACATTAACTACGCGAGTAGATGAATCATTATTTAATTGCAAGAAATCTAAATTTACCTCCAATTCATTAAATTGCTCAATAATTTTTTTTCCAAAGTCATCACTTCCCAAACTTCCAATAAATATTGAATCAATTTTCAATTTTCTCAATGCAGATGCAACATTTGCAGGTGCACCTCCCAGAAAATCTTTAAATCCTTGATTTGACTTATTCCTAATCCTGTCTATTAAAGCCTCTCCAATGCATACGACCTTTGTCTTTTTCATGAAATCAAACTGTTTTTCTTCCCTAAGAATAATTAATCAAAAACGAATAATTTTTTTTTGAATTAAAGTTTAATTAATAACTTATTAATAGTGTCTTTTAAAAAATCTGAAATTTGGGAATGGAAAAATTGGCAGATTTCATGGTCCTTATCAAAAAAATCTACTTGCGATAATGATGTAAATATTCTACTAGTCCATGGATTTGGGGCTTCAAAAAAACATTGGAGACATAATCAAGATTTTCTTAGCAAAGTTTTTAATTGCTACGCAATTGATTTACTCGGTTTCGGGGAAAGTAGTCAGCCTAGCGCATTATTAAATTATGAACCTATTAAAAAAAATTCTATTAAATATTCTTTTGATGTATGGAGTAATCAAATATCAACTTTTTGCTCAGAGGTAATAAAATCTCCTGTTTACTTGGTAGGAAACTCAATTGGTGGTGTAATTGCGTTGAAAGCTGCTGAAATGCTCCAAGATGAATGTAAAGGTGTCATTTTGATTGATTGTGCTCAAAGAACTATGGATGATAAACGCTTAAAAAAAAGTGATATCTTGATGAATTTGATGAGACCAGTATTAAAAACGTTAGTCAGGCAAAGATTAATAAGCAATACACTTTTCAAAAGAGCTGCTAATCCAAAAGTTATAAAGAAAATACTTGAACAAGCTTATCCCTCAGGAAAAAATATTGATCAAGAATTAATTGAAATACTTTATGAACCCTCTAAAAGGAAAAATTCTAAAGAAGCATTTCGGGGTTTTATTAACCTATTTAATGACTATCTTGCTACAGAACTTTTCGATAGGGTTAATGTTCCAATCCAATTGATTTGGGGAGAAAAAGATCCTTGGGAATCTTTAAGTGAAGCAAAAGAATGGAAGAAAAAATTCAACAACATAAAAAGACTTGATATTATAAAAGGCGCAGGTCATTGCCCGCATGATGAAGAACCTGAAGAAACTAATCGGTTAATATGTGAATTTCTTCAAGAAACAAAATAGGCTTCTACATTATCACTAAGTCTTCTCAATCCTCTTAAACCGTCTCTTTCTAAGTTTCTTACTCTATCCCTACTTATACCTAGTACTCTTCCTATACCTGTAAGAGACATAGGCTCATCACCATCCATCCCATATCGCATTCTTAAAACTCTACATTGCAAATCTGGCAATTGATGCAAAAGAGAATGTAGATCACCTCTCATACAATCCATCTCTATTTGTTCGTCTGGTAAATCTTCACCACCTGCTAGTAAATCCAGTAAAACAGTATCTTCACCGTCACCAACTTTTGTTTCAAGACTAACTGGCTGTCCAGCTTTACACATCAAATCCTTAACATCCTCTTCAGGAAGTTCTACATATTTCGCAAGTTCACTTACTGTTGGGGTTCTAGACATTTCTTGGCTTAATTCTCTTTGCCCTTTTTTTAACTTATTCAACATTTCGGTTATATGAATAGGTAACCTTATTGCCCTACTCTTTTCGGCTATTGCCCTAGTAATACCTTGTCTAATCCACCAGTATGCATATGTTGAAAACTTGTAGCCTCTAGCTGGATCAAATTTTTCGACACCCCTTACAAGTCCTATAGTCCCCTCCTGAATTAAATCTAATAATTCCATATTTCTTTTAGTATATTTTTTTGCAACACTTACTACTAATCTCAAATTTGCTGCAACCATTCTCTCTTTAGCGCGCTGTCCAGCTCTTAACCTTTTTTTAATTTGGGAAACAGAAAGATTCAACTTTTTTGACAGCTCTTCAATACTTGGCTTATCACCAGTTAATTCAATTATCTCTAATTCTGCTTTCTCAACTTGCATATATTCTTGTACCTGTCTGCCAAGAGTGATTTCTTGCTCATGAGATAGTAAAGGTACTCTTCCTATATCTCTCAAATATGATCGAACTAAATCAACATCATTACTAATTTTTAAACTTGTAATAGACGCTAATTTATTCTCACTTATTGTTTCAGAAGACATGAAAATTAAATGTTGTTTTGTAAACAATACCATTAAGAAATGTAAAGTTAAACAAAAAAATCCACAAATTTACAAAAATGAGAATAAATACCTATTTAATTTTAGGTTAATGAAGAGCTTAATAACCATTTCGCAGTATTTAAATAAATAAATACACCTGCAATATCAGTGACAGTTGTTATGAAGGGTGAGGACATTAAAGCTGGGTCCAATCTCATTTTGTCAAATAACAAAGGGAGAATAGCACCGGTTGTAGCAGCTAAAGTAGTTATGGATATTAAACTTATTCCTACCGCTGAGGCTATTAAAGGACCTTCTCCTTGCCACCATGCGAAGGGGAATACTACCAGCATCATCAAAACACCTAAAAGAGCTCCTGTTATTGCCTCCTTAACTACTGCCTTAATTGCGCCGAGAGACTTCAATTTTTGGGTACTTAAACCCCTAATGACAACAGTTGAACTTTGAGCACCAACATTGCCTCCAGTACCTATTAGCAACGGAATAAAAGCAGCTAACAAAACTATTTCTTTTAAAATTTGATCATTCATAGCTATGACTTTAGTCGTCAAACCATTTGCCAATACCAAAATTAACAACCATAAAATTCTTCGTCGAGCTATTGTGAACAAACTACTTTGAAAATAATCATCTTCATCTCCAGGCTGAACTGCCCCTGCTGCATATATATCTCTTGTTGCTTCTTGCTCTATGACATCAATTAAATCATCAACAGTCACTATCCCGACAAGTCTTTTTTCTTTATCAACAACTGGGAGCGCTAAAAAATCATATCTTTGTATTGCTCTTGCGACCTCTTCTTGATTAGTGTTAGTAGAAATATTAACTACATCTTTTGTCATTACATCTCCAATTGGTTTAGATGGATCTGCAGTTACAAGATCTCTCAATGAAAGAATACCAGTTAAATGTCTCTCTTTATCGGTAACGTATAAGCTATAAATAGTTTCTGTAAATGGAGCTCTTTTTCTGACTAAAGAAAGAGCCTCAGCAGCCGTCTGCATTTCTTTAAGATCTATAAATTCAGTTGTCATTAATCTTCCAGCAGTTTCTGGCTCATATCCAAGTAATTCAGCTGTAACTTTCCTTTCTCCAGGACTAAGAGCAGACAAAAATTTTCGTACAACTTTTGCTGGTAATTCGTCAAAGAGTTGAACTCGATCATCAGGAGACATTTTCTCAACAATTTCTAAAACTTCTCCTGAACGAAGTCTGTCCAGTAAAGTTTGTTGAACTATTGGATCTAAATATTCATAAACTTCGATTGCCTCATTTTTCTTTAATAATCGAAAGGCTAATGCTTGCAGTATTAATGGAAGGCTGCCAATAGCATCTGCGATATCAACAGGTTGGGAAGGTTCTAAAAGTAATTTTGCCTCATCATAATTTCCTGCTACCAACAATTCTTCAAGTTGAATAGTAATATTTTCTCGAGTACTTAAATCTGAAGATAAGGATGTAACAGTTTCAAGATTATTATCATTCATAAATATAATCCCCTTGTCAAAGTAACAACACCATTATATGAAATCTAAGTAATTTTTCTACTTATCCAGAACCCGAAATACATAGTGAAAATATTTAAAATGATGATTAAATTAAAAAAAATTATAAATTTTATCCAATCTCCTTGATTCAAAATTTTGTACAAAAAATATACAAATCCGCTAAAAGATGTAAAGCAAGAAAAAAAACCGCCTAAAATAATTTTTTCTTTCAAATAACTAATTTTTTTTGCGATAACAAAGCCAAAAAACAATGACCCAATTATTGAAACAATCAAATTATTATTTATAAGAAGCCTTAAAAAAGTAGCTGCATAACAAGCTAAGATAATATAGATGCAATTTTTTATCTTCATTTAAAAATTTTCATTAAACAATAACCTAAATAAAAGCAAATAAAAGATAGTAAAATTACCTCTATATAGTGAAAAAATAAACGCATAAATTTCCTCTTTTGAAATAAAACAAATAACTGATATATAAAAGAGGAAAATGTACTAAAACATCCTAAAAAACCTATATAAAATAACAATAATATATTGTTATTAAGAAAGTTTAATGATACTAAAATTCCTAAAAAAAACGATGCAATAAAGTTTACTATTGAAGTATTTTGAATATTGAAACCTAAATTTATTTTTAAATTATTTTGTATAAACATCCTAATTATCAATCCAAAAGTACTCCCAAATAAAACAATAATTATTGAGGTAATATCCAAAATTTAGATTTTTATCCAGCCTTTTGAAATCTTATTAGGATCATCTAAAAATTTATTGGAAGCTAATTCCACCCTAACCCAAATTTCACTCTCACTAACTTTCCAATTACGTAAAACTGATAAATTTGTACCTATATCAAGTACTAATAATTCTCTAGCATTAATTTCGGGAAAAGAATAAAGAGAAGTATTCGAACTCAATATAATTTCTTTTGTATTACTAGGAAACTTATATTGACTTAAACTCTTTTGAATTCCCCCGGCTGGAAGAGTAATAGGACCAATTAATGCAAATACAATTAAACAAGTATTCTTAAGCAGACTATTAATCATATATCTAAAGTTGCCATATCTAAGTTACTACTATGCGTTTCAATAAACTCTCTTCTTGGAGCAACTTTATCCCCCATTAATATATTAAATATTCTGTCAGCTTCAAGTGCATCTTCAATTTCAACCCTCTTCATCATCCTAGTTTGGGGATTCATTGTTGTATCCCATAATTGTTTTGGCATCATCTCGCCTAAACCTTTGAATCTTTGGATATTGTAATTAGCATTTTCACCGAACCCTTCAATTGTATTTTTTAATTGATTCTCGTTATAACAATATTTATGATTTTTACCTCTCTCTACTTTATAGAGAGGAGGGCAAGCTATATATATAAAACCTTTCTCAACAAGTTCTCTCTGATATCTATAAAAAAATGTCAATAATAAAGTTCTGATATGAGCCCCATCAACATCAGCATCCGTCATAATCACAACTCTATGATATCTCAACGAGCTTACATCAAATTCTTCACCTTTTATGCCTAATCCTAGAGCAGTTATTAATGACTGAATTTCTGTATTTTTATATATTTTAGTATCGTCAGTTTTTTCGATATTAAGAATTTTGCCTCTGAGAGGCAAAATAGCCTGAAAATTTCTATCTCTTCCTTGTTTTGCTGAACCACCAGCAGAATCCCCCTCCACGATATAAATTTCTGATTCAGAGGGATCTCTAGAACTACAATCAGCTAATTTACCAGGCAAAGTTGAACTTTCAAGCACACTTTTTCTTCTGACTAACTCCCTAGCCCTTCTTGCAGCTTCTGCTGCATTAAATGATTGAATTGCTTTTTCAAGAATCAAGTCCAAAATTCCAGGATTGAATTCCATATATTTTGTAAGAGCCTCCCCAATAAGAGAATCAACAATTCCTCTTACTTCAGTGTTCCCTAATTTTGTTTTTGTTTGCCCTTCAAATTCAGGATCTGGCACTTTAACCGACAAAACCACAGTCAAGCCTTCTCTTATGTTTTCACCAGCTAAATTTTTTTCAATATCCTTTCTTTTACCTCTCTTTTTTGCGAGGTTATTGAAAGTTCTTGTCAAGACTGTTTTTAATCCTTCAATATGAGTACCTCCATCAATAGTTCTTATATTATTTGCAAACCCTAAAATATTATCTGAATATATATCTGAACACCATTGCAAAGCTGCTTCCACATAAACATTTTCTTTTTGTGAGTCAACATAAATTATCTCTGGATGAATAGACTCCTTTTCTGCATTCATATATTGCACATATTCTTTAATACCTCCTTGATATAAGTAAATTTCTTCTTTATAAGATCCATCTGACAGTTTATTTCTCTCATCTCTAAAAATAATTTTTACACCGCCATTAAGATAAGCTAATTCTCTTAACCTAGATGAAAGAAGTGTATATTCAAATTCGATTCCTCCAGAAAAAATAGTTTTATCAGGCTTAAAACAAATGGTGGTTCCTTTCTTAAAAGGTTTGACAGACTGCTTTTTAGATTGCAATTTACCCTTTGATACCCCTTGTTCAAATCTTTGATTAAACTCACTGCCATCCCTATAGACAGTTACATTAACCCATTCACTTAAAGCATTAACTACTGATATACCTACACCATGCAAACCACCTGAAACTTTATAGCCACCACTCCCAAATTTCCCTCCTGCGTGAAGAACAGTTAGTACAGTTTCCAAGGCACTTTTACCTGTCCTTGGATGAATATCTGTTGGAATACCTCTTCCATTATCCGAGATTAATGCTGATCCATCTGCTCGAAGAACTATTTCAATGTGATCACAATGCCCTGCAAGGGCTTCATCAACTGAGTTATCAACGACCTCATATACAAGGTGATGCAAGCCTTTTGGGCCTGTAGAACCTATATACATCCCAGGGCGTTTACGAACTGGCTCTAAACCTTCTAAAACCTGAATCTGCTCCGCACCATATTCATTTGAGATTTTATTAGATCTTTTGTCCTCACTCATTTAATATAAAAAAAAACATTAAACTTTTAAAATGTTAACTTTAAAAGGTCTTGAATTAAATTTAACATCGCAATAAGAGAAAGGCTCGCAGTCTATGAAAAATTTAATCTCTTTAATTATATAGGAAATAGATTTTTCTTCAGAAATTCATATGTCTACTTATTCGCCTCATATAGTAGTTTTAATTGGACCCACAGCGAGTGGCAAAACAGAATTAGCTATTGAAATTGCGGATTATTTTAAAACTCATATACACAATATCGATTCAAGACAAATTTATAAATCTATGGATATTGGAACAGCCAAGCCATCTAAGATTCAACAAAAAAAGATAAAGCATTTTTTAATAGATATTGCAGAGCCTAGTAATCCAATTAATGTAAAACAATTTCAAGAAATAGCACAAAAATCAATAACAAAAGAAATTAAACAAAACAACTTACCTTTTCTTGTTGGAGGAAGTGGTTTGTATATGAACTCAATAACAAAAGGTTTTTTTGTGCCAGATGTACCTCCGCAAAAACATTTGAGAGGACAATTAGAAAAACTTGGTCAAAGAGAATGTTGGGAGCTTTTAAAAAACTGTGATCCAATATCAACTAAAAGTATAAATTTTGCTGATCAAATTAGAACTATTAGAGCTTTAGAAGTCTTTTACGTAACAGGTAAACCTTTGTCAACTCAAAAAGTTCAAAAACCGCCTGACTGGAAGATACTAGAGCTTGGATTAGATAGAGATAATTTAAAAGAAAGAATTTTACAAAGAACAAAAAATATGTTTTTCTCTGGGATTATTGAAGAGACTAAACATCTTATTTCTCAATATGGATCTGACATGCCAATATTAGGAACAATTGGTTACCGTGAAGCTAAGGATGTCTTAAATAATAATTTAACTTTTGACGAGGCAATTGAGTTAACCACTACAAAAACGATCCAATTTTCCAAGCGACAAAAAACATGGTTTCGTAATAAAAATAATCCTATTTGGCTTAATAACAAAAACCTACTAAAAGATGCAATAATTAGAATAGAGTCTTTTTTAGGCTAATTTATAAACTAGTGAATCTTGTTCAACATCCAATCAATTTATTAACTAAACTGAATGCCACCACGCCCACGCTTTGACCGCCGCGCTCCAGTTAGAGAGCTCCCAAATATTAATGAAAGAATAAAATATCCTCAATTAAGAGTTGTTGATTCAGATGGGATGCAATTAGGTGTCTTAGATAGATTAAAAGCATTAGAAATAGCCTCTCAAAGAGAACTTGATTTAGTTTTGGTAAGCGAAAAAGCAAATCCTCCTGTTTGTAGAATCATGGACTATGGAAAATATAAATTTGAACAGGAAAAGAAGGCAAAAGAAGCAAGAAAAAAATCTCATCAAACAGAAGTTAAAGAAGTAAAAATGAGATACAAAATTGATAAGCATGATTATGACGTGCGAATAGGTCAAGCAACTAAATTTTTAAAAGCAGGAGATAAAGTAAAATGTACTGTAATGTTTAGGGGTAGAGAAATTCAACATTCCAATTTAGCCGAAAAACTCCTTTTAAAAATGGCTGATGATTTAGAAGAGCAATCAGAAGTACAACAAAAACCAAAAAGAGAGGGGAGAAACATGATTATGTTTTTAAGTCCTAGAAAAACTCCACTTGTCAAAAAAGACGCTGGATAAGAAATCATTATGGAAAAGCTATGACAAATGTTAAAGTGTCACTATGAATAAAAATTAATTTATCAGGTTTTTTCTAAAGTGAGATTCCATATTCAACAAGAAAGTGATATTCCAGCATCGACACAACTGTACAATCAAATTTGCTTTGCAATAGCAGCAAGACATTATCCTCCTGGCCACAGACTTCCCAGCACCAGGCAACTTGCAATGCAGACTGGACTCCATCGAAATACTATAAGTAAAGTCTACAGACAACTTGAAATGGACGGAGTAGTTGAAGCTATGGCTGGATCAGGTATTTATGTAAGAGATAATATTACCAAGAAAGACTTTAAAAAATCAATTTACTCAAAAGACAAAATAAGAAAACCACCAGACCAAGAAGCAAAGAAGGCAATTGATAACTTAATAAATCTTGGCTGCACCTTACAGGAAACAAGACAAATTTTAACCAATGAAATTGACTGGCGTATTAAATGCGGAGCAAGAATTATAGTAAGCACTCCTAGAGAAGATATAGGCGCTTCTATGCTGATAGCAGAAGACCTTTCTCCAAAAGTTGATGTGCCTGTAGAAGTTGTTCCTATGGAAGAATTAGAAAAAGTTTTAAGTAATTCAAATAATGGTACTATCGTCACGAGCAGGTATTTTTTACAGCCTCTAGAGAAAGTTGCTAAACAGCATGGAGTTCGTGCTATTGCAGTTGACTTGAGCAACTTTCAAAAAGAATTGAAAATTCTAAAAGAATTAAGTGCTGGCAGTTGTGTAGGTATTGTTAGCATAAGTCCTGGTTTATTAAGGGCAGCAGAGGTTATCATACACAGCATGCGAGGCAGTGATTTAATGCTTATGACGGCAATCTCGGATAATAACACCAGATTACTATCACTTTTAAAGACTTCAAACCACATAGTCTGCGATTGGCCTAGTTTATCAGTTGTAGAAAACACATTATTAAAAAATCGTTCACAGCTTATAAGATTACCCCAGATAATATGTGCTAAACATTATCTGAGTATTGAAACTATAAATCAATTAAAAAAAGAAATTGGAATTATTAATTAACAATCATTATGTTGAAAACTTTTAAATCAGATATTGATATTATCAAAGAAAGAGATCCTGCAGCTAGAGGAGTATTAGAGATTTTTCTTTGCTATCCTGGCTTCCAATCGATTGTTATTCATAGATTTACTCATAAATTATGGCAACTTAAAATTCCTTTAATTCCAAGGTTGTTGAGTCATCTTAATAGGCTATTCACAGGAATTGAAATCCATCCTGGGGCCAAAATTGGTAAACGCGTTTTCATTGATCATGGAATGGGAGTTGTGATAGGTGAAACAGCTCAGATAGGGAATAATTGTTTACTTTATCAGGGAGTGACATTGGGAGGTACTGGCAAAAGCCATGGGAAAAGACATCCAACCTTAATGGAAAATGTTGTCGTTGGAGCTGGTGCAAAAGTTCTTGGATCGATCATAGTAGGCTCTAATACCCGCATTGGCGCTGGTTCAGTAGTTGTTCGTAATGTCGAAGGAAATAGTACTGTAGTTGGTGTTCCTGGCAGAGTTGTGCATCAAAGTGGTGTCAAAGTTAATCCTTTAGCTCACTCTGCATTACCAGATGCAGAAGCTAATGTGATCAAAAATTTAATGGATAGAATTGACTTGCTTGAAAACGAACTTCTTAAATTACAAAAAACTCTACAATGCCTTGGAAATTCAGAATCTATTGATATTTCTAAACTTGGAGATGCTCAAAATCTTAAAGACAAAGAAATTTTTGAATTTCTTGGAGATGATTAAATATTGATTTAATTTTTTTCATTAACGTCAGTTTTAGGCTGAAACATAAACATTGAATAAATAACATTTCTTCTCATATTAGTCATCATTTCGAGAAACATGTCATATCCCTCGTTTTTATATTCGATTAATGGATCTTTTTGACCATAACCCCTCAATCCAACTGATTCCCTCAACGAATCCATGGATTGAAGATGTTCTCGCCATAAATTATCGATTTGCTGCAAAATGAAAAATCTTTCAGCTTCTCTCATTAATCCTGGACGAATCTTTTCTATTTGTGATTCCTTTAAATCATAAGCGATTCGCAACTGCTCTTGAAGATAGTTTTTTAATTCTTCTATTGAAAGTAAATTAATATCATCAGATTTAAGATCATCTAATAAATATATAAATTCTTTGACTTTAGAAATTAATTGATCAATATTCCATTCTTCAGGAGGAAGATCAGGATTAATATAAGCATCTACAATTTCAATCATTGTCCTTTCTCCATATCCTATTACTTGGCTCTTTAAATCAATTCCATTCAATACTCTTAGTCTTTCTCCATAAACTGCTTTTCTTTGATTGTTCATTACCTCGTCGTATTCAAAAACTTGTTTTCTAATATCGTAATAGTAGGTTTCAACTTTCTTTTGAGCACTTTCTAGAGACCTAGTAAGCATTCCTGACTCAATAGGCATATCTTCATCAACCCTAAAGGCATTCATTAGATTTGCTACTCTATCACCTCCAAAAATCCTTAATAAATTATCATCTAAAGATAAAAAGAATCTTGTACTTCCAAGATCACCTTGTCTTCCTGCTCTTCCTCTAAGTTGATTATCAACTCTTCTTGATTCATGTCTCTCAGTACCAATGACATGTAAACCGCCAACTTCTCTTACTTTTTCTTCTTCATGAATCAAAACTTTTTCATATTCTTTTTTTACATCAGATAAAGATTCTCTCAAAAGCTTTATCAAGTTATCATCAGTTGGTGCTTTTTCTGCAGCTGTAGCTATCCTGTCATCAAGCTCCAAGACAGAAAGTTGTCTATCGCCCCAATTTTTAACAAGTTCATCAGATAAAAGAGAGAGTTTCTTTTCAATTGCTTCATCTAGTTTGCAAGGGAAAAGACTTGTTGAAGAATTTGAAATGTTCTTTTTCAAATTTGAACCAGCTTTTGTCGAAAAACCACCGTTAGATTTTGAATTTCTTTGTTTAGGTATTGGTGGCTTATGCTCATTATCAGGCTTAACTAACAAAGGAATTAAAATTTCTTTTAATTTAAGCCTTGCCATATAGTCACTATTACCGCCAAGAATTATATCTGTTCCCCTTCCAGCCATATTAGTCGCAATAGTAACAGCACCTGCTCTTCCTGCCTGAGCAACAATTTCTGCCTCACGTTCAACGTTCTCTGGCTTAGCATTTAACAAATTATGAGGGATTTTTTCGGCAAATAAAAGTGAACTTAGTAATTCACTCTTTTCAACACTTGTTGTGCCAACTAAAACAGGTCTACCATCTCTATGAATTTGTGCAGTTTCTTTAGCAACGGCCTTCCATTTACCCATCTCTGTCTTAAATACTTGATCAGACCAATCTTGTCTCTTTCTTATTTGATTTGTCGGTATAACTGTTGATTCTAATTTATAAGTTTTTTCAAATTCAACCTCTTCAGTTTTTGCAGTTCCAGTCATTCCTGCTAAACCGGGATATAAAAGGAAAAAATTCTGATAAGTTATGGATGCTAATGTTTGAGTCTCAGGCTGAATTTTAAGACTCTCTTTTGCTTCTATTGCCTGATGTTGTCCATCGCTCCAACGCCTTCCTGGCATTACCCTACCAGTAAATTCGTCCACTATGACAGCCTCATCGTTCTTAATAATATAATTTACATCTTTAATAAATAATTCTTTGGCTTTTAAAGCGTTAGTTATATAATGTGCCCAAGGATCTTGAGGATTATATAAATCATTCACTCCCAAATACTCTTCACATTTTGCAAAACCCTGATCAGTTAATATACAACTTCTCTGTTTTTCATCAACTTCATAATCCCCTTCTGGATCAATACCATCTTTACTTAATTCTTTTGCTTTGACTAATGCCAGAGATAATTCTGCAGCTTTTTGATATTTTTCTTGTGGTCTTTCAACTTGGCCAGAAATGATTAAAGGTGTTCTTGCTTCATCAATTAATATTGAATCCACCTCATCAATTACGCAGTAATTAAATTTTCTTTGAACTACCTCGCTAATATCGGTAGCCATATTATCTCTTAAATAATCAAATCCTAATTCTGAATTTGTGGCATAAGTTATATCACAATCATAATTTCTCTTTCTCTCAACTGGATTCATATCTTGCTGAATCAATCCAACGGATAATCCTAAAAAACGATGCACTTGTCCCATCCACTCAGCATCCCTTCTAGCTAAATAATCATTTACAGTAACAACATGAACACCTTTTCCCGTAAGAGCATTTAAATAACAAGGTAATGTTGCGACAAGAGTTTTTCCCTCTCCAGTCTTCATCTCAGCAATTTGACACTCATTTAAAACCATCCCGCCTATTAACTGAACATCAAAATGTCTCATATCAAGAACACGTTTACTTGCTTCTCTTACGATTGCAAAGGCTTTAGGAAGAAATTCTTCTAGGAGTTCTTTTTGTTTTTTAAAATCTAATTTTGCTGAAATATTTGATTTAAGATTTTGAGTTTCTTTTCTAAGCTCATCATCAGTCAATTGAGAAATTTCTTCTTCTAAAAAATTAATCTCTTCCACTATTGGTTGATAGCGCTTTAACTTTCGTGTATTCGGATCTCCCAACAAAAGTTTTAGCATAAGTCAATGTCCTTAAAAAATTCATCTTATTACAAACATTATAAATTAGTGCGTTACAACAGAATGAAGAAAACTATTATCCCTTTATTTTATAGAAACGATCGATTAAGGTATTTAGATTGAAGTCACAAAACTAACCTATTTGACATCACTTTTCAAAAATCTTTTTAATAAATGAAAGAAATATCTCTAATCAAACATGCCAAAGGAGCTTTAGGGTTAAGGTTTTTTGGATTAGGTCCTAATCTTAAACCAATAAATGGATTAATTAAGCTACAAAAATTACTAGATACCAATGCTTTCTGGGCACAAAATAGAACAATTAGGGATCTAAAAAAATGTCTTGCTAACAGTGATGTCGTAATAAGTCTTTGGGTTGATAAGGAAATAGTTGGTTTTGGTAGAGCTTTAACCGATGGGATTTACCGCGGAGTGCTCTGGGATATCGTTATAGATCAAAATCACCAAGGCAAAGGTTTTGGCACATTAATTATAAAAAATCTTTTATCTTCTAAAAAAATTAAAAATACAAAAAAATTATATTTAATGACAACAAATAAGAAATTATTTTATTCTCAATTTGATTTTAAAGAAGTTACTTCTCAAAATTTATTGATTCGTGAAATATAAAGCACTCTGTTTCTAAAGAAAACAAAATCAGGATACAAATTTACAATAAAGCCATCTTATAAAAGGTCCTAAAATAGGAACTGGTCCAAAAGTTGGGCCGCAAAAATCAAAGTAATCTCTGTGCTCTTTGATTAATCCATTTTCTCCAAATAATAAACGAGTAGTTCCAGGATAAATAAATTCTTTGCCCAGAATTTTTAAACCCATTGTCCATTCAACAAATCCACAATCCCCAGTTATGGAAATTGCATGAGTTTCTAAAAAAACATCATCACATCTTTTAATTAGCTTTTCTTGAGCTTTAACATAAGAATCTAAGCCCTCTGTTTCCTGAGTTGGGTCTATAAAAATAACATTCTCATTATAAAATTCAGCCCATTTTTGTTTTGTTGGTGCATCTGTACCATAAGGTTTAGTAAATAATCCCTTTAAATCCTCAATAGAAATTAATTTTGTCATTACGAAATTTTTATTATGAATATTTTAAAAGATACAAACATTAAAAGCGGATGAAGAGATTCGAACTCTCGACATTCTCCTTGGCAAGGAGATGCTCTACCACTGAGCTACATCCGCATAACTTTTTTATTTTATCTCAAAGAAGGTATCAATGATAGAAATAATTAAATTTTTTCAATTAATTTAAATTTTTAATTAAGGATCCCATCTCAATTGCTTGTAAAGCATAATTCCAACCAAGATTATTTTTAATCCCTGCTCTTTCTAGAGCCTGCTGCATAGTATCAGTAGTTAAAACTCCAAAAATAATTGGAACATTATTTTCATTTGAAACTTGTGAAATACCTTTGCTCGCCTCAGATATAACTACATCATAGTGGGAAGTTTCACCACGGATCACAGCCCCTAGAGCAATTACAACGTCATAACTCTTTTTTTTCATGAGGGTTTTAGCTGCGATTGGTAATTCTAATGAACCAGGAACCCAAACTATATCTACTTGATTACTTAATTCAGAAGTATCTAAACCATGTCTTTTTAAACAATCGAGACAACCAGATAGAATTTTATTTGTAATTAAATCATTAAATCTTGCTATTACAACCCCAACTTTTAAAGTAGATGCATTAGTAAAAGAACCCTCAAAAATAGCCATTAAATTTTACTTCGATATATTATTATAGACTCTCACGAAAAGGGATTAAGTTCAAACTAATGAAGAAACTATCCCTGTAACAAAAACTAAAACAACCCAAACAGCAGCAATAGAATAAATTTTTCTCCTACTTTCTCGCTGTCCTTCCTCAGTAGAAGGTTGAGTCACATATAAAACGGGTACTCCAACTACCGCAATTAAAGAAGCAAATAATAGAGCATTTACGAAGAAAAAGTTAACAGCCTGCATAATTCAGTCTTAGGTTTCAAATTATTATAAATACTATAGTCTCATGAAAATGATAATTTTTAGAGAAAATTTACATACTTTAGCCACTTTAAAATGCAAAAAAAAAATTTCTACCTAATATTTATTTAGGAATTAAAAAAGTATGCAAGAAGATACGATAATTCAAAAGAATTTATTTGCGATTAGTAATGAAAATAATGAGCAAAAAGAAATAACCAAAATTCCAGAAGAATTATCTTGGGAAGATTTAAAAAAAGAATCGCAAAAAAGACCTAGACAAAGAAAAAATTCAACTAATTTAATAAATAAATTCAAGACTGATTTAATTTCTAGTAACAAAAATGTTTGCATCAATGAAAAATCTTATAGCTATAAAACAGTTTCAAAACTGAAATTAACTCCTGTAATGAAGCATTATGTAACTCTAAAAGAAGAAAATAAAGACAGGTTATTACTTTATAGATTAGGAGATTTTTTTGAATGTTTTTTTGAGGACGCTGTATTAATATCTAACCTTTTAGAAATAACGCTAACCAGTAAAGATGCTGGCAAAGAGATTGGTAAGATCCCTATGGCAGGGGTTCCCTATCATGCAATGGAGAGATACTGTGCTGATTTAATTAAAAAAAATTATTCTGTGGTTATATGCGACCAATTAGAAAAAAGTTCTGGAAATTATGGGACTCCAATTAAAAGAGGAATAACAAGAATAATTACTCCTGGAACTATAATTGAAGAGGGGATGTTGATAGCAAAGAAAAATAATTGGATTACTGCTATTTACTTATCAGAAGAAAACTCAGATAAATCTTATGAATGGGGTATATCAAAAGCTGATGTAAGCACAGGAGAATTAATAACTTTAGAAGGTCAATCTCTGTCAAAACTATTTGATGAAATTATTAAATTAGATTCTTCGGAAATCATTGTAGGAAGCAATGAAGTAAGAAATTTATTAAATAAAGGACATAGTCAAATTACATATACTGTTTCTCAAGAGACTAATTTTGGCATTAATGAAGCAAATTATCTAATAAAAAATTATTTCCAAATTGCAAACCTAGAAGGGATAGGACTTAAAAATTTAAACAATGCGACTAGATCACTTGGGGGTTTATTAAATTATTTGGAAAAAATTAATCCTTCAAATTTAGATAAAGATTCTTCTGTAAAAATCTCATTAGACTTTCCTCAAATTCAATTTGGTCACAACAAATTAATTATTGATTATCAAACTCAAAAAAACTTAGAAATCAAAAATACACAACGAGAAAACAATTATGTAGGTTCGCTACTATGGAGTATTGATAGAACTTATACTTGCATGGGTGCAAGGTGTTTAAGAAGGTGGACAGATTCACCACTTTTAAACGTTAATGAAATTTACAAAAGACAAAATATAATTACAAACTTTATTGAATCTAAACAATTACGTATAGATACCCAAAATTTACTTAGAGCAATGGGTGATTTAGAAAGACTTGCAGGTAGAGCTTGTGCAGGTCATGCAAGTCCAAGAGACTTAATTGCAATCGGTGAAGGTTTAAAAAAATTGCCTAGGCTAAAATCCATAATTGAATTATTTAAATATGATCTCCCAGATTGGACTGATCAATTAAAAAATATTGATGAAGGTCTCTTAGAATTAGCTGATACTATAAGTTTTAAATTAATAGAAAATCCTCCTCTTAATATTAGTGAAGGAGGCATGATCCACGATGGTGTTGACAATATATTAGATGGTTTACGCAATTTAATGGATGATTACTCTGATTGGCTAAATAAAGAGGAATTAAAAGAAAGGAAAATTAGCAAAATTTCAAACCTAAAAATTCAATTTCATAAAAATTTTGGGTACTATATTTCTATAAATAAGTCAAAAATTAATTTAGCTCCACAACATTGGATCAAAAGGCAAACACTCACTAATGAAGAGAGGTACATCACTTCAGAAATTAAAAATAAAGAAAATAAGATTTTCCAAATAAAAAGTAGAGCTTCATCAAGAGAATATGAAATTTTCTGCGAATTAAGAAATATTGTTGCTGAAAAAACAAAACAAATAAGATTAATCGCGAAATCCATAGCATCTCTTGATGCATTGCTTGGATTATCAATTACTTCAGTAGAAAACAATTTTATAAAACCTTCATTAATACCAATAAATGATTCAATGACAAAAAATAGTACAAAAATTATCGCGGGAAGAAATCCAATTGTAGAGCAATTATTAAATGATAAAAAATTTATAGCAAACGATATCTCTTTTGAGGAGAATCAAAAATTAATTATATTAACAGGTCCCAATGCAAGCGGAAAAAGTTGCTTTATAAGACAACTTGGTTTAATACAAATTCTCGCACAAATCGGTAGCTTTGTTCCTGCTAATAATGCTGAAATCAAAATTGCAGATAGGATTTTTACAAGAATTGGAGCGGTTGATGATCAATCATCTGGACAATCAACATTTATGGTAGAAATGTCTGAAACTGCATCAATTCTTAATCAGGCAACGTCTAGCTCACTAGTATTACTTGATGAGATAGGTAGAGGGACATCTACTTTTGATGGACTTTCAATAGCTTGGTCAGTAAGTGAATATCTTGCAAAAAAAATTCAATGTAATACTATTTTTGCTACGCATTATCATGAACTAAATTATTTAAAAAATTCAAATGAGAATATACAAAATTTTCAAGTTTTAGTAGAACAAAATAACAATCAGCTTATTTTTAGTCACAGGATTGTTAAAGGGGGCTCAAACAAAAGCTATGGTATAGAAGCAGCTAAATTAGCAGGAATCCCAAAAGAAGTGGTAGAAAAAGCAAAATCAATTTTAAATTCTCTAGAAAAAAATAATAAATTAAATTATGAGATTGAGTAGATTTTTGACAATTTTTATAAGATAAATACTTTTTAAATAGTTTCCCTCAACAAGGCATTAACCGCAGCGGCTGCCATGGCAGCACCTCCTCTAGTTGAATTCAAAACAATTCTAGGGAGATCGGTAGAAATCAGTTTGTTTTTGCTTTTCTCTACTCCAATAAATCCAACGGGCATTCCGATAATTAAACTAGGTAAATCTTTTGCATTCTCTAAAATATCAATTAAATAAGTTAAAGCTGTAGGCGAACTGCCAATAACTACAATAGGTGATTTGCTTCCAGAATTTATAGCGGATAACTCCTTCCAACCTTGACTTAAGCCGTATGCAGTTTTAGTTAATTTTTTATGATTATTTTTTCTAAACCACATTTTAGCCGTGAATACTTTATTCCTAGTAGTATTTTCTGCCATTGATTGTATTGCTGCCGCTGCCATATCGGTATCAGTTAAAATCGGAGCACCATTTTTAAGTGCCTGGAGCCCCTTTTCGCACGCACCTTCACTAAACTCTATAAGATTTTGAACAGAGAAATCTCCCGAAGTATGAACTAATCTTTCTAAAACTTTTTTTTCAAAATAATTTAGATCATTGGCTACTAAATGAGATCTTATGAATTTTATACTTTCCAAAAAAATTGGATGATCTATTACCATTGAATTTAATTTGTGTTAGAAGTAATCATAGTTAATATATGATCTTTTTATTGAGCGATTATGCCAATACAAATATTATGGGGTAATGATTTAAATGCTCAAAACACATTTATCCAAAAATTAATCGATAAAGAAGTATCCAAAGAATGGAGAGAAATAAACGTAACTAATTTAAATGGAGATGATGACGAGCAAGTCAATAAAGCTTTTGATGAGATTCTTACTCCTCCTTTTGGAGAAGGATGCAGAATAGTGACTTTAAAAAATAATCCAATTTTTACTAAAAAAAATGAAGATTTAAGAACTAAATTTGAAAAAATTCATGAAAATATTCCGCAAAATACTTATTTCGTTTTACAAAATACAAAAAAACCTGACACAAGACTAAAGAGTACAAAATTTTTACAACAACTTATCAAAAATAATTTAGCCAAAGAAAAATCATTTTCTTTACCAGAAATTTGGGATTACGAAGGGCAAAAAAGATTTTTGGAAGATTCAGCAAATGCAATGAATATCACAATTGATAAAAACGCAGCCGAATTAATCATAGATTCTGTTGGAAATGATAGCTTTAAATTAAGAAATGAACTAGTTAAAGCAAAAACATACCTTTCCGCGTTATCAAGTGATTCGAATTCACAACTTTTCCTAAAAAGTATTGATGTAAAAAAAATATTTAGTGATCATCAATCCAACATTTTCAAAATCATTGATCTTCTCTTACAAAAAAATATTAATGAAAGTCTCATTGAAATAAATTATTCCTTACAGAAAGGAGAACCTGCTTTAAGACTAAATGCAGGTTTAATTAGTCAAATAAGAATTCATACCATTATAAAATTAGCAGTTAATTCAGGAAACGATAATGCAGAAAAGATTTATAATCTTGCAGGAATTTCTAATCCAAAAAGAACTTTTTTTATTCGAAAAAAAGTAAAAAATATATCGCAAGAATACTTAATTAATTTAATGAGTAGCTTATTAGATATTGAATCATTACTAAAAAAAGGTAATAATCCTATAAATGTTTTTACCGAGAATTTAATTAATTTAAATTAATCAAATTATAAGTTCAATATTTTTCACTATCATTTAAATATGGCTTTACTAGTAAAAAAATTTGGCGGAACTTCTGTCGGTAATATTAAAAAAATTCAAAATATTGCAACTAACATTTGTCAAAGTAAGGAATCAGGAAATGAAATTGTCGTAGTTGTCTCTGCAATGGGTAAAACTACAGATGATTTAAATTGTTTAGCGGAATCGATAAGCAAAAATCCCAACAGAAGAGAATTGGATATGCTTCTCTCAACTGGAGAGCAAATAACAATAGCTCTTCTCTCAATGGCATTAAACGAATACGGGATACCTGCCATTTCTATGACTGGTAGCCAAGTGGGAATTATTACTGAATCAATACATGGGAAAGCAAGAATTCTTGATATTAAAACAGAAAGAATCCAAAATTACATAAATCAGGGTTTTGTAGTTGTAGTTGCTGGATTTCAAGGAACAACATTAAGTCATACTGGATCAATGGAAATTACGACTTTGGGTAGAGGTGGTTCAGACACCTCTGCAGTAGCCTTATCAACAGCCCTAGGAGCTGAAACTTGCGAAATTTACACAGACGTTCCAGGGGTTCTTACTACTGACCCAAGAATTGTTCCTAATGCAAAACTCTTAGATGAAATTAGTTGTGAGGAAATGCTTGAACTTGCAAGCGTCGGTGCTTCAGTTCTGCATCCAAGAGCCGTAGAAATTGCCCGCAATTATGGAATTAAATTGTGCGTCAAATCAAGCCAAAGCGACTCAAGTGGAACTTTCCTAGAAAGCAAAATCAAGCCTCTCCCGCTAAAAAGAGGAAGCCTAGAATTAACAAAAACAGTAAATAGTCTTGAAATAGTAGAAAACCAAGCAGTATTTAGTCTCTCAAATATTCCTGATAAGCCTGGGATTGCAGCACAAATATTTGAAAAATTATCTGAAGCAGGTATTAATGTAGATTTAATAATACAAGCGACAAATGATGGAAATAATAACGATATTACATTTACTGTAAGTGAATTAGAAGTAAAAAAAACTACAGAACAATGTGAACTTATAACTAATCAATTAGGAGGAGAATACAATCTAAAAACAAACATGACTAAATTGAGTATTCAAGGAGCAGGCATTATGGGTAGACCAAGCGTTTCAGCTGATTTATTTGATACTTTATCTCAAGCAAATATAAATGTCAGGTTGATAGCTACTAGTGAAATTAAAGTCAGCTGTGTAATTGAAATTAATAATATTCCAAAAGCTATTAGATTTGTTTCTGAGAAATTTAAGTTATCCGATACACAAATATTTGTTAATCCAATCAATGAAAAACAAAATCAACCTGAAGTAAGAGGAATTGCATTAGATAAAAATCAAGTTCAAGTAAGTTTTCGGAAACTCCCTGATCGTCCAGGTGTGGCAGCATCTATATGCTTAGCATTAGCTGAAAATAATTTACTTTTCGATACTATCGTGCAATCTGAAAGAATTTCCTCTTTAAAAACCAAGGATATAAGTCTTACTATGAATAAGCAAGATAGAGAACAAGCTAACTTAGTTTTTGATGCCTTAACAAATAAATTACCCGGTTCATACATTGAAGATGGCCCTGCGATAGCCAAAGTAAGCACTGTTGGAGCAGGAATGGCCTTCAAGGTTGGAACGGCTGGAAAAATATTTAGAGCACTGGCTGACCAAAATATCAATATTGAAATGATTGCCACTAGTGAAATTAGAACTTCATGTATTGTCTTAGAAAAAGATTGTGACAAAGCAGTTAATGCAATTCATAATCATTTCGAATTAGAGAAATAAGTTCTTTTTAGTTATTTCTTGCCAATTTTTGTCTTAATTTTTTGATTCTATCCCTCAAATTTGCTGCTTCTTCAAAATTTAATTCTTTTGCAGCATCTTTCATTTTAATTTCTAACTTGTCTATTAAATCAGGCAATTCTTCAAGCAAACATTGCTTATCGCTGGAATTGAGAATTGCGTCCGTTTTGTTATTAACTATATTTATTAAATCTTTAGATAAACCACCAGCATCTAATTTTCTGGAAAGTTCTAGAAAAGATAATATTGAGTTTTCTATTTTTTTTCCTGCAGGTTTTGGAGTTATACCGTTGACTTGATTATATTTTTTTTGAATAGTTCTTCTTCTTTCAGTTTCAGATATTGCTCTTTTCATTGAATCCGTAAAATTATCTGCATAAAGCAAGGCGACTCCCTCAACATGTCTTGCAGCTCTTCCAATTGTTTGAATCAATGATCTTTCTGCCCTTAGAAAACCTTCTTTATCAGCATCTAAAATAGCCACTAACGACACCTCAGGAAGATCAAGTCCCTCTCTTAATAAATTAACTCCGACAAGAACATCATATTCACCCATTCTGAGGTCTTGAATAATTTCAATTCTTTCTATTGAATGAATTTCGGAATGCAAATATCGAACTCTTACTTTATTTTCAGATAAAAAATCAGTTAGATCTTCAGCCATTCGCTTTGTAAGTGTAGTTACTAAAACTCTTTGATTCTTTTCAGCTCTAATTCTTATTTCAGATAATAGATCTTCTATTTGCCCTTCACTAGGTCTTACATCAATTACAGGGTCTAATACCCCAGTTGGTCTTATAACTTGCTCAATAAATTCTCCATCGCATTGATCTAATTCCCATTGACCAGGAGTCGCACTTATAAATAATGTCTGCTTTGATTTTTCCCAGAACTCCTCACATTTTAAAGGTCTATTATCTGCAGCACTTGGTAATCTAAAACCATGATCAATTAAAACTTTTTTTCTAGATTGATCACCATTGTACATCGCATGAAGTTGAGGACATGTTACATGACTCTCATCAACTACCAACAACCAATCTTTGGGAAAATAATCTATCAAGCATTCTGGAGGTGAACCTTCATCCCTGCCTGATAAGTGACGCGCATAATTTTCAACCCCATTACAATAACCAACCTCTTTCAGCATTTCTAAATCATATTTTGTACGTTGTTCTAGACGTTGAGCCTCTAATAATTTTCCTTCGTAAGTAAATTTGTCGAGTTGAGTTTTTAATTCTTTTCTAATTGCACTTATTGCAATCTCAAGTCTATCTTTTGGAGTAACAAAATGCTTTGCAGGGTAAACACTAACTTTTTCTAAACTTTCAAGTATTTCGCCAGTAGTAGGGTCAACATATCTAATAGCCTCAACTTCATCGCCAAATAATTCAATTCTTATCAATCTATCTTCATAAGCAGGACCAATTTCCAAAACATCACCTTTAATTCTAAATCTACCTCTAGTAATTTCGATATCATTTCTAGTATATTGATTTTCAACGAGCGACCTTAGTGAGGAACGTAGATTCAGAGATTTTCCAACTTCAAATTTAACTGCAGCTTTTAAATATTCACTTGGTATACCAAGACCATAAATACAACTTATAGATGCCACTACAATTACATCTTTTCTCTCAAATAATGAGCGTGTAGCAGAATGTCGCAGCATGTCTATTTCTTCATTAATTGAAGCTGTTTTCGCAATATAAGTATCACTTACAGGAACATAAGCTTCAGGTTGATAATAATCGTAGTAAGAAATAAAGTACTCAACCGCATTTTTTGGAAAGAACTCCCTTAATTCATTACATAGTTGTGCAGCTAATGTTTTGTTATGAGCCAATACAAGGGCCGGCCTTCCTGTTTGTTGAATTACATTTGCAATAGTAAATGTTTTACCAGTTCCAGTAGCTCCTAAAAGAGTCTGAAACTCTTTCCCACTATTAACACCTTTAACTAATTTTTTTATAGCTTCAGGTTGATCTCCATTTGGTTCGTAAGGAGCTTGAAGCTTATAGTTATTCATTAAGCTAGTAGCTAAAGAGTATTAATATACTAAGAAATTTTTTCTCCAATTATTGAGTTTTTCAAAGATTCTTTTAAGCCCCTAACAACCGCAATCATTGATATTAAATCATTTAATTTATTAACTGCAGATCCAACGCCAACTGCTGAAGCTCCACAAGATATTGCTAGTGGACAAGTTACTAGGCTTAATCCAGAAGCACTCATAATAGGTATCTCGACAGATTGTTTTTTGAACTCTTGGCTAATAGCATAGGTAGCTGCAAGAGTTGGTACTGACTTTTCAAACAAACCCTGAATTCCAGATGAATAAGGACTAGAACTAGTGCCACCCTCTGTTTGAATAATATCAACACTTTCATTAACTAGCTTTAAAGCAAGATCAACTTGTTTATCAATCGGCATAGTATGAGGAACAGTTACTGATAAGGGAACATTTGGTAATAAATCCCTTGTTTCTTTAGTTATGTTTAAGACTTTTTCATCTGAGAAATTAATACCTTTTTCATAAAAAGTATCGTAATTGCCTATCTCAATTAATGAAGCTCCTGCCTTTACAGAATCTAGAAAGGAATGTGGCACTACTGAACTCACACATACGTGTAATGAAGAATGCTTGAGTGCTAGATCAACTAATTCAGGTTTACAAGCAATATCGACAAGATCTGCACCTCCTAATGCAGCAGCCTCAACAATTGTTTTCACAGATTGAGCATCGAAATTATTCAATCCTGAAATAACTTTGAGTAAAGAATTACTTCTCAATTCTTCTTCAATTTTTTGTGGCAAAAGATTAATCAGACTCATTTACTTAATGAATTTATTACCCGATTGTGACATTGTTTTAGTAAAACAGTGCATTTTTTAAAAAATATTATCTGAGCAACACAAAATGTCTGATAAAAATTTAACTCAGAAAAATTGGCTGTCATGGCATCATCTACTTCATAGGGAGTTCCTTAGCAAAAAAACATTAATTCCCAAAGGATCGAATATTTTAATAAGTGTTTCTGGGGGTCAAGACTCAATGGCCTTATTAACCTTAATTGATGATCTCAAAAAACTTCATAATTGGTCTATTAGTGTTTGGCATGGTGATCATCAGTGGCACAAAAAATCCTCACTGTATGCTCGTGAATTAAAAAGTTATTGTGAAAGTAAAAATATTCCGTTCTATTTTGATAAAGCAGATAAAGAAAATATTCTTACAGAAGAAAAAGCAAGAGAATGGAGATATCAAAAATTATGTGAAATAGCCAAAACTTTATTAACAAAGAAACAACAAAATAAAAATATTTATTTGTTAACTGGGCACACTAGTACTGATAACGCAGAGACATTTATCCTGAATTTATCTAGAGGGAGCAATTTTGCCGGTCTCAGTAATATTGAGAATAAAAGAATACTGGAAAATCAAATTTTTTTAATAAGGCCAATATTAATTTTCAGTAGAGAAGACACAAAACAAATCTGTAATGATATGAACATCCCAGTTTGGGAAGATCCAACGAATTCAGATCTTAAATTAAAAAGAAATTTAGTAAGAAAAAAAATTATTCCTACCTTGGAGGTTATCTATCCTGGTTGTTCTGAAAGGATAAATAATTTTTCCCAAAAAATGAGCAACTACAATAATGAACGTAATGATCTTAGTAAACTAGCATACCTATATTGTAAAGACGTAAATGGAATTAAAAGGAATCTTCTTAATAGTATGTGTATTGAAGCACGATGCACAATATTAAATAGATTTCTTAAGGAAATATCTAAAAAGCAATATAGTTCTAAAAATCTGGCAAAAATAGCAAATTCAATTTATGAAACAAACAAAGGCCAAATTAGCTTGCAAGAGTTTTTAAAAATTGTTTGGGATAAAAACTATATAAATTTTGAAAATAGTTAAGATGTAACGGTAGATCTTCTTCTTCTTGTTCTGCCTTCAAATGAATCTTCAGTTGCAGTATCAGCTGATGGATTCTGTGAGACTTTGAGACTATTTTGTGTATTTTGCCGGTTATTAGAATTATTAGGATGATTATTGTTTGATTTCTTTTGATAATTATGATTATTTCTATTCCTATTAGAGTGATTATGCTCTTCAGTAATCTTCGGAATATACGCACGGGTTCCACTTGGGGCAGGTTGCACTAAACACAAAATAAGTGGTTCGACTTGTAATTCTCTTCTCATTCTTCTAGATAAACCATTTTCAATTTCTCTTTGAACACCAATCCAATCTACTTCAAAATTATTTGGCCCAGTCTGCCTAGATAATTGTTTCCATCTATTTTCTAAGACCCAGCTTATTTCTCGTTCTGTCCACATAGACATTTTTCTTGGTTCTGCAGTGGTGACAACTCCTCGTAAATTAACTCTAGGAGGTGCAACCATTTTGCCATCAGTACTTATAGGTGCTAAAACAGTTACAACACCATCACCAGCTAATTGCTGCCTTTCTTTTAATACTCGAGCGTCAACAATTCCATTTCGAGAATTATCAAGCAACTCTACTCCAGCTTTTACCGGATCACCTTTTTGAATGGAATTAGGTGTCAGCTCAACTACATCTCCATTTTCAATAATTAAAATATTGTCTTTTGGAACTCCCATGATCTGAGCACTTCTACTGTGACAAACGAGCATTCTATGCTCTCCGTGAACCGGCACAAAAAACTTAGGTTTGGCTAAAGCCAACATTAATTTTTGATCTTCTTGAAAACCATGACCAGAAACATGAATATTCTCACCTTTTCCATAAACAACCTTCGCTCCCATTTTCATTAATCTATCTATTGTATTGACTACACCAATCGTGTTTCCTGGGATTGGGCTAGCGGAGAATATAACAGTATCAGTTGTCTTAAGACGTACATGTTGATGCTCCCCACGAGAAATTCTACTTAAAGCAGCTAAAGGTTCTCCTTGACTACCAGTCATCAATAATAAAGTTTCTCTATCTGGTAAATCTCTAATTTGTTTAATAGGAACAAACAAATCATCTGGGCATTTCATATAACCAATATCCCTTGCTTTAGCAATAACATTAATCATCGATCTACCTAACAAACCGACCTTTCTTCCATGTTTCATGGCCAACTCTAAGATCATTGTCACTCTATGAACAGAGCTAGCAAAAGTCGTAAGTATAACTCGTTCTTTTGCCTCAGCAATATGTTTTTCTAAAGAGGGATAGATAGTCTTCTCAGAAGGACAAAAACCTGGAACTTCGGCATTAGTAGAATCACTGAACATGCATAAAACTCCCTTCTCTCCATAATGCACCATCCTTTCAATATCAAATTGCTCTCCATCTACTGGCATATGATCAAACTTAAAATCTCCTGTGAAAATAATTGTGCCAACAGGTGTTGTAACTGCTAAAGAAAAACTATCGCAAATAGAATGAGTATTTCGAATAAATTCAACGGAAAAATGCTGTCCAACTTTTACAACGTCTCTTGGATTTACTGTCTGTATAGTTGTTCTATCAGATACTCCTGCTTCCTCCATTTTTCCTCTAAGCATTGACATTGCAAGTCTTGGACCATAGATAATCGGAATATTAAAATGCTTTAGATGATGAGAAATGCCTCCGATATGATCTTCATGACCATGAGTGACAATCATTCCTTTGATTCTTCTTTGATTTTCTTTTAAAAAAGTTGTATCTGGCATAACAACATTCACACCATGCATACCATCTGAAGGGAAAGCTAGGCCAGCATCAACTAGCATTAGTTCATCTCCGTATTCAAATACACAAGTATTTTTTCCTATTTCATGTAAGCCACCTAAAGGAATTACTCTTAGATTCGGACTATTACTACTTTTAGATCCAGATGAATTATTTGAAGATCTATTAATAGTTGAATTTGATCTTGATTGCATAATTTAGAAATTTATAAAGTCATTCTTGTAATCAATCTAATTTTATTTAAATTTAATTATCAAGTTAAAAAGAATCCTTAATGTAAGGATTCGAGGATAATTGAAAGCTGTTTTCTCATGTCCAATGGTAGTGGAGATAAAGGATTTCTAGGACTGCCTACATTCCATCCCGAAAGCTCTAAAGCAGCCTTTATTGGAATTGGATTAGTGGTCATAAAAAGTGCTTTAAAAAGAGGCTGCAGTTTTTCATGAATTGCAAGCGCTTTGGAAACTTCTCCAATTTGAAAGGATTCAATCATCTCTTTTAACTGCAAACCAACCAAATGACTTGCAACACTTACTACTCCTACAGCACCCACAGATAACATTGGTAGTAACAATGAATCGTCGCCACTATATACAGAGAGTTCCGAGCCACAAAAAGCTCTTAGTTCTGTTACTTCTTCTATTCTACCGCTTGCAGCTTTAATACTGAGAATATTTGAAAAATCCATAAGTTTCTTCACAGTATCAGGTAATAAATTGCACGCTGTCCTTCCAGGTATGTTGTAAAGCATTAAGGGCAAATCCTTTGCAGAATTAGCAATTGCACTGAAATGTTTATATAGACCTTCTTGAGGTGGTTTATTGTAATAAGGAACAACAACCAAAGCACCGTCGGCCCCAGAGTTGTAGGCTTTTTTTGTAGCTTCTACAGCCTCGCTTGTACAATTACTACCAGTACCAACTATTACTTTACAACTTGAATCCAAGGATCCTTTTACTGCAATAAATAAATCATGTTGTTCCTCCCATGAAAGGGTCGGAGATTCTCCAGTAGTACCACAAAGGACAATTCCATCAGAACCGTTATCAAATAGATAATTTGCAAGTTTTATAGCTAGTTTATAATCTACAGCTCCATTTTCAGTAAATGGAGTAACCATTGCAGTCAATATTCTTCCAAATAATGGATTAGTAAACTTAGTTTTGTCTAAAATCATTTTTCTGGAATTAATAACTCAGCTATTTGAACAGCATTAAGAGCTGCTCCTTTTCTTATTTGATCTCCACATAGCCATAATTCTAATCCATTAGGCTGACTTATATCAGTTCTTAGCCTGCCAACAGCAACATTATCCCTTCCCATAACGTCATTTGGCATAGGAAATCTATTATTTTGGTAATCCTCAATAATTTCAATACCAGGAGATTTTTTTAATTCTCTCAGAGCATCTTTAGGATCAACTACACCAGCAAATTCTATATTAATAGATTCAGAATGTGCCCTAAGTACTGGGACTCGAACACATGTAGCGGAGAGCTTTAAATCAGTAATATTTAATATTTTCTTGGTCTCATTAACCATTTTCATCTCTTCTTCGCAGTAATTATTTGCAAGCATAGGTGAATTATGTAAGAACAAATTAAAAGCCAAGGAGTATGGCAAAACTTCACTTTTTTGTGGATTACCCTGTAGATATTGTTCAGTTAAAAGTTTTAGTTCCTCCATCGCCAATTGACCTGCACCACTGACAGATTGATATGTTGAGACAATAACTCTTTGAATAGAAGAAAGTTTATTTAACGGGGCCAAAACTAATGTCAATAAAATAGTAGTGCAGTTTGGATTTGCTATTACCCCATCATGATTGAGCGCATCACTAGCATTAACTTCAGGCACTACAAGAGGTACGTTCTTTTCTAATCTGAAAGCACTGGAATTATCTATCAGTAAAGCATTTTGATCCATAATGGTAGACAACCATTTTTTTGAGATACTTCCACCAGCTGAAGCTAAAACTAGATCAAGATTCAGAAATTCTTCCTTTGTAGTTTTTTTTGTAACTAATTTTTCACCTTTCCAAATGATTTGTTTCCCATCTGACCTCTCTGATGAAAGCAAGACCAATTCTGATATCGGGAAATCTCTTTGTTCAAGAATTTTGAGTAATTCAGATCCCACAGCACCTGAAGATCCTAAAACAGCAACTTTTAATGGCCTATTAGGCAAAAACGGAGATTGTCTCACACTTTAAAATGATTTTTATAAATAGATTGACTATTTTTTTTACTTTATCAAAAAATTAACTTTCAAGGAAATCACATAATGTGAAATAATTAAGTTTCGGCTTATAGTAATAATTACAAAAAACATGGCTAAAGAAGCATTAATAGTCAAAACAACTCCACTACCTCAAAGTAGAATTGCATTTGAATTAGAAATACCATCTGAGACATGCAAAACGTACGTAAATGAGACAATCAATACTATTAGTCGTTCGGCTAAAATTCCTGGATTTAGACTTGGTAAAATTCCTAAACAAGTCTTAATCCAAAGAATTGGAATCACACAATTACATGCTTCTGCTCTAGAAAAAATCATTGATAAATCATGGCAAGAAGCATTAAAAATAAAATCTATAGAGCCACTAAGTGAGCCAGAATTGGTAGATGGATTTGAATCTTTACTTGCAAAATTTAGTCCTGAAAAATCACTTAAGGTTACTCTTCAAACTGATGTTGCCCCTGAATTAAAACTAAAAAAATCCAAAGGACTTAGTGTTGAAATCTCAAAAGCTAAGTTTGATCCTAAGTCAGTAGATGAAGCCCTAGAAAAATCTAGAAGTCAATTTGCAAATATTATTCCAGTCACCAATAGAGCAGCGAAATTAGGGGATATTGCTGTAGTTAGTTTCAAAGGGACATATAAAGATTCTGGTAAAGAGATTGATGGTGGGACAAGTGAATCAATGGATCTTGAGTTAGAAAAGAACAAAATGATTCCTGGTTTCGTTGAGGGAATCGTAAAGATGAAAATTGGTGATACTAAAATACTTAACCTTAAATTTCCTGAAGATTATTCTCATGAAGATTCAAGAGGCAAAGAGGCGATCTTTGAACTAAATCTCAAGGATCTTAAGGAAAAAGAATTACCTGAACTTAATGACGATTTTGCAAAACAGTCTGGTAACAAAGAATCATTAAAAGAGCTAAAAAAAGATATTGAAAAGCAACTAAAAGACAATTTTGAAAAAACTCAAAAAGATATCAAAATTGAGGCTTTATTAGATGCTTTAACAAACGAATTGGTTGCTGAAATTCCAAAATCTATGATTGATATAGAAGTAAGGAATAATATTGAACAAACCGCGCAAAGATTTGCTCAACAAGGTCTTGATGTTAAATCTACTTTCACGCCGGAATTAGTTAAGTCATTAGCCGAGTCCACAAGGCCTCAGGCTGAAAAAAATGTTCAAAGAAATTTAGCTCTAAAAGCATTAGCTGAAAAAGAAAACATAAAAGTTGAACAAGATGAAATTGATCTAAAAATGAAAGACTATGAAGATGCAATCTCTCAATCTTCAAAACAATTAGATATTAAAAAATTAACAGAAGTAATAAATAATGATTTACTCAAAGAAAAATTAATAATTTGGCTTGAAGAAAATTCCGAAGTAGAAGAAAAAACTCCAAAAACTTCTAAAGCTACTAAAACCTCTAAAGCAACTAAAGTGACAAAAACTTCGACAAAAACAACAAAAACTGGAAAAGCCACAAAAACTAAAATTAAAAAAGAAAAAAAATAATTTTATGAAATTTCCTGCTAATTAAACAAAAACCCCTTAAATTATCTATAAAACGAAAACTTTTTGTGAACTCAGAAAAAAAACATTTAATCCAAAGCTCAATAAGTTCTTACGAAAGTATTAATAAAACTTTTGGTGCTGTACCTACCGTTATAGAACAATCTGGCAGAGGAGAAAGAGCTTTTGATATTTATTCAAGACTACTGAGGGAGAGAATAATTTTTTTAGGTACTGGAATTAATGATCAAGTATCTGACTCTCTTGTTGCACAATTATTATTTCTTGAAGCTGAAGATCCCGAAAAAGATATACAAATATATATCAATTCTCCTGGAGGCTCAGTAACTGCAGGAATGGCCATATACGACACAATGCAACAAATATCCCCTGATGTAGTGACTATATGCTTTGGAGTGGCTGCAAGTATGGGAGCATTTTTACTTTCTGGAGGAGCGAAAGGCAAAAGATTGGCTTTACCTAATTCTAGAATTATGATTCATCAGCCTCTTGGAGGTGCACAAGGTCAAGCAGTAGAGATTGAAATACAAGCTAAAGAAATACTTTTTCTCAAAAAAACATTGAATTCACTTCTAGCAGAACATACTGGACAACCTTTAGAAAAGATTAATGAAGACACAGAGAGAGACTACTTTTTATCACCCTCTGAAGCAGTCGAATATGGATTAATTGATAAAGTTATCGAAAAGTGACAAGGGATACTGATTTTTTAAGAAAATGATGACGAATCGAACTTTATAAGCAATCCTAGTGAATAGGGAATATTTTACACCTTTATTTTTACTTGAAAATCGATGGCTAAATTCGACGCCCATCTTAAATGTTCATTTTGCGGAAAATCACAAGACCAAGTAAGAAAGCTTATAGCTGGTCCTGGAGTTTATATCTGTGATGAGTGCATAGATCTTTGTAATGAAATTCTCGATGAAGAACTACTTGATAATCAACCGAACACAAACAACTCCCCGCAAGTAAAAAAGAAATTACCAACAGATAACTCAAAAAAATCTGTTCCTTTAGAATTAACCTCAATTCCTAAGCCATTAGAAATTAAAAGTTTTCTAGATAATCAAGTTGTTGGACAAGAATCTGCAAAAAAGATATTATCAGTAGCTGTATACAACCACTACAAAAGATTAGCTTGGAAAGTTAAAGAAGAAAGTAAAAATAACAATTCAACAGATTCACAAGCAACGAAATTACAAAAATCTAATATTTTACTAATCGGCCCTACTGGAAGTGGAAAAACATTATTAGCACAAACTTTAGCTGAGTTCCTAGACGTTCCTTTTGCAGTAGCTGATGCAACGACTTTGACAGAAGCTGGATATGTTGGAGAAGATGTCGAAAATATACTTTTAAGACTCCTACAGAAATCAGAAATGAATGTAGAACTTGCTCAAAAAGGAATTATTTATATAGATGAAATAGATAAAATTGCAAGAAAAAGCGAGAATCCATCAATTACTAGAGATGTTTCTGGTGAAGGAGTACAGCAAGCATTATTAAAAATGCTTGAAGGAACAATTGCTAATGTGCCGCCACAAGGTGGGAGAAAACATCCTTATCATGACTGCATCCAAATTGATACGAGTCAAATTTTATTTATTTGCGGAGGGGCTTTTATAGGTTTAGAGGATATCGTTCAAAAGCGATTGGGTAAAAACTCCATAGGATTTACAACTAATTCAGATGCAAATAAAGTTAATACAAAAAAAATAGTAGACCCAAGAGACTCTTTAAAAAATTTAGAGTTAGATGACCTAGTTAAGTATGGACTAATTCCAGAATTTATTGGAAGAATACCGGTTTGCGCCGTATTAGATCGTCTGACTAAAGAAACTTTAGAATCTATTCTGACTCAACCAAGAGATGCACTAGTGAAGCAATTCAAAACTTTACTAAGTATGGATAATGTAGAATTATCATTCGAGCCTGATTCTGTTGAAGCAATAGCGGATGAAGCATATAAAAGAAAAACAGGTGCAAGAGCATTACGATCAATAATTGAAGAACTAATGCTTGATATTATGTACACTTTGCCTTCTGAAGAGAATGTAAAAGAATTCACAATTACAAAAAAAATGGTAGAAAATTTATTCTCATCTAAAATTGTTAAACTACCTTCAGGATCAAAAAGAGTCATGAAAGAGTCTGCTTAAAAGTTAGACTCTAGTTGTTGCAACTGAAACCTTAATAGTTCTAATTAATTAATAATAAATGCCTAATACACATAAGCCTTTTCATCAAAAATATAGACCAAACAACCTAGATGAATTAGTTGGGCAAAACTTTATATCTATTACTCTAAAACAAGCACTATTATCAAAAAAAATTGCTCCTGCATATCTTTTTAATGGTCCAAGAGGGACTGGCAAAACATCAAGTGCAAGAATATTTGCAAAATCTTTAAACTGCCAAGCATTCGAACAACCAACAATAAATCCTTGTGGTAAATGTGATGTATGTAGACAAATTACCGATGGAAATGCTCTAGATATTATCGAGATTGATGCAGCATCAAATACAGGAGTTGAAAATATAAGAGAAATTATAGAAAGAGCTAGGTTTGCTCCTACTCTAGCAAGATGGAAAGTATACGTTATTGATGAATGTCATATGCTTTCCACAGCAGCTTCAAATGCTTTACTAAAAACTATTGAAGAACCTCCTTCAAGAGTTGTTTTTATCCTTGCTACGACAAATCCTGAGAGGGTATTAAATACAATACAAAGTAGATGTCAAAAGTTTGATTTTAGAAGAATAAGCCCTAATGAAATTTTTAAACATTTATTAGCAATAGCAGAAAAAGAATCCATTCAGTATGAAGATCAAGCAATAAAAATGATCGCAAAAAGATCTAATGGAGGAATGAGAGATGCCCAAAGTCTTCTTGAACAACTTAATCTCCTACCAGAGGGTATAACAATTCAAAATATTCAAAACTTACTAGGAGAAGTATCAGAGATTGAAATAACAAATCTTATTAAATCATTAATTCAGAATAATCCAGAATCATTAATAATCACTTGCAACAAATTATATGATGCTGGAAACGAACCTCATCAAATAATTATTGGATTATTGAATACAACAAGAGATCTATTACTTCATACTACAAATAATAAATATTCAGATCTTTATTATACTTCTGAAGAATTTCAAGATGAATTAGATAAAATCTCAAAAACAATCAATAAATCAACAATAATTAATTGGCACAATAAACTTAGAAATATTGAATATCAAATCAAAACAAGTGATAATCCAAGACTTTGGTTTGAAATACATTTAACTGGTCTTCTAGATAATCATGAGATAAATAGTTTTGAAAAAAAGCAAGTAAATAAAAATACTGCGAATGAAGAAAAGCATAAAAACATAAAAAATAAGAAAACCATTAATAATGAAAATATTTCTAATGAAATGCAAAAAACAAGCTTCAAAGAGGATATAAGCCGCAAGGAATTGATTTTAAAAAAAGACGAAAAATCAGAGAACTCTAATGGTCTTGGAAAAGATAGTATGAGAAATGTTTCTGATAATCACCAAAATGATCTTGGAGAAAGTAATTTAAAAGATAAATGGGAATTAATTCTCTCCAAATTAGAGTTACCATCTACAAGGATGTTACTTTCACAACAAGCTGAACTAGAAAGTTTTGATTCTGAAAAAATCACAATTGCATTATCTCCAAACTGGGAAAACATGATTAAAAGCAGAAAAGTTATAATTGAAAATACAGTAAAAAAGATATTTGGAGACCAAATAATACTTAATTTTTCTACTAAACAACCAACTAAAAGTAACCCAACAAACACCCCAAAATTAACCCAAAATGAAGTATCAAATTTGAAACCAATAAAAAAAATAGAACCAAAAATTAATTTATCAACAAAAATATCTAACGAGGAAACTTATGATGATAGTTCAAAAAACTTAGCAAATTTTTTTAATGGAGAAATTATAGACTTTGATGAATAAATTAAACTCCAGTATGAAGAGTTTTTCGCCAAAGTATCTTTTTAGGGAAAATAGACATCTTGATTGTTACCCAGGGGATTACTAGAAACCAATGTGATAAATAAAAAACCGATACAAATACCATCAAAAAATTGCTTTTTTGTAATACGGGTACTTCGCTTTTGCAAGAAGAACCGTACCAAAAAGCAATTCCAGATAACATAAAAGCAGTGAATGAAATAGGCCAGTAAATAGGTGAATCGAAAAAAGCAATACTGAAAACTAAATCAAAAATAGAAATGATTGGCAGTGCATATTGCAAGATGAAGAAGTAAGTTAAATCAAATTTTTGCAAATAATCAATTTTATTAGTAACTAATTGATCTCCATAATCGAAGAATCTTTGCAAACCCCCCTCTGCCCATCTTTGCCTTTGCGCTAATAAAGCATTTAAATCCTCAACTGCTTCCTCCATGACTGGAGGATCCCATAAGATTCCAATTCTAGATTTTGATAATAATAATCTTAAACTCAAATCAAGATCATCTGTAACAGTGTCTTCATTAAAAGAACCACATGCCAATAATGTATCTTTCTTTATTAATTGGCCATTTCCCCTTAATTCAGATACTCCAGCAACTGATAATCTTCCATATTGAAAGATTGCGTCCATAGCCATCTCCATTGACTGACATGAAGTTAAAAAATTCTTACTTACATTTGTTACTGATTTTCTTAGTTGAACTGCAGACCAATCACCCTCTTCTACAAAACTAAATAACCTTTTCAAAGAATCTTGTTTTAATTGAGCATCAGCATCCAAAACTAATAACCATTCACCATGAGTAAACTTCAAGGCATAATTTAAAGCTCCTGACTTTCCTCCTCCTGCGTTTGGAGAACGACTTACGACTTTTAGCTTTTCATATTGTCTAGATAGTCGATCTAAAATTAAAGGAGTCTTATCAGAGCTGCCATCATCGATTATGTAAATATTTAATTTATTTGTTGGATAATCTAAATTAAATAATCTTTCAACTAATCTTGCTATGACATTCTCTTCATCTCTAGCTGCGACTAAAATATCAAGTACAGGTAACTCTTTATTGCTAATTCTGCTGCTTACAATATTTGAAAAGTTGTTCCTTTTGAAATTTCTAAAAATAACTATTAAACCGTAAAAAACAGTCACAAAAGAAAGAGTCAATATTAAGTAAAATAAATCTTCAATATTGTAAGCATGAGGAATAAAAGCTACTAAAAAACAAGCACTAAGAAATATAAACGACTTTAATCTTCGATTTTTATAAAAACCCTTACTCATAAAAGTAAATTTTTAATTACTTAACTTTCATTGAGAAATTTCTCAATTTTTTTCAGTTTTGCATCTCGATAGTAATGATCCAATATTTGTTCATAAGAGAATCCTAATTTAGCCATTTCAATTGCACCCGACTGAGATAAACCTACACCATGACCGAAGCCTCCTCCTCTCAAAAGCCATAAATCATCACTTAATTTATTAATAGTAAACAAATTACTAGGTATAAAATTTAATACCCTTCGAATATCATCTTTAACTAGAATAATAGATTTATTAACTTTATTCGTTTGTATTTCCAATTTTTTCACTCTGCCACTATAACCACGTTCAATAGAATTTAAACCCAAAACATCATCATTAATATTTATAAGTTTGTTTTTAATTAACTTTTCTTTAATTTCAAGACTAGAAATTTTCTTATTCCATCGAAAAAGAGAATGATTACTCCCATAAAACTGTTCTTTATCAAAATTTAAAAAATTATTTAAATCAGATTCACTTTTAATTGGGAGTTTAAAAATTTTATTTAATGATTTGGAACCATCTATGACTGAATTGAAATAAGAATAATCTTGAATTTGCCAAGACTCACCTGCACTAGCAGATACACCACCATTTGAACCATGGTAAAAAGCATTTATTGGTTGATTTCCATAAGTGAGAATTAAATTTGAAGTTGCTTCTATAGCTTTTTGCACTTTTTTATTTGTAATTTTAAAAGGCTTATAAACTTGACATTGAGTGGTAATACATAAATGATATTTATCCATATTAAACCTATCAGAATTAAAAATTCCCCAAGTTCTTGCAATTACTGCTTGTGCCTTCAATGCTTCTAAAGGAGAATTCTGTCCAATTTCGTATGGCAAAACACCTGCCAAATAATCATCAAACTCAATTTTTTGAACTAATGTCCAAGTTCCATATAAGTCTTTTAATAAATAAAAATTTTTGCCAAAATTGACACCATTTATTGTTATGTCCTCTTGAGCATAAATATATATAGGTCCTTCGAGTTTCATAAGACTAAATTCACCTCTAAGAACAGGAGTAATTTGAATATCTTTTATTTTTCTGAAAATCTTATTTTTTAATTCAAACTCTGGCAGATCATCTTCAAATGGAATCCATACTTCCCAATTTTTTGGATAAGCAACAGTCGTCTCAAATCCTTTATCTTTAAGTTTCTCTGCTTGTTTTTTTGCTGATTCATAGCTAGCAAAAGGACCAAAAACAATTCTTTCGACGGTTTTTGGATTTTTGATGGGTATATCCACCCAACTAATATTAATCTCTTTTGATTTATGTTTAATACCGTTGGATGATATCAGATTTAAAAAACCTTTTTCAGTGATAAGATTGATATTCTTTTTTTTTGAAAAACTGTCATTCTCCCCGCCTAAATATTGCTTTAAACCAATTAAAAATTTTCCTTTTTTAATTTCATTATTGAGTTCAATCTTTAGCAATTCTTCTCCTTTTACGTTTGAAGTAAATTTAGTGTTTATTAATAAAAGAGAAATACAGCCTAAAAATAAGTTTAAAAAGGCAAATTTAAGTTTCATAAGTTAGAACTTTCCTTATCAATTAAAAACTTTAATTTGCACCAATGCGTATAAAGGTTTAGATTATCCTAATTAAACACATTTGACTTAAATGTCTAAACTAAAAACTCGTAAATCAGCTGCCAAAAGATTTAAAGCTACTGCGACGGGTAAATTCATGAGAAGAAGAGCTTTCCATAATCATTTACTTGATCATAAAAGCTCAAAATTAAAAAGACATCTATCAACAAAAGCAGTAGTTGATGAAAGAGATGCTGATAATGTAAGATTAATGATTCCATACGCATAAATCTTTCACCAATTTTTATTAGATATTCATGGCACGCGTAAAAAGAGGCAACATAGCCAGAAAAAGAAGAAACAAAATCTTAAATCTTGCAAAAGGTTTTAGAGGCGGCAACAAAAATCTGTTCAGAACTGCAAACCAAAGAGTAATGAAAGCTCTTTGTAATGCTTATAGGGACAGAAGAAGAAGAAAAAGAGATTTTAGAAGACTTTGGATTTCTAGAATTAACGCATCTGCCAGGATAAATGGGACAAACTATAGCAAGTTAATAAATGGCATGAAAAATTCAGAAATTATCATTAACAGAAAAATGCTTGCTCAATTAGCCTTAAACGATCCTAAATGTTTTGAAAAAATTGTTTCTTCCGTTAGTAAATAGAAAAAGAATATAATTTAGAAAAGTAATTATAAATAATGGAAATATCTTCCTTTCAATCCTATTTAATAATTCTTTTTGTTGTATTAATAATAATTTCCATTTTTGTATTCAGACAATTTTTAAAAACAAGAAATGCAGAATTAAATTTAGTAAAATTCGAGCAGAAAGGTTTAGATTCTCTTACTCAAGCTACAGAATTATATGAATTTGGGTCTATTCAGATAAAAAAAAGATTATATTCTGAAGCAACCAAAACTTTTTTAAAAGCAATTGAAAATTATGAAAATGAACCTGATGAAGCCAAAGCCATAATCAATAATGCTTTAGGCTTTTCTTACGCTGCTCAAAATGAATTTAAAAAAGCAATTAAACACTATAACTCTGCAATAAAATCACTCCCAGAATATCCTATAGCCCTCAATAACCTCGCATCAGCACAACAGCGTTTACTTGAATACGACTTGGCATATGCAACTTATCAAAAAGTTTTAATGATAGATCCAAAAAACAAAACAGCAATTAAAAAAAGTAAGGAGTTAGAAAAAAGAAACAACTATAAACCTTATAAAGGTATTAAAGATAAGGGATTCTAAACATGAAAAATTATTCATCTCTACTAATTGGAGGCAAACAATTTTCCAGTAGATTAATGGTGGGCACTGGCAAATATAAATCTACTCAAGATATGGTAGAAAGTTTGTCAAATTCTGAAACAGAAATTATTACCGTCGCTGTTAGAAGAATTAAAAATGACCAGACTGGGGGAAATTTACTAGAAAAAATCAACTGGAAAAAATATTGGATGCTTCCTAATACAGCTGGTTGTGTTAATTCCGATGAGGCAGTCAGAATAGCAATTTTAGGAAGAGAGCTTGCAAAATTGTCTGGTCAAGAAGAAAATAATTTTGTGAAGTTAGAAGTAATTCCTGACAAAAAGTATTTGCTACCAGATCCAATAGAAACCCTTAAAGCAGCCGAAATTTTAATAAAAAAGGGTTTTGCTGTACTTCCCTATATCAATGCAGATCCTATTCTTGCAAAAAGACTAGAAGAAGTAGGTTGTGCAACTGTAATGCCATTAGGCTCGCCTATTGGCTCCGGGCAAGGTTTATTAAATTTATCAAATATAGGGATAATTATTGAGAATGCAAAAGTGCCAGTAATAATTGATGCAGGAATTGGGGTGCCAAGTGAAGCTTCTCAAGCTATGGAACTTGGAGCTGATGGTGTCTTAATAAATAGTGCAATAGCACAAGCTGAAAATCCTCCTCTAATGGCTCAAGCGATAAATTATGGTGTGAAAGCTGGGAGGCGAGCTTTTCTGGCAGGAAGAATTAAAAAACAAGACTTTGCGGTAGCAAGTTCACCTGAAAAAAACATATCTATCTAATTCTTAAATTGAGCAAAGTTTAAAAAGAGAGTAAAAATTTATTATTTGATTTTATTTATCGTATTAAGAAAGAAGATTTGAAACTATTTACAATCTTTTTTCGCAAATTGGAAGCACACTGTAGTAATTTAATAAATATATATTATGAATCTATTAATTCTGGAGTTCTGAGTGAAAGTTATTGTTCTAGGTGGAGATGGTTTTTGCGGTTGGCCTTGTGCGGTGAATTTAGCAGAGCAAAATCATGATGTAATTATTGTCGACAATTTAAGTCGTAGAAAAATAGATATTGATCTTGAAGTAGAATCTTTAACTCCAATTTCTTCAATTACTGAAAGACTATCTGCTTGGAAAGAGATTGGAGGTAAACCTATGAGATTTCTTAACATGGATATCTCTAAACAATATCAAAAATTATTAAATTTACTCATTGAAGAAAAACCAGATTCTGTAATCCATTTTGCTGAACAAAGAGCAGCTCCTTACTCTATGAAATCAAGTTTTACCAAAAGATATACAGTAGATAATAATGTTAATGGTACCCATAATCTTCTTGCTGCAATCGTAGAAAGTAATTTAGATATTCATGTAGTTCATTTAGGTACAATGGGAGTCTATGGTTATGGATCACATAGAGGTGCAACAATTCCAGAAGGTTATTTAAAAGTTGAAGTTCCACAACCCGATGGAAGCCGTTTTGAAGAAGAAATATTACACCCTGCAAGTCCAGGAAGTGTTTACCATATGACTAAAACTTTAGATCAATTATTATTTCTTTATTACAACAAAAATGATCTTGTAAGAATTACTGATCTGCATCAAGGTATTGTTTGGGGAACAAATACAGAAGCAACTTTAAAAGATCCTAGATTGACAAACAGATTTGACTATGACGGAGATTATGGAACTGTTCTAAATAGATTTCTTATGCAAGCTGCTATTGGATATCCATTAAGTGTTCATGGGACAGGAGGGCAAACAAGAGCATTTATACACATAAAAGACTCCGTAAAATGTGTACAACTTGCTCTTGAAAATCCTCCAAAACCTGGAGAAAGAGTCAAAATCTTTAATCAAATGACTGAAAGTCATCAAGTTGGAGAATTAGCTAAAAAAGTTGCATCTCTAACAGGGGCTGATATCAATTATTTACCAAATCCAAGGAACGAAGCCGTAGAAAATGATCTAATTGTTGATAATAAATGCTTTATAGAATTAGGTTTAAACCCAACCACTCTTGATAATGGCTTATTAGAGGAAGTTTTTGAAGTCGCTAAAAAATACTCCAATAGATGTGATCTTAAGCGCATACCTTGTGTTTCATCCTGGACTAAAAAACAAGCTGAGGCTATAAAGACTAATTAAAATTTCTGAAATAATTACCTTAAGAAAGTGAAAATTGCATTGTTTACTGAAACTTTTTTACCTAAAGTTGACGGCATAGTCACAAGACTGACTAAAACGATTGAATTTTTAATAAAAAATGGTGATGAAGTTATAATTTTTTGTCCAGAGGGGTGTCCAGAATCATATATGGGAGCAACTGTAGTTGGAGTTGCTGCAATGCCATTGCCCTTATACCCAGAGTTGAAGCTTGGTTTGCCAGGTCCTGCAGTCTCAGATAAATTAGAAAAATTTAACCCAGATTTGATACATGTAGTTAATCCAGCTGTACTTGGCTTAGGTGGCATTTGGTTGGCAAAAACTAATAATATTCCTTTAATTGCTAGCTACCATACTCATCTTCCCAAATATCTAGAACATTACGGTATGGGTATGTTAGAGCCACTTTTGTGGGAATTACTTAAAGCAGCTCATAATCAAGCCTTGTTAAATTTATGTACTTCCTCCGCCATGGTCAATGAGTTAAAAGAAAAAGGTATTCAAAGGACTGCTCTATGGCAAAGAGGAGTAGATACTTACAGTTTCCGACCAGATTTGAGAAGTGAGAAAATGAGAGAAAAATTATTTGGGGAATATAACGACGCTAATTACTTATTGATTTATGTAGGAAGATTATCAGCAGAAAAACAAATTGAAAGAATTAAACCAGTCTTAGAAAGTATCCCTAATGCTTGCCTAGCACTTGTAGGTGACGGACCATATAGAAACCAACTTGAAAAAATCTTCGAAAATACCAAGACTAATTTCATAGGATATTTATCTGGCGATGAACTTGCTAGTGCTTATGCCTCTGGAGATATATTTTTATTTCCATCTAGTACAGAAACACTTGGGTTAGTTTTACTAGAAGCAATGGCAGCAGGATGTCCTGTTATCGGAGCCAACAAGGGGGGGATTCCAGATATTATTAGCGATGGGATTAATGGTTGTTTATATGATCCTGATGAAAAAGATAATGGAGAAAAGAGTTTGATTGAAGCGACAAAGAAAATTTTAGAGAATGAAGATAAAAGAGAAGTTATGAGGAAAGAGGCACGAAACGAAGCAGAAAAATGGGATTGGAATCAAGCAACGTTACAACTTCAAAATTATTATTCAGATACTCTCAAAGGAATAGATTAAAGTTAATCTAAATTATGCTACATGTGGAGGCGTAGGCTTACTATAAGAACTTAAAGGAAGTATTAGAGTAGCGATATTTTGATTCTTTTCAGGCCTTTTTTTCTTTGAGAATTTTTTACCAAAAGGTACCCTTATTACATTTGTTCCATCAATGGAACAAATATTTGAGTTATCTCCTGAAAAATTATTGACAAAATTTGGTAAGTCGACGTTTTTAACAGGCAGGTGCTTAACATTACCAGACTTGAAATCATTGGTCATAGCTTCAAATACCCCAAAAAAATTTGATGCTCGATTATTTTAATAAAAAAATTTAAAAAAATTCTATAAGAAAATATTAAATTTTTATTTACATTGATAATAACTAAGTAATTACATGGACGCTAGTCCTTTAAGCACATTTTTTTTCTTCTAAAATCTCTCCTTGATTAGCATTGCAAGAACAAATTAAGTTGCGATCGCCATATGCATTATTAATTCTAGAAACTGAAGACCAAAACTTAATAGATGTTGGAGTTCGATAAGGAAAAGAAGCTTTTTCTTTTGAATAAGGATAATGCCAATTATCAGCAATTAACTCTTTCAGCGTATGGGGAGCATTTCTTATCACATTATTGTTAGTTAATTCATCATTATTTTCTATTTCACTGATTTCTTCTCCAATCAATAGCATAGCCTCACAAAATCTATCCAATTCTGCCAAACTTTCACTTTCAGTAGGCTCTATCATTATGGTCTCTGGAACAGGCCAACTTATTGTTGGGGCATGAAAACTATAATCTATTAATCGTTTAGCTATATCATTTACACTCAAACCAGTTTTGGACTTTAAATCTCTAAAATCTAAAATACATTCATGTGCGACAAAATTATTTTTTCCTTTATAAAGAATCTTGAATTTATGCTTTAAAGAATGGGCAATATAATTTGCCGATAAAATTGCGTGCTCTGTTGCTTTCCTTAAACCACTAAGACCAGCCATTTTTATATACATCCAGCTTATTGGAAGAATACTTGCACTGCCATGTTTAGCAGAAGATACGTAATTAAAACTATTAGGTAATTTATTATCCATTAAAGAATGAGTAGGAAGAAATGGACTTAAAGTTTCTGATGCAGCAACTGGACCTACTCCTGGACCACCACCTCCATGTGGAATGCAGAATGTTTTATGTAAATTCAAATGACAAACATCAACACCATAATTCCCCGGTTTGCATAATCCAACCTGAGCGTTCAAATTTGCTCCATCTAAATAAACAAATCCTCCAACAGAGTGAATTAAATCACATATCTTTCTGATTTGTAATTCAAAAACTCCATGAGTAGAGGGGTAGGTCAACATTAGGGATCCAATTTGGTTATCAAATTTCTTGACCTTGATCGACAAATCTTGAAAATCAATATTTCCTTCGTCATCACATTCAACTGTTAAAACATCAAATCCTGCCATAACTGCACTAGCAGGATTTGTTCCATGAGCACTTTTAGGAATTAAACATTTTTTTCTTGAAAGTTGACCTTTTGATTCAAAATAAGAATTTATTGCCAATAATCCTGCAAACTCTCCCTGAGAGCCTGCATTTGGTTGAAAAGAAACTGATTTTAAACCAACAATATCACTTATCCATTTTTCTAGGTCAGATATTATTTTTGAATAGCCCTTAGTTTGATCTAGTGGAGAGAAAGGATGAATAGAAGATAAATTAGCCCAAGAGACTGGATTTAACTCTGCTGCAGAATTTAACTTCATGGTACAGCTTCCTAATGGCATCATTCCATCTACAAGAGAAAAATCTTTTTCAGCAAGTCGGAATATATATCTCATTAATTCCGTTTCACTTTGGTATTTTGTAAATATATCTTGCTTCATCCATTCACTGGATCTCAAGGCTAAACTTTCAAGATGAAATCTTTTATCAAATTTTATATGCTCTAAATCTTCTTTTTTTTCTATAAGGTTCGCTATGAAAGCCAAAATATCTTTGATTTCTTTTTCATTACTAAGCTCATCTAAAGAGATCCCAAAGCCAGTTGAATTTTCAATAGTTGATCCCAACGGCAAAATTCTTAAGTTATACCCATTTTTTAAAGCTTCATTATGGATCCTCTGGGAGTGCCTAGAATAAATATCAACACTATCAAATCTAATCCCATCAGGAATATCAAAACCTAACGCAGCTAAACATGATTCTAGATTTATTCTCAACTCCACTAATCTCTTAGCAATTTGCGTTAATCCAGAAGGTCCATGATAAATAGCATAAAAAGATGAAATTATAGCTAACAAAGATTGAGCAGTACAAATGTTACTAGTGGCCTTTTCCCTTCTAATATGTTGCTCTCTTGTTTGCAATGCTAATCTTAGAGACTTTTCTCCATTTTTAGAGAGAGTTTGCCCAATAATTCTTCCAGGTATCAGCCTTTTATATTTTTCGCTACAGGCAAAATATGCTGCATGGGGTCCACCAAAACCAATTGGAACTCCAAATCTTTGCATACTACCCACCGCCACATCAACACCAAATTCAGAAATTGGTTTAATTAAAACTTGTGCCAGTGGATCAATAGATGCGGTTACAATAATTTTTGATCTATGTGCTTGGGATATTAAGAATGTGGGGTCAAATAATTGTCCATTTTTACCGGGTAATTGCAACAACATTCCAAAAACATCATCATTATTAGGAAGGTTGCTTTGAGTAAAGCGTTTTAATGATATTCCCAAAGGTTTTGCTCTTGTTTGTAGAACATTAAAAGTATGATCAAAAACATTTGATTCCACTAAGTACACTTTTGAAGATTTATTTTTTCTTGCGGAAAAACTCATGGCCATAGCTTCTGCAGCGGCAGTACCCTCATCTAACAAAGATGCATTCGCGACAGGGAATCCTGTTAGTTCACAAACAATAGTCTGAAAATTAAATAGAGCTTCTAATCTTCCTTGTGCAATTTCTGCTTGATATGGAGTATAAGACGTGTACCACCTTGGATTTTCAAGAACATGTCTTTGGATTACTTTAGGCATGTGATTGTCATAATAACCAAGGCCTATTAGTGATCTCATTTTAGTATTTTTATTCGCAATCTCTTCTAATTCATTTAAAGCCTCAATTTCTGAACAACCTTGGGGCAATATTTCTGAAGATTTATCTTTAAGCTGAATATCTTCTGGAATAACTTGATCTATAAATTGATCAATATTATTAAAACCAAGCTTATTCAGCATAACTCTTTCATCATTATCTCCTAACCCAAGATGCCTATCTATAAACAAATCAGACCCAAATTTGAATGTCATATTAAAATATTTTTCTTTAAAATAGCTCTTTTTAAAAAGTTTGTCTTATTTTGGTACAACCTTTGATTGATATTCCTCAGAAGTCATCAAATCAGCAATTGATGCTTTTGATTCTGTTTTCAAAATGACTAACCAACCGTCTCCAATCGGATCATTCTGTAAAAGCTCAGGGTTCTCAATAACACTTTCATTTACAGATACTATTTCCCCTGCAAAAGGCATATAGACTTCCTCAACGGCCTTAACTGATTCTATTGTTCCAAAAGTCTCACCTTTCTCTAAAGTCGCCCCTTGATCAGCTAATTCAACAAAAACAATATCTCCTAATTGATCTATAGCGAATTCACTAACTCCAATTTTTAATAATCCATTTTCTTCCAAGACATATTCATGAGTATCAGCATAGTTGAGGTTGTCTGGAAACTTGTAAGACATGATTAAGTTGATAAAGGAAGTAGAGAATCCCTTGAAATTAATTTTTCCTCTAATAATTCAGATAATAATCGAATTAAAGCAATTTTGATGTGAGCTATGTGAGAACCACCTTGAACAAAAATATTGTAAGGATCTCTTAGAGGGGCATCAGCAGAAAATTCACTTGTACTACCTTCAATAAATGTACCTCCTGCCATTAATAATTTTGAATCATATCCATCCATTAATGATGGAACAACATTCAGAAAAGAATCTACTGGTGAAGAATTTTGAAAAGATTGACAAACTTTTTGTACCAAATCAGGATTATTCAATCTTACTGACTGAATAAGATCAGATCTATAAGTTGCTGGCTCTGGTAAAACCTTAAATCCCAAATTTTTAAAGACTGCTGCAACCATATCAGCACCTTTTAGTGATTCGTGAACAATTTGTGGTGCTAAAAACAAACCCTGCAAAATTAATCTTCCTAGTCCAAAATTTATTCCTGAAGAAGAACCAATACCTGGCGAGGTTAATCTAGAACATGCCATCTCAACCAACTCTGCATCTCCTGCAACGTACCCACCAGTAGGAACGATTGTTCCTCCCAAATTTTTAATCAATGATCCAGCAATTATATTTGCCCCTTTAGAAATTGGTTCACTATCTTCAACAAGCTCCCCATAACAGTTATCAACAAAACATATACAGTTAGGATCAAGAGAATGAATAAGACTACAAATTTTCTCTATCTGATGATTCGTAAGAGATTTTCTCCAACTATATCCACAACTTTTTTGTATGAATACTAATTTGCATGAATTTTCTTTAAAAGAATGAACAATTTTTTCTTCAAAAGAATCAAAATTCTCGCAGATATTTATTTGCTTATATTCAATCTCAAAATCTTTAAGTGAGCCTTTTCCTCCTCCCCTTATTCCTATGACTTCTTCTAACGTGTCATATGGTTGTCCTGTAAGAGATAACATTACATCTCCAGGTCTAAGAATTCCAAATAAGACAGAACTTATTGCATGCGTTCCACTTACAAATTGCATCCTCACAGCTGCCTTTTCGGCAAGAAACAATTTTGCAAAAACCGCATCAATTTTTTCTCTAGATATATCATCATGACCACTGCCAGAAGATTGATTGAAATGATTAGTAGAAACTTTTTCTTCCTTAAAAATTGTCAAAATATTGTCTAATTTCTGGAAAACCTGATTGGACCTTTCTTGGAAAACTTTACTTAAACTCTCTTCGACAGAAAGAACAGCGTTTTCAGCCAGTTTTAAGTTATTGTTAAGCGTCATTTATTATGAAAATTCATGTTATTTTTCAGAAGCTAAATTTCTTAATTCTGCGAGGAAAGCATTAGGTCCCCTACCCTGAAAATAAGAAAGTTTTTTAGAAGCCTCATATAAATCAAGAAGTTCTCCATCTAATTCTTCTGCCGTATAATCTCTAATTCCTGCTATTACCTCAGCAAAACGTTCTCTACGGGAAGATTTATTGACAGCATAGGCTTCCATTACCTGAACTTTGCATGATCTCCAAGCCTTATTCTGACAAAAATGCACTGAAAGAGCATCACTTAAAGCAGAAGCTTCTTCATCTTCTATGTACCAGTCAAAAGATGAAGGTAGAGATTTTAATCCTGAAAATATCTCGAATAACTCCCCGGCCGACAATGGATTACCAGAATCATTTTTTAGGGGTAATGCAGACTCTTCCAAAGATTTCCATAACTCTGGGTAATCACTTTCAAAACGATCCCTAATTTTTTCAATACCTTGATCAAGAATCGTATTAACTTGAGCTAAAGCAAGAAAAACTTCAGGACCTGGCGAAGATAACTTCCCATTCCTAAGATTAGAAATTTGCGAATTATGAACTTTACCTAGATCAAGAACTTCAGAAAGCAATGGCAAAACTCTGTGAGACCATCCATTTCTTTCATGCCAGAGGTGTATCAAATGAGCCATAGCCCTTCGACCTCTAGATAATTTATCGCGATATCCGAGACTCACAGATAATTAAACTTATCAATAGTATAGTATGATAATATTACATATCGGTAATTTTGAAAATAGTATTTCAATATCATGAATTCAGTAATTTTCCAAGAAACAGCAAAATTAAAAAAACCTGTTCCAGCTGAAAAAGTTATAGAACTCTCAGAAAAATTACTGGAACCTTCCAGTCATTCAAAAAGATATCCTCCAAGACTACATAAAACGTGGGGAACAATCGTTTTTATGGTTGCAATTCATATTCTTTCTCTTGTAGCTATACAACCAAAATTTTGGAGTCTCCCTGCAGTCTATTCATTATTATTTTTTTACTGGGTAACTGCTTGTTTAGGAGTAACTCTTGGATATCACAGATTGTTATCACACAGATCGTTCATTGTTCCAAGATGGTTAGAAAGATTTTTTGCTACCTGTGGAGCTATAAGTTGCCAGCATGGACCAATAGATTGGGTAGGTTTACATAGGCATCACCACTCTTTTTCAGATACTGAAGTAGATCATCACAATAGTAAAAAGGGGTTTTGGTGGAGTCATATGGGATGGATGTTTAAAGACGTTGAAGCACTAAAAGCTGTTCCAAAACTAAGTGCAGATTTAATCAAGGATCCATACTATAGATTTCTAAATAAATATTTTTTATTCTTACAAATTCCTATTGGACTTTCTTTGTACGCAATAGGTCAAAAATTAGGAGTTGGAGGATGGGCTCTAGTCCTTTGGGGAATCCCATTGAGGCTTGTGGTTGTTTATCACATAACTTGGCTAGTCAACTCCGCGACGCATTGTTGGGGTAAAGCACCATTTGAAAGTGGTGATTCATCTAAAAACAATGCATGGGTCGCTGCATTAACATTTGGAGAAGGTTGGCATAATAACCATCATGCATTTCCCAATTCGGCAAAACAGGGATTATTTAGAGGTCAGATAGACATAACATGGGAACATATTAAGATTCTTGCGAAATTTGGTCTTGCAAAAAAAGTAAAGTTACCCTCTAGGTCTTATTATTAACTATATTGTTCAATATTTTCATGGCTAAAAGAGTACAAGTCGCATTAACTGAATCAATCGCATCACTTGGTAAAGAAGGAGATCTAGTTGAAGTAGCCCCTGGATACGCAAGAAATTATCTATTACCTTATGGCAAGGCAATGAATGTAACACCAGCAGTCCTTAAACAAATTGAAAGGAAGAAAGAAAAAGAAAAAATCGCTGCTGATAAATTAAAGCAAGAAGCTTTAGATTTCCAAACTGCATTATCTACAATAGGTAGGTTCACTATCAAAAAACAGGTTGGAGAAGATGGTGTCCTTTTTGGAACGGTTACCAATGGGGATGTTGCCGAAGCGATAGAAGCGGCTACTAAAAAAGAAATTGACAGAAGAAACATTACTGTTCCTGATATTCATAATTTAGGTTCCTTTACTGCAAAAATAAAATTACATCCAGAAGTAAATGCAGAAGTAAATATTGAAGTAACAAGTTAATCAATTTGTTGCATTATTTTGAAAAGTAGCCAGAGTATATATCTAAGCAATTAAAGATATGGTTTACGTACCTTTTCCTAATAATGGGCAAAATAAAAATTTTAAAAAGGATTTTAATAGTGAAAATTCTGGATTAGTACCTCCTCAAAACATTCAAGCAGAGGAAGCTGTTCTTGGTGGCATACTACTTGATCCAGACGCGATCGGAAGAATTGCAGACTTAATTAAACCTGAAGCTTTTTATATAAATGCCCATCAAGAGATTTATAGAACAGCATTAATGTTGCATACCCAGGGTAAACCAACTGATTTAACATCAATGAGTGCTTGGTTAGCAGATAATGGATCACTAGAAAAAATTGGAGGAAACAGCAAACTGGTAGAACTAGTTGAAAATGTTTCCTCTACAGCTTCCATAGAACAAGTTGCTAATTTAATTAACGACAAATTCATGAGAAGGCAACTTATCAGATCTGGAAATGAAGTGGTTCAACTAGGTTTTGATCAAACTCAAGATACTAATGAAGTTCTAGATAAAGCAGAGCAAAAAATATTTGAAATCAGTCAAGAAAAACCTTCAAAAGGCCTGACTCAAGCAGCTGAAATTCTTACAACTACTTTCAATGAAATAGAGTCAAGATCTTTAGGTACTTCAGTAGCTGGTATTCCAGTAAATTTCTACGACCTTGATGCGATGACTCAAGGTTTCCAAAGAAGTGATTTAATAATTGTTGCTGGAAGACCTTCAATGGGGAAAACTTCAATAGTTCTTAATCTGGCTAAAAATGTTGCACAATCTCAAGATTTACCTGTGTGTGTATTTAGCCTTGAAATGAGTAAAGAACAGTTGACATATAGATTACTCTCTATGGAAGTTGGAATCGAGAGTGGCAGGCTAAGAACAGGAAGATTACAGCAAGATGAATGGCCATTACTCGGAGAAGGTATCAATTCATTAGGTCAATTACCAATATTTATAGATGACAAGCCTAACTTAAGTGTTTTAGAGATGAGATCTCTATGCAGAAGATTAATAGCTGAACAAAAAAAAGAACTTGGATTAATTGTAATTGATTACCTCCAGTTAATGGAAGGATCAACCCCTGATAATAGAGTGCAAGAACTTTCACGAATAACCAGAGGTCTTAAAAGCATGGCCAGAGAATTAAAAGTACCAGTAGTAGCTTTATCTCAGCTTAGTAGGGGAGTAGAGTCTAGAACAAATAAAAGACCAATGTTAAGCGATCTAAGAGAATCAGGATCTATTGAACAAGACGCAGATTTAGTATTAATGATTTATAGAGATGAATACTATAATCCAGAGACTGAAGATAGAGGAATTACAGAAATCATTGTCACTAAACATAGAAATGGACCCGTAGGAACTGTTAAATTATTATTTGAACCTCAATTTACGAGATTTAGGAATTTAGCTAATTAAATCGATCCTAAAATGGAAGATCATCACTCAACAAATGAACCTTTTGACGTCATTGTTATTGGAGGAGGACATGCAGGATGCGAAGCAGCTATAACAACAGCGAAATTAGGATTTTCTACAGCCTTATTTACAATCAATTTAGATAGGATTGCCTGGCAACCTTGCAACCCAGCTGTTGGCGGCCCGGCAAAAAGTCAGTTGGTACGTGAAGTTGATGCATTAGGTGGAATTATTGGTAAATTAGCTGATGAGACAGCTATACAAAAAAGAATATTAAATGCAAGTAGAGGTCCAGCTGTATGGGCATTAAGAGCTCAGACAGATAAAAGAGAATACTCAAAAAAGATGATTGAAATACTACAAAATACAGATAATTTATCATTAAAAGAAGCAATGATTACTGAACTAGATATCGCAAAAACTGAAGAAATTGGATTGAACTCAAAAAAAATCTTAAAAAAAAGAATAAAAGGTGTAATGACTTTCTTTGGTAGTTATTATTCAGCAAAATCAGTTATCATAACAGCTGGTACGTTCTTAGAGGGAAGAATATGGATAGGAAATAAATCAATGTCAGCTGGTAGATCGGGCGAACAAGCAGCAAAAGGTCTTACTCAAAATTTGCACGAAATTGGTATCAAAACAGAACGTTTAAAAACAGGAACTCCAGCAAGAGTTGATAAAAGAAGTATCATTTTTGATGAATTAGATATTCAACCAAGTACTGCAGCAGATAAATATTTTTCGTTTGACCCAGATATAAAAAATAATATGCCCCAAGTTAGTTGTCACATTACAAGAACAACTACCAAAACACATCAACTAATTAGAGACAATTTACATTTAACTCCCATTTACGGCGGTTTTATTGATAGTAAGGGGCCAAGATATTGTCCATCAATTGAAGATAAAATCGTCAAATTTGCTGATAAAGAATCACATCAAATTTTCTTAGAACCAGAAGGAATTAATACCCCTGAAATATATGTACAAGGATTTTCTACAGGTTTACCCGAAAATATACAATTAGAACTTTTAAGGACGTTACCTGGATTAGGTGAATGTAAAATGTTGCGACCAGCATATGCTGTCGAGTATGACTATATACCTGCAACACAGCTCCAAACATCACTCGAAACGAAAGAGATTGAATATTTATTTAGCGCCGGACAAATTAATGGCACTACTGGTTATGAAGAAGCAGCAGCACAAGGATTAGTTGCAGGAGTCAATGCGACAAGAAAACTAAACAAAAAAGATCCAATAATCTTCACTAGAGAAAGCAGTTATATAGGAACAATGATCAATGATTTAATTACCAAAGATCTCAAAGAACCATACAGAGTTCTCACTAGTAGGAGTGAATATAGGTTAACTCTTAGAGGAGATAATGCAGACAGGAGATTAACACCATTAGGTTATCAAATAGGGCTAATTAATGAGAAAAGATGGTCGGCCTATCAAGAAAAAATGAAACTCCTCGAGGAAGAGAAATTTAGACTAAATAACACTCGTTTAAAAAATACCGATGAAATATCAAAAAAAATAGAATTAGAAACGGGATCAAAAATCAAAGGCTCAACAACTTTGAAAGAACTCTTAAAAAGACCAAACTTTCATTATTCAGATCTAATTAAATATAATTTGGATGAAAGAAATCTAGGTTCTTCAATACAGGAAGGTGTTGAAATAGATATTAAATACGAGGGTTACCTTAAAAGACAAAAAAACAACATTGAACAAATAAATCGTCAAAGCTGTAAATCTCTGCCTAAAGAAATAAATTATGAAAAGATAGATACATTATCTTTAGAAGCTAGAGAAAATTTGAATAAGATAAAGCCAAAAAATTTTGGTGATGCTTCAAAAATTCCTGGAGTAAGCAAAGCTGATTTAACTGCATTACTTGTTTGGCTAAAAATAAGCGAAATAAAAAAAGAAAAGGCAAATATTTTTGTCGAAAAAAAGTTATCATCTTTAAAGCATTCCTCTGAGCACTGAATAATAAACTTTTTAACTCACCAAAAATTTTATGGGAAGAAAAAGCCTCTACTTTTTTGGTGAAAAATTCATTACCAAAAATATCTGGACCATGGAAATTAATGCTGCTTGGGGATGGAAGTCCCACTAGACATTTACATCTTTTAACTAATCAAGAGACGAAAATTAAATTAATTTCAATGCGAGTAGATCATCTATTCATTGAAGAAGGTCCTAAAGAATTAAATCAATTAAATGGACCTTTAATTAGAAGACAAGTATGGATTAAAAACAATAATAAAAACCTAGCATGGGCTGAAAGTTGGTGGAATGCAGAACAAGTGAATGAAAATTTAAAAGCCAAAGAAGAACCAATTTGGAAGAATTTGACACAAGACAGATCAGAATTGTTTAGAGAAGTTGACCGAATTTCACTTGTTAATTCAAATTGGTTAGAGGATCAATTTTGTTTTAAAGGTCCATTCTGGTCAAGAAATTATAGATTTTTTCGAGACAAAAAGCCACTAACAATTATTAGAGAAGTATTCAATCCACATTTAGAAACTTTATTAGGCTATTCAGGAATCAAAGAATTTACGAAACTATACTCTTCTTCTTCTTGATCTGGGAAGATTTCTTGATTTTGATTGAACTTGTTGGTTTGATTGATCTCTCGAAATATTATTCTCTTTTTCTGAAGCTCTTTGCCATCTTTCAACTTTGAAATCCATTTCATCTGGCCAATCTTCGTCCTTACTCTCTTTCACGTAAGGTAATATTTTTTGCTCAGTTGTCTGTAAATTTTTTTGTTGCCTTAAAGATATTGCTTCTAAAGGTCTTTTTGAGTGCTGTTTAGCAAATTCATAAGAATTTGATTCTCTGGAAAATGTCTTAATATCGCTGTTATCATCGTAAAAATTCTCATCATTCCAATCATCATTATCTTCATCAAAAAATAAATCCACTTTTTCAGATACCCATCTTCCTACTTTTTTAACACTCTTACTTGTTATTCCTTGAAAATCTGAATTCCTTCTTTTTCCTGGCCTAGCACCAGATACTCCATCAACAAATTGTCTTCCAGTTTCGAAAATTTTATCAACCTTTTTATCAACAATATTTTTATCAAAACTATTTCTAAGATTTC
>QCIJ01000011.1 GCA_003216755.1 Prochlorococcus sp. AG-402-K22 | reverse complement strand
GAGAGAATCTGCTTTTATTTGAGAAGCTTTATCTTCTGCTGAAGATAAGTCTTCCTTTGCCTTTTCAAGGGATTTAGTAGCATTAAGGAGTCGATCTTCAGCATCTTTTAATTCAAGAAGGATTCCTTCTCTCCTTTTTTGAAGCATTTTACCTAGAAAACCAGGCAAAAATTTATAAAGACCGAAAACCACTACAGCCCAATTAAGGATATTAGTTTCAAATAAATTGAAATTCAATCCAAAACCTTCTGTAGCTAAAAGAGTTAAATTCATTTTTCTAGAATCAATCTATTAACAATAAGTTCGCTTAAATAATCAGCCTGTTTAGAAAGTTGATCACGAGCAGCAGATGTCTGACTTTCAATTTCTAGCCTTGCTTTCTCTTTTGAAGCATTTGCTTCATCGTTAGCGAGTTCTAGTGCTTCTTTATAAAGCTTGTCAGACTCATTTTCAGCTTCGTTCACAATTCTTTGAGCTTCCAAACGAGCACTTTGAAGCTGAGTTAATAAATCAGCTTCTAATTTTTTAACCTCTGAAAGTTTATTTTTGGCCTCAATAATATTATTACTTACAAACTTTTCTCTTTTTTCAACAACATTGCCAACAGGCTTAAAAAAGAGAGAGTTTAATATGTAAGTAAGAGCAACTACTTGTATCGCCATTAGTGGCAAAGTGGCATTTATATCAAATAATCCACCTTCTGTAGCACCAAAAAAATTAAAGGCCAACATATGATTCAGTTGAAGTTAAAAAATTAAATTTAAAAAATTGCTAGTAAGGATATAGAAGCAATATTAACTTTTAGGAAAAAGGATTAGCAAAAAGTAGTACCAAAGCCACAACTAATCCGTAAATTGTTAATGACTCCATGAAAGCGAATGATAAAAGAAGAGTTCCTCTTATTTTACCTTCAGCTTCTGGTTGACGGGCTATCCCCTCAACAGCACCTTGAGCTGCGTTACCTTGTCCAAGACCTGGGCCAATAGCACCAAGGCCAACTGCTAAACCAGCAGCTACAACTGATGCAGCGGAAGTAATCGAATCCATAATTTTGAAATAAAGAGCTTAATACTTTTGATAAATCTTTTTTGTCATACACGCTTGGACATCCTCTAAATTTAAGAATGGGTCTGATAATTTCAGACCTACGCGATTAAATATTTTGCCAGATTACAGACCCTTTGTAAAAGCGCCTGAATGTAGTCAAAGAAAGCTAATGATGTTCTTCAACAGCTTCTCCAATGTAGTAGGCAGCTAGAGTCGCGAAAATCAATGCCTGAATTGCACTAGTAAACAAACCTAGAAACATAACAGGTATAGGTAAAATTAGTGGAACTAAAAAGACTAAAACACCAACAACAAGTTCATCAGCCAAAATATTTCCAAATAACCTGAAAGAAAGTGATAAAGGTTTAGTAAAGTCCTCTAGAATTTTAAAAGGAAGCATAATAGGAGTCGGGTGTACATAGTATTCAAAGTATCTCCAACCTTTATTGCTTAAACCGGCATAGAAATAAGAAAGTGAAACCAATAGAGCCAAGGCTATTGTTGTATTGATATCTGCAGTAGGTGCTCCCAACTCTCCACTTGGTAATTTAATCAATCTCCAAGGAATTAAAGCTCCTCCCCAATTACTAACAAAGACGAATAAAAATAAAGTACCTATAAATGGCATCCAATCTCTATAAACTTTTTCACCTATTTGCGTTCTAGCAAGATCTCTTATGTAATCCCAGAGAAACTCAAGCAGGTTTTGAAGGCCTTTAGGATCATTTTCCATTTTTTTAGTTCCTAAAGAAATAAAAACTAATAACGCTCCTAATAAAATCCAAGATGTCAAAAATACCTGTCCATGAAGTCTGATATTTCCAATTTGCCAATAAAGATGTTGACCAACTTCTAATGCTGCAAAATTTGTTAGCAAGGAATTAAAGAACATTTGATTTGAAAAAAAAATTTACTTAAGAACGTGAAAAATAAAAAATGAGTGAAGGTTTATAAATAAAAAAACCTATCATTGCAGGAAAAATATCCAAGGATCCTAGCTTGCTCGCAAAGATAAAGAGGCAAACTGGAACTAATAGTTGCAATTTTGAAACACCTGATGATTCTTTACCAAGTTTTCCTACACTTTTAGCAAGCAAACGTAAGTAAAAAATACCGGCAATTGAACCTATAAAAATACTAAAACCAAAAACAAATCCAAGAAAAATTGCAGTTATTGAAGCCACCAAAATAGAGACAACAAAAGTAATTCCAAAAATTTTTAATTGCAATTTTGTGTATTCATCATTTTGAGAAAGGAAATTTTCTATTTGACTGGAAATGCCATATTTGCTTTCTTTGATGATCGAATTATCAAGGGATTGAGGAATTTGAACATTCTCCTTAGAAGGATGCTCAAGTTTTTTTCTATTTGAGTCCACTGATGTGAACATAGATTAGAAACCCCCTCTGAAATGGTTTGAAGTAAGTATATAAACTCACGGAATCTATCACGGAGAGGGGCCTTTTAGCTAGTTTTTTTTTATAAAAAATTAATTCTTAAAATTTATAATGAATCTATAGACCATTTTTTACTTTATTCTTCAAGAATAAAAATTATGAAAAGTCATCTTTTGAATCGCTTTAACTCTTTAAAACGTTAATAAAAGACTTGGCAAAATCTCAATTTAACGTCTCAATAGTACATATACATCTAAAAAATTGGAGATAAGTCAAGAAAAAATAAAATATAAAAGAACTTCTAAAAGAATAAAAAACCTTAGTTCTTATAACAAAAAGAATCAAAATAATTTAATAGAGTCTATATTTCCCTTGCCTTGGAAAATATGGCCTTATGAGGCAAAAATCATCGTTATGCTCGTTGGGATTTGGTCAATATTAGGAATATGCATTCTTGGATCATCAAGTTGGTGGGTGGCTAGTAGGGAAATGGGAAATTGGGCTTACTTCTTAAAAAAACAAATTATTTGGACAATTCCAGGAATTGGTCTATTTTATTTCGTTCTTAATACAAATATTAGAAATCTTTTAAAGTTTTCAAGAATTATTTTTTTTATTTTTTTATTTTTAATATTCCTAACCAATATTACTGGAATTACAGTTAACGGATCTTCAAGATGGCTAGTACTAGGAAATTTACGTCTGCAACCATCTGAATTAATTAAACCTTTTTTAATTCTAGAAGCTTCTAACCTTTTCGCTCATTGGAATCTGATTAAGAATGATAAAAAATTAATAACAATAATCTCATTTGGTTTATTAATTTTATTAATACTAAAGCAGCCTAATTTAAGTACTGCATCATTAACTGGAATTCTTTTTTGGGTAATGGGTTTATGCGGAGGAGTAAAACTTAGCTCTCTTGCCTCATTTGCTTCATTAGGTCTAATTACTGGTTGTTTTAGTATCCTTACTAACGAATATCAAAAACTTAGAGTTAGTTCATTTATTAATCCTTGGAAAGATCAACAGGAAAGTGGGTTTCAATTGGTTCAGAGTTTATTAGCTATAGGTTCAGGAGGTCTATTCGGACAAGGTTTTGGGCTTTCTATACAAAAATTACAATACCTACCATTTATGTACACAGATTTTATTTTTGCCATATTTGCAGAAGAATTTGGTTTGTTAGGATGTAGTTTATTCTTGGTATTCTTAGCAATTTTCTCTTATATAAGCCTAAGAATTGCTCTTAAGTGCAGGAATAACTATACAAAATTGGTTGCTATCGGATGTGCTGTATTGTTAACAGGTCAATCAATAATGCATATTGCTGTAGCAACAGGTTCAATGCCTACAACAGGCTTACCACTACCTTTTATAAGTTATGGTGGGAATTCATTAGTTGCTTCTTTTTTTATTGCAGGAATGTTACTAAGATGTTCATTAGAATCAACAGGATTCATAGGTATGATTAATACACGAAAGACTCTTAATTAGTTAGAATTTAAGGAATTTAAGGCAAGCTATCGAATCATTTAATTTAGTTATTTCAGAATTATCTCAAAAGGGTAATCTGCTTATGCAAAATGGTCTTAATAATCCTGGCCCATTTACTATTTTTTTGGTCTTCAGCGCAGGACTTTTAACGAGTTTGGGGCCATGTTCGATATCATTACTTCCAGTCACAATTGCTTATATAGGAGGAACAGAGAAAAATAAATTTAAACTTATTAGTTTTTCAGGAGGAGTTGTTTTTTCACTAGTTGCATTAGGGGCTGCCAGTGGATTCTTAGGAAAAATCTACGGGCAAATACCATCTTATTACACCTCAGTAGTTGCCTTGATAGCAATAATTATGGGTTTAAATTTACTAGGAATTCTAAAGTTTCAGTTCCCTAATGGACCTGATTTAGAAATAATTGAAGATAAAATACCATCCTTTTTAGCACCTTTTGCGATAGGAACTACTTTTGGACTAGCCTCTTCACCTTGCATTACTCCAGTTTTAGCAACTCTTCTAGCTTGGGTATCGCAAGCCAAAAACCCGTCAATCTCAATTATTTTTTTATTTTTCTTTGGAGTAGGCCAAGTAACTCCTTTAATCATTGCTGGAGCTACAGCAGAAAACTTAAAAAAATTTTTAGAGCTCAGGAAATTTAGTCAAATAATTCCTACTTTAAGTGGAATATTTTTAGTTTCCCTAGGATTATTAAATTTATTCTCAAATTGGATTTAAATGATTATTTTTAAGAATTTAATTTTAAAAATATCTAGTTTAAGATTCGCTATATCACTTATAATCTTCATAGCCATATCAAGTGGCATAGGAACTTTCATACCTCAAGGTAGTAATAAAAAATTCTACATTGATATTTTCGATGACGCTCCTATTTTGGGATTTTTAAATGGCGAAAAAGTCTTAAGAATTCAATTGGATCACATATATACAAGCTTTTGGTTTTTATTAGCATTAATTCTTCTTTGCATTTCTCTAGCAGCTTGTAGTTTTAGGAGACAAATTCCTTCCTTAAAAGCTTCTATAAAATGGATTGAATATAAGAGCGAAAAAAAATTCAGCAATCTGCAATTATCGTCGAGTCACCAAATCAATAAAGATGCAGACTACATTTCCAAAGCTAATTTATTACTTAAAAAAAGAGGATGGGAAACATACAAATTTAAAAGTCATATTTCTGCAAGAAGAGGCTTAATTGGAAAAATAGGTCCTTTAGTTGTACATATTGGATTAATAGTACTACTTATAGGTTCGGCATATGGGAGTTTTACAAGTCAAACAAAAGAACAATATTTGTTGCCTGGGGAAAGCTTAGATCTTATTAATGAGAGCACGAACTCAAAAGCCAAAGTAAAATTAGTTGATTTTTCTATAGAACGAGAAAGTGATGGTATACCCAAACAGTTTATTTCAAAGTTAGATTTTTCTTCTGAAGATTTAAAATTAAATGAAATAAAAACTGCCAAAGTTAATCACCCAATAAGGTTTAAAGGATTAACTATTTATCAAGCTGATTGGGCAATATCAAATGTTGTTTTAGAAATAGATAATATCCTTTATCAATTACAGTTAAAGGAGATTCCTGAAATCGGAAATCAAGTTTGGGGAGTTTTAGTTGAATTAGGTTCAGAGAATAAAAAAAATTTCCTTTTAACAATAGATAATGAGAATGGTCCACTTAAAATTTCCAATGTAGAAAATTTTTCAGGAAAAAATCTCTATATCAATGAAGATCCTTTGGAAGTTAACTCTTCAAAAGTATCTCTGAAAAAAATAATCCCCAGCAGCGGATTAATAATTAAAAATGATCCGTCTATACCATTTATTTACTTTTCTTTTATATTAATTATATTTGGAACAATAATAAGTCTTATACCTACTAACCAATTATGGATTCTTGTAAATGAAGAATCACAAAATTTATCCATTGGAGGTCTAAGCAATAAAAATCTAGTTGGTTTTAAAAAAGAATTTTTTAAAATATCAGAAGAAATAAAAAATTTTTAATATTTTTTCTGTCCACTAAAAATATCCAATTGCATAGAAACGTTCCCTCTCGGGTTAAATGCAGCATTTAAATGTATCCAGTGAGGTGATCCTGCATTCAATAAATCATCCATAATTCTATTAACAACCTCCTCATGTGATATTTTCATATCTCTAAAACTATTAATATAAAGCTTTAGAGACTTCAACTCATAGACTCTCAAATTTGGTTGATAAACAATATTTAGCTTTGCAAAATCTGGATAACCAGAAAAGGGGCACTTACATGTGAATTCGGGTAACTGGATAGAAATTTCATAAATTCTTTTTTTATTTGGGTTCTCGAAACAAATTATTTTTGATTCTTCAATAATTCTCTCACCATATAATGGTCTTTGTGTCGAATCATCTAATTTAGCTGTACTCATTTTTAATGGAACTTATTTACTTAACCTATATAAAAAGACCAAAATTCGCAAAATTCTAAGAAAGCCCAAAGTATTACAATTGACTAAGTCAAAACCTGTGAAATCCTATTTTTGTATCAATAGTAACAATCATAATGCCATTCAAAGGGGTTATATGTGTTTAGTTCAAAGACAAAAATTAATGGACATTTGTTTGATAACTATCGATAACAACTTAAATAAATCCCTTCAACCAAACAGTGCAATTGGAATGTTATGGCTTCAAACACACTTTGAGAATGATAAGTGGGAAGCATTATCAAATAGTACAGTAATTATTTCTGAGGAAAACTCCAAATTATTAATTGAAGATGCCATGAATGCAGGCCTAGATATTAAATGTTTTTCTGATATTTCAATGATGGATGTTTTCCAAAAAAACAATTAAAATAATGATATTCAAGATTTAATCATGAAGAAAATTGAGGCAATCATTCGTCCATTTAAACTAGAGGATGTAAAAATTGCATTAGTAAACTCTGGTATTGTTGGAATGACTGTGAGTGAAGTCAGAGGTTTTGGAAGACAAAAAGGACAAGTTGAAAGATATAGAGGTTCCGAATTTACTGTTGAATTCCTTCAAAAACTCAAAGTAGAGGTTGTAGTGGAAGATGAAAAAGTTAATTCAGTCATAGATGCAATTGCTGAAGCAGCAAAAACTGGGGAGATAGGCGACGGAAAAATATTCATCACATCAATTGATTCCGTTGTGAGAATTAGAACTGGCGACAAAGATGAAGAAGCTCTCTAATTCAAAGAGTTTCATTTACTAAATTTTGTATATATTCACTATTAATTTTTGGATTTGATTCACTTCTTAAGCACATCCAAGCTAGATATTCATGATTTCCAGCAGGACCTACTAAAGGAGAAGCTATCAAATTCTTAATATTCCATTGAGAATTCTTTGCAGCTTTAATAACAGACTCTATCGCCTCAGTGTGGAATTTAGGATTGCGAACAACGCCACCTTTACTCACTTTATCTTTACCCACCTCAAATTGAGGTTTAATTAAAAATATTCCTTCTATAGAATCTCCTACTAGTAAATTACAAATAGAATTAAAAACTAACTTTAATGAAATAAAAGACAAATCAGCAACTACAAAATTTGGTAATTCAAGACTTTTAGATAAAAGATCATTAGGTTTTAAATTTCGAATATTAGTTCGTTCAAAAAGTATGACTTTTGGGTTATTTCTAATCTTCCATGCAGTCTGTCCATAACCAACATCTATCCCATAAACTAACTTTGCTCCTTGTTGCAATAAGCAGTGAGTAAATCCTCCAGTAGAGATTCCTGCATCAATACATATTTTATCTTTTACTTTAATTTCAAGTTTTTTAAATGCCTCCAATAATTTTTCGCCCCCCCTTGATACAAACATAGGTTCGGAATCAATGGAAAATTCAGATCCAATTAATACTTGTTGTCCAGGTTTATCCAATACTTTTCCATTGATATCTCTAACCTTGCCCGCAAGAATTAAACCTTGGGCTTTTTGACGAGTTTCACATAAACCTTCATTTAGAAGATAAAGGTCTAATCTACTTTTTTTAATCATCTATTAATCAATAAACAAAATTGAAAAATGAACTTCTACAAGACTAAGATCCAAATTTTTAATACCTTTTAATTTTAAATTACAACTAAAAAATTACCTATTATTAATGAAAGTAATAAAAGCAAACATTTTTATATTTAAGCTTTCTTTATTAGTCAGAAAAATGTTACATAAGAAAAAAATAATCAGGCAAATATGTGCAATGGCAAGTACATCTTTAAGGTATAGGGCAATAATTCGATTTTGGTTATAAAGTTTAAATTGATAATTAATAAAAATTGTGATCGAGCGTTACACATTACCCGAAATGGGGAAAATCTGGACTGAAAGCGCAAAATTCCAGAGTTGGCTTAAGGTTGAAATAGCTGCATGTGAAGCAAATTGTTCTCTCGGAAAAATTCCTGAGAATGCCATGAAAGAGATACGTTCAAATGCAAATTTTGATGAATCTAGAATTACAGAAATTGAGAAAGAAGTTAAACATGATGTTATAGCATTTCTTACAAGCGTTAATGAATTTGTAGGAGATTCTGGAAGATACATACATGTTGGCATGACTAGTAGTGATGTACTTGATACTGGCTTATCTCTTCAGTTAAAAGATTCTTGCGAATTGTTATTAGAAGAAATTGAGAACCTAGAAAATGAAGTCAGATTATTAGCAAGGAAGCACAAAAATACATTAATGATTGGCAGATCTCATGCAATTCATGGGGAGCCAATTTCCTTTGGTTTTAAACTTGCTGGATGGTTAGCAGAAATAATGAGGAACAAAAAAAGATTGTTAATACTGAAAGAATCTGTAGCAATTGGACAAATAAGTGGTGCAATGGGAACTTACGCTAATACGAATCCCGAAGTAGAACAATTAACTTGTGATTTACTCGGCTTAAAGCCAGATACAGCAAGTACTCAGGTTATATCGAGAGACAGACATGCAGAATATGTGCAAACTATTGCACTAGTTGGCGCTTCTCTAGATAGATTCGCAACTGAAATCAGAAATTTACAAAGAACTGATGTTTTAGAAGTTGAGGAGGGCTTTACAAAAGGGCAAAAAGGAAGTTCTGCCATGCCTCATAAAAGAAATCCTATTCGAAGTGAAAGAGTAAGCGGTTTAGCAAGAATTTTGAGGAGTTACGTCCTAGCAGCACTGGAAAATGTTCCACTTTGGCACGAAAGAGATATAAGCCATAGTTCAAATGAGCGTATCATGTTACCTGACGTATCAATCTGTTTGCATTTTATGCTCAGGGAAATGAAAGATATAGTAGGCAATTTGGAAGTTTATCCAAAAAATATGCTCAAAAATTTAAATATATATGGTGGTGTAATCTTTAGTCAGAAAGTTTTACTTTTGCTTGTGGAGAAGGGCTTGTCTAGAGAAAAGGCTTATAGCTTAGTACAAAAAAATGCGCATCAAGCCTGGAATACTCAGAATGGGAATTTCAAACAAAATATAGAAAAAGATAATGAAATAATGGATTTTATTGATCAAGGAGACTTGGAAGAATGTTTTAATCCTTCAATTCATCTCAATAATTTAAGTGTAATATGGGAGAAGTTAGGTATCTAGGATTACTGAAAACCTTATCTAAGTTAAACCAGTGTTTTCAGAGGAATAATGACAAAAAACTTTAGGATTGAAAAAGATAGTATGGGAACAATAGAGGTTCCCATCAAAGCTTTGTGGGGTGCTCAAACACAAAGATCGATAATAAATTTTTCTATTGGAGAAGAATTAATTCCAATTGAATTAATTTATTCACTCACCCTTATTAAAAAAGCTGCTTCAATTGCGAATTTCAATTTAGGGTTAATAGATAAAAGAAAAAAAGATTTGATTGTAGAGGCATGTACAGAAATAATTGATGGGCTTCATGATTCACAGTTTCCCTTAAAGGTTTGGCAAACAGGTAGTGGCACGCAAACAAATATGAATGTAAATGAGGTAATTTCAAATATTGCAGCATTAAAAACAAATTCAGAGCTGGGTAGTCATCATCCAATTCATCCGAATGATGATGTCAATAAATCTCAGTCAACTAATGATACTTTTCCTGCAGCTATTCAAATATCTGTTGTTAATGAAATAATCAAAAATTTAGTTCCAACGATAAGAGAACTTACGCAGATCCTTGATAAAAAAAGTGAAGAATGGAAAGACCTAATAAAGATAGGAAGAACCCATTTTCAAGATGCAGTGCCACTTACTTTTGGGCAAGAAATCTCAGGATGGTCAAAGCAACTTAAAGATGCTGAAAATGCAATTATTATGAGTCTGAATGAATTGTATTTCTTACCTCTGGGAGGAACTGCAGTTGGTACAGGGATTAATTGTCCAAAAGGATTTTGTGAAGAGTCTATAAAATCAATTTCCGACGATACTAATCTAATGTTCTATAAATCAAAAAATAATTTTTCTATCATGGCCTCGCATGATCGTCTAGCTCAAGTAATGAGTCAGATAAAAATATTAGCAGGTGCATTATTTAAAATTTCAAATGATATCAAAATTCTATCTTCTGGTCCAAGATCAGGAATATATGAATTAATTATCCCTCAAAATGAACCTGGAAGTTCTATCATGCCGGGTAAAGTTAATCCGACTCAATGCGAAGCCTTATCAATGGTTTGTACTCAGATAATGGGTCTTGAATATGCAGTTTCAATGGCAAATTCTAGCGGCACTTTACAGATGAATGAATATAAGCCTCTTATTGGATTTAATATTCTTACAAGTTTAAAATTACTTAAAAATGCAATAGAAAACTTCAGAATAAAATTAGTTGATGGGATGGAACCTAATAAAAAAAAAATAAAGTTAAATTTAGAAAATTCACTCATGTTAGTTACATCCATAGTGCCAAAAGTTGGTTATGAAAAAGCAGCTGAAATTGCAAACCTTGCTTTCAAAGAATCATTAAATTTAAAAGAGGCAACACTTAAATTAGGTTATTTAAACGAAGATGAATTTGATGAAGCAATGAATATTAATTCAATGATTTGATAAAAAATTTAAGAATTATTGTCAATTCTTTTTGTTGCAGGATTAATATCTTCAGAGACTTTTATAAGATCATTAGATTCAGAAACAGGAAAACGATTAATAGCTTTTAATGCTAGCTTTGCTTTGGTTTTTAATTTATTACTAACACCAATACAGTATTGCACTTGAGAAAGGACATCAATTGATCTTCTAATAATCCTCACTACATCACCTTCGTCTAATGAAGTATTAAAAACCAATTCTTTCCATTTTTTTCCCCTTGCCCATTCAGAAATAATACCAGTCAACTCTATTTCTAAATAGATAGGAATTTCAATATGAAACTTATTTTGTTGAGAAGCGACTAATTTTCTTAAACCATCTAATTCATTAAAAACATCTATAACCTTTAAAGAAGGCTTGAAATTACACCAAAGATTTGGCCTCCTTAAATCAACACATATAGCTTGAATAATTGCAGCTAACTCAGGAGGATCTAAATCGTCCAAATAACCACTAACTAAAACAAGACCAATCCATAATTCATTTTCACTTCTTATTGCCCCAACTGTTTGTCCAACTTCTGTCAATTCCAAATCATTTAAACAACCAAAATGATTCAAAATTTTAATCAAATCGGTAAAAGTTCTCCAGTTATGATTTTCTTTATCCTCAAGAAGTTTTTTTCTCATATTTATTTCTTGTTCAACATCAACAATTCTTTTTCTATATTTCTTTAATTTCTTGGAGTCTCCAAATCTATGTGCGGGATGATCAGTGACTGTTTCTTCTAAATTATTTATTTGTTGCTGTTGTGCCAAAACTTCCGTTGTCAGATCATATTGTGGAGTTTGTAAATCATTTTTTTTAGAAACTTCTAAAATTCGATCCGCAAAACACTGCGACAGATCATCTCCCATAAATACCTCTCCAGAAAAATAAATCTTTGGTGCTTCAAGTCCTAAGACATCAATCTCATCCAAATCATTAAAAATACTTACTATGTATGAGGGTTTTATAAGGATAAATAAATTATCAATTGTCAAACACAATAAACTCTTAATTTTTTGGGATTCATATATTTTCTTACAAATTAATCCTGGAACAATTTTTCTTTTAATTTGAGGAGCTTTTATTGAAATTAAGCTTCCATCTTTAATATATGGGAGTGCATTAGTGATCTCTTCTGATAATTTTTCTGCTGCTTGTTTTTCTAAAATTTTCAAGAGTCTTCTCTCTTCTTTAAGACGATTTTTTATCTTTTCGTAGGCATCAAAATCTTTCCATGAAACGTTAGATGTAATTTTTCTTAATTCGATTAAATCTTTATCTAAATTTTCAAGAATCATATTCTCACCTGAGGATTCACCTAAATATAAAAAACTACCAAAACTTCTTTTAATTAATTCTCTAGACTTCTCTAAAGTATAACTTTGCAAAAGATTAAGTACCATTCCATAGCTAGGAGTGAATTGACTCTCTAAAGAATTTGGTTTGCTTATAGCCAGTGCACTTGCTTCTTTGGCACCTTCGAATCTTGTTTGTAATGTAACAACATATCCTTGGGTATCTTTTCCTCTTCTTCCAGCTCTTCCTGACATTTGCAAAAATTCACTGCTAAATAATAATCTATGCCCATCTTCTGTCCTTTTAGATAAAGAGGAAATAACAGTTGTTCTTGCGGGCATATTAATTCCTGCAGCTAGAGTTTCGGTAGCAAAAACAACTTTGATCAAACCTTGCTGAAATAATTCCTCAACCAATTCTTTCCATGCAGGCAATAATCCAGCATGATGAGATGCAATACCGCGTTTTAATGCCTCGCATTGAGATTTATCTTTAATTGCCTCTTGATTATTTTTAAGATAAACATCTAATTTTTGGGATATCATATTTGCTTCTGAATAACTTACTAAAGTTAAATCTTTTATATTCTCAATAGCCTTGTCACATCCTCTTCTACTAAAAATAAAATAAATAGCTGGCAACATATTTCTTTCAGCCAGTTTCGATATCACAAAGGCAATTGAGGGAGACTTAGGTTGCATTATCCTGCCAACTTTCCCTCTCATTTTCTGCCCTTTGGGAGCTCTCCAAATCTTACAGTTTGGATGAATTCCATTACCCTTATTATTTAAAAGTGGATGGAGGCCTTTTACACTACAAAAAATAAAATCAAGTGGAACTGGTCTTTTATCACTATTAATTAGTACTGTAGGGCCATGAACTTTTTCTATCCAATTTTGTAGTTGATCTGCATTAGCTATTGTTGCTGATAAAGCTATTATTTGAGTTCTAGTAGGGCAATGGATTATAGTTTCCTCCCAAACTGTACCTCTTTGGGGGTCATTCATGTAATGACATTCATCAAGAATAACAGACTCTAAATTTTCTAAGGGATCATCAAATTCATCAAATTCGCCATAAAGCATGTTCCTAAAAATCTCAGTCGTCATGACTAAGATTGGTGCTTCTCTATTTATACTTATATCTCCAGTTAAAAGACCAACTTTATTCTCACCATATTGATTAGCAAAATCTCTAAACTTTTGGTTTGACAGGGCCTTTAAAGGTGTCGTATAAATTACTCTGCTGTTATGAGATAAACCTCTATAAATAGCAAATTCGCCTATCAATGTTTTACCCGAACCTGTTGGTGCCGTTAAAACAACAGAATTTCCGCTATTAATAGCTCGTATTGCTTCTAATTGGAAATCATCAAGAGGAAAGGGGAAATATTCCTCTAAATTAAGCAATAATTGTGATTGAAGAGAGGATGAGTTGACTTCTTAATATATGATCTATATAGATATTAATAAACAAAAAATACCTTGCAAACTTTAAGAGTAAATCTAAATCTTTTTAATTAAATCCACTATATTTTATTTTGCCAAAATGAAAAAAATAAAAATTCCAAAAAATAGAATCCGTAAATTAAAAACATATTCTTTGGGTAAAAAACCATTCGAACTTATAAGTTTAAATTCGCAAAATAAAAAACTTATAGATTTATGCAGTAATGATTATTTTGGATTAAGTAGGGACAAGCATTTAATAAAAGCTGCTTACGAAATAAGCCTTTTAGAAGGTATTGGTTCAGGAAGCTCTAGGTTTATTACAGGTTCAAGACCAATACATAAATTATTGGAAACAAAACTTGCCAAGTGGCTTGATCAAGAGAAAGTATTACTTTTCCCAAGCGGATTTCAAGCAAATATAGCCGCTATCGAGGCTTTAGCAAACAGAAATAGTATCGTAATAGCAGATAAATTGATCCATAACTCTTTATTAGTTGGAGTCAAAGCTGCGCAGGCAAAACTGGTTCGATTTTCACACAATAATTTAAAAGATTTAGAAGATAAAATTATTAATTCTAACCCTACAAAAAATTCTATTTTAGTTGTTGTTGAATCTCTTTATAGCATGGAGGGATCAATTGCTCCGCTCAGAGAAATAACGGAAATTTGCAAAAAAAATAGTGTTCAATTATTAGTTGACGAAGCTCATGCAATAGGGATCTTGGGCCCTGAGGGCAGGGGTTTAAGTTTTAATTGCCGTTCGGATATAACTATAATCACTGGAACTTTTGGAAAAGCATTTGGAAGCGGTGGAGCTTTCATAGCTTCCAATTCCGAAATTGGTGAATATCTTATCCAAACAAGTGGTGCATTTAGGTACACAACAGCGCTTGCTCCATCTTTAGCTGCTGGGGCACTAGAAGGTTTAAATAAAATTTTAGAAAATAAAGAATGGGGTAATGATTTGTTATCTTCTGCAAAGGTATGGAAAGATGAAATTATTAAAAATTTTAGTTTTCCAGTTCAAGGAGATTCTCACATTTTATCAATTATTGTTGGGCAAGAAGAAAAGGCAATTTATCTACAAAAATATCTCGAAAAAAATGGGTTTTTAGCAATTGCGATAAGACCTCCAACTGTGCCAGTTGGTCAATCAAGAATAAGAATAACAATAAGGAGAAACTTAGATTTTAATATGCTAGAGAATTTCATTGCTATATTAAAAGATTTTAAATGAAACAAATTATTACTCAACATGGGTGGGGACTAAATAAATATTTCTGGGATGATTATAAAGTTGATTTTTTAAATAATAATTGGCATTGGCAAGATAATGAAAGAGGCTATTTTTCGACAAATAATTATCAAGCAAAATGGATTAAAAGCGAATCTAAAAAAGAAATCAGAATGACTTTATGCCACTCATATGGTTTTCATTTAATGCAAAAAAAAATTTTAGAAGAAGCAACTCATATTGTTCTTATCAATTCATTTAATAATTTTCTTCCTGTAAGTAATAAGAGAAACTTTATTTTGAGGTCTCTAAAAAGAATGGAAACAAAAATCATAAAAGATAAACCTAAGGATATGCTGAAAGAATTTATACATAGATCATTTATGCCAAATGATATAAATAATAGTTTTAAAAATATCTTTTATAAAAGTTTAGAGAGTTCAAATAAAACTCTTCTTTTAAGTGATTTAAAAGAACTTTACATCAATAGAGATTTTCCAGTATTTCTTAAAAAAGATTGCAAAATTATTTTTATAAAATCAGAAAATGATTTAATTCTTGACAACGAATCAAATAATAACTTTTTAGATTTCTTAAATAAAACACTTGATAGGAAGCCAATTTTAATTAAATTAGCTCAGCAAGGGCATTGCTTGAATAATTTAAATTTATACGAGATTTTAATTAATACAATTAATGATTGAAATGGATAATAAACAGTGGAATGAGAAAATAAAAAACAATTTCAATGATGCTGCATATCGGTATTTAGAGTATTCAAATATTCAAAAATTTTTTGCAAAAAAGATAGTTCAATTTATCAAGGAATTAAATCCCCAAAGAAAAGGTGAATGGATAGATCTTGGATCGGGACCTGGACTATTAGCTGACGAGATAGAAAAAAATTTTTCTTCCCAAAAAGTATCCAGAATTGATTTCAGCAAAAAAATGCTTCTTGTGAATAAATTATCTAGTAAAAAAATTATATGGGATTTGAATAATGATTTACCTCCTGAAATCAATAACTGTTCTCTATTAACATCTAACTTTTGTGTACATTGGTTAAACAATCCAGAAAAGATAATAAAAAATTGGTTTAGTAAATTAATACCTGGTGGTTTTTTAATCATTGCATATCCAACAAAAGATTGTTTTCCTGAATGGAAAGATACTTGTAGAAAAATTGATATTGAATATAGTGGTCTTAATTTCCTTTGCTCTAATGAATTATTAAAAGATTTCAAATCAACAGAAATACATTATTCAGAACAGTTTAATTATCTTGAAAATTTTGAAGATGTATATAAGCTTTTTAGAAGCCTAATAAATGTAGGTGCACAATCAACAAACTGTAAACGCAAAACAGTGAAAGAGTTAAAAGAAATTCAAAAGTTTTGGCCAAAGAACTACAATAATACAGTTAACCTTTCATGGGCAATTGATATTCAAATTATAAAAAAATTATGAATAGTAAAGATAGTATTTTCAAATTTATAATTTGTGGAACAGACACTGATATTGGTAAGACTTTAATAAGCTCTTTTTTTGTTAGAGGATTAAATTCTTTTTATTGGAAGCCTATACAAAGTGGTATTGAATCGCAAACTGATAGTCAAACTGTTGAAAATCTTGCAAAAGTAAGTAGAGAGAAAATAATTAAAGAGGCTTATGTCTTCACAAAACCTTTATCTCCTCATTGGGCTTCTGAAATAGATCAAAAAACTATTATTTTTGATATGTTGCGATTACCAGAAGTAAAAGGCTCATTAATTGTAGAAACAGCCGGTGGATTAATGGTTCCAATAACTCGCAATTTTCTGCAAATAGATCAAATTAAACGATGGAACCTTCCAGTAATACTGGTATGTAAGAGCTCTCTTGGAACTCTAAACCATACTCTGCTTAGTATTGAAGCCTTAAAAAGAAGAAATATTGAGATTTTAGGTTTAGTTGTTAATGGAGAAAAACACTTAGATAATCCCAAAACACTTGTTGAATTTAGTGGAATCCCTTTAATTACTGAATTCCCTTACATCAAAAAAATTGACTCAAATAATTTCGATATACTATGGAAAGAACTTGACATCAAAAATAAGTTGATCTCACTTTTCAAATCAATAAAAGTTAAATGAAATCTTTGGATTCAGAAACTCCAGATCAAGCTTGGCACCCTAATATTTGGCCACCTTTTACACAAATAAATACCAGCAAACCACAAATAGAAGTAACTCATGGTAAAGATGCTCTCCTATTTACTAAAAATCCTAAAAAAGAGCTAATTGACGCAATTAGTAGTTGGTGGGTAACTCTTCATGGACATAGTAACGAATATATTGCCGATGCTATTTTCAATCAAGCAAAAAATCTTGAGCAAGTTATATTTGCTGATTTCTTACATCCACAAGCAAAAAAATTAGCAGAAAGACTTAGCAAATTAACAAAACTAGAAAGATTGTTTTTTTCTGATAACGGTTCAACTGCAGTAGAGGTGGCTTTAAAAATCGCCTTCCAATCATGGCAAAATAGAGGAGAGACAAGATCTCAAATAGTAGCCTTTAATGGTGCATACCATGGCGATACATTTGGAGCAATGGCTTTAGGTGAAAGAAATATTTTTAATGAGAATTTCGATAATCTTATGTTCCCAGTTAGGAGAGTACCATGGCCTTCAACTTGGATAAATGACGAAAACGTAGAAAACAAAGAAAGTGAGGCGATCCAAAAATTAGAAGCTCTTCTTAAAACTCCCACAGTAGCAGTCATCCTTGAGCCACTTGTTCAAGGCGCAGGAGGGATGAATATAGTTAGACCTCAGTTTATTAAAAAAGTTTCAGAAATTATAAAAAATAATAATTCTTTATTAATTGCCGATGAAGTTTTAACTGGTTTTGGAAGATGTGGTAGCCTTTTTGCATTTCAAAAAGCCAAAATCATTCCTGATTTAATAAGTATTTCAAAAGGCTTAACTGGTGGATTTTTACCGATGGGAATAACTTTATGTAAAGAAAAAATTTTTCAATCCTTTATTGATGATTCTCCAAGAAAAACTTTTTGGCATGGACATAGTTTTACTGCTAATCCTTTAGGTTGCGCTGCGGCAAACGCTAGTCTTGATTTACTAGAAAAAGAACCACACAAATACCTTTCATTTGAAGAAAAACATTTATCTAACTTAATTAAATTTAAAAAATTACCTTATATAAAAAAGATAAGGGTATCCGGCACAATTGCTGCCTTTGATTTAGATATTGGAAACAAAAAAGGTTATTTTAATAATATTGGAAAAGAAATAAAGAGTCTTGCAATCGAGAAAGGTTTATTTCTTAGGCCCCTAGGGAATGTTATTTACCTCTTGCCGCCTCTCTGTATAACAGATGAGCAATTAGAAAAAAGTTACTGGATAATAAAGGAAATCTTAGAAACTCTGTAGATAGAAATTTAAGGTCCCTGTAATATTGCATTTTCCACATCTTCTCTATTAATGCAATAGGAAAATAGTCTTCTAGTTTCTTGTCCTTCACTTTCCCAAGTAACACTTAAATCTTCTTGTTCAAAAATAATAGTTGCATTCCAATTAGAGAGTATCAAGTACCATTTAGATGGATTATTAACATCCTTCACTGCACCTAAATCAGTTAGCCACAATTCCAATGATTGAAGTGAATTTTGGTTGATAGGTTTTTTAGAGAGATTCACAGAATTTTTCAAAGTATCATTTTACTAACCAGATAGGTATTGTATCTAACTCTTTGCCAGTAAAAGAGGCAATAAAAATTGAACAAATCAAACTAATTGCAATGATAATAAATAAAAGAAATAACGAAAACAATTCCCCATTTGAAAAAGGTCTTCTATTTCCTACTAAATTTTGATTATTTGAATCTATTATTAAATTATTTAAAACTTTAGTATTATTCTTACTTCTAGATTTTTCCTTTAGTTTATCATCATATATTTTCCTCAAATTACTATTATTCAAATTTTCATAAGCTTCCAAAACTTCTTGGAATTTACTTTTAGCTTCGTCTATTTCTAAAGAAGTTGTATCAGGATGCAACTCAATGGAAAGTTTGCAAAATGCCTTTCTTAATTCATGATTTGAGGCATTTTCATCTACACCTAAAATTTTGTAATAAGAAATTTTACCTTTCAAAATAATCTTTTATTAATATATTAATTCTAATAAATTTTTAATAAATAGAATGTATTTAATGAATGGTAAAAATTTATATTTATAACGAAATGAAAAAACAAAACATCCTGGAAGAAATATCTGCCCTAATAACTGAAGAAGAAATAATTATGTTTCAAGAATTGCAAATTAAAATAAAAGAATTAAATAATAACACCAACCTAACGAGATTAATTAATGGTGATGATTATTGGGTATCACAAGTTTTTGACAGTATTTGGCCATTTAAAACTTTCCAGAATATTAATTTTGATAATAAAAAATTTTTAGATATTGGATCTGGATGTGGCTTCCCTGGTTTAGCTTATGCCATAACTCATCCTACTTCAGAAATATATCTAGTTGATTCTTCAAAAAAGAAAACAGATGCTTTAAAAAGCGTAATTAAGGAGATCAATTTCAAAAACAATATTCATGTAATCAATGCTCGTATTGAAAATTTCGCCCATCAATCGTCAATAAGAAATAGTTTCGATATAGCTACTACTAGAGCAGTAAGTAATCCATCAACAGTTTCAGAGTATATATTACCAATGCTAAAAAAAGAAGGCTTAGGAGTTTTATATTGTGGGAAATGGACTGATGAAGAAAGTAAAAATCTAGAAAAAACTTTAGAAATATTAGAAGGAAAATTTAAAGAGAGAAAGAAGATTTCATTACCAAAACATAAAGGCACCCGAAATATTATTCTTATTAAACCTAAAAATTTTTGCCCTGAAATTTACCCTAGAAAAGTTGGTAAACCCGAGAAAAATCCACTATAAAATTAATTTTTTGATAATCTTTTAGCAACTTTATCTCCAAACTTTTCTTTTAAAGTTCTTAATTTATTTATAACCTTTTTTGGATTAATATGGCCTTCTAAAACTTTCAATAATTGACCTTCAGAAACATCCACATCGATTAAATTAGCGTTAGATCCTGGGAACCAATGACTTCCATTCCCAAGCAGTTGATATCTAGCTCTTGCAAATCCTTCCATATCCAACCAATCTATTAAATTTGAAAGCCATAGCAAAACGGGAATATTAATATTCCCAGGAGTATATTCCCAACTCGGAAGATTTATATTCCAATTTTGATACCACTCTGTACCTAAAGCATTAATCGATTCCTGCCTTAATCTATTTATTATCTTTGGAACATACTTCTCGGATTCTGATAACAATGAAACAGCTTCTAAATGCAGTTCAAAATCTGCCTCTTTTGCAATACCCACACTAAGAGTGTGGACATTTTTATTTCTTAAACAAAAAAGATCATTAAAAACTATGGGATGAAGTGGTCTACAAAGTTCCAACATTTTGTTTGAGGGAGTATGAAGATGCCCCCCTTTATCAGTGGGACTTATTATAAAAACCCCAAGATCATACTTATTTGCTAAATTTATAACCTCTGTATTTTCTTGATTTATGAAATACCAGTGCAAATTTACATAATCAAATAAGTTTGTTGAAATAGCCTTCTCAATGAGCGAAGATTTTCCATGGGTCGAAAATCCAATAGATCCAATTAGATTTTCTTTTTGCAAATTCCTCAAAATATCAATACAACCTCCATTTCTAATTGCCTGACGTAAATGTTCAACTGTATTAATGCCATGTATTGCAAGTAAATCAATTTTTTTAACTTTCAATTTTTCAATACTTGTCATGACATCTCTCTTAAATAATTTTGGATCACTGTTTGGAGGAATCTTTGTTTGAATTATTTCGGGGATTTTTTTAGTATTTTTAAAACCCATTCCTAATTGCACCTCAGAAGTTCCATAGTACTTCGCGGTTTCTACATGATTTAAGCCATATTTGTTTGCCAGATTTAATATATTTTCTACTTTATTTTGTTCTTGATAGGAAATCTTAGAAAAATCTAATTGATCCCAACTTTTTTGAAATCTCATACCACCCAAAGATAAAATAGGAATCTTAAGATTGGTTCGTCCAAACCTACGATATTGCATCTTTTTAGAATTAATGCTTGTTCATTCTTGGTGGTTTTCCAAATGATTGAAACATATCCCTATCAAGACTATTCTCTAAATCATCCAATTCTTCAAACTTGACCCAGTGAATACAATCAACAGGACAGGTATCTATCGCTTCTTGAATCACATCAACATTATCTCCATCTTGTCTTATTGCTCGGCTTCTGCCATGAAATTCATCAACTAAGAAAGTATTTGAAGCCACGTGTACACAGTATTGACAACCAATACACTTTGCTTCATCAACCCATACAGCTTTTTCAGCTAATTGACCACCTAGTACAGGCTCCCAGCCTGTAATTTCTACATTTTTTTCAAAATTATCAAATGGATCGGTAAAATCCATAATTTGACATTAATTATCCCACTTGGTTAAGACCAATTCAATTGAACCGTCATTTTGGTTTTTCTGTTCTACTATTTGATAACCATCCTCTTTTGTTTTAGAAATAATTGTTTGATAAGCATACATTTGAGTAATTTTAGAAACAAATCTTTCTACAGGAAGCTCAAATTTCCATAAATCAAGATCGGTGACTAATTCATAAGTACTTGAAATATTGTCCCATTTAAAACCCACTTTAGTATCACCAGGTAAATTCATGCTTATATCTACAGCTGTAAACTTGCCTCTATAGCCTTTAACAAACTTTTCTTCTTGATTGATGGTATAACCTAGGTTACTTAAGGCCTTAATTAATGGCTCCGATTCTTTAAGCTGCGTTTTAATAGTACTAAAATGTGACATTAGATTCTTTGTTTAATTGTTTTAAGTTTTCATTTTGATTAGAGATGAAAGCTTCAGATGTTTTAGCCTTAACTGTTACTTTACCAAGAGCATTTTCGAGATTTTTTGTAACTTCAATACATGAATCACCTGTAAATCCCTCAACAGTTTCTTCAACTCTTCCGTCTTGATGAATTTTGAATCTCAATGTTTTTTGAGGCATTAAATTCAAGTACTAAGTACTTTACACTTTATATAGGATAACGAATATTTTTTGTTTCAGTTGGTACAAGTTAATTAATTTTAATTTTTATATTGAATATCTGATAAATCAATTTTTTCGATAGCATCCTAAAAAAAAATTAAAGCTATTTAATTATAAAAACCTTGCATCCCCATTGAATCTAGAGCAGTTTTTGCTTCTTCCATAACGGATGGCTCTTTATCGAAAAGAGCTATTTTGGTACATTCATCAACAAAGGATTCTTGAAATGTATTATTTAATTTTTCAAACAACCTACACAATGACCAAATGCAATTACTTCTTACACCTGATTCATTATCTATTTTTAAACTTATTAAAAGCTGTTCTGCTGCTAATTCAGCGTTTTTGGAAGAAACATTTCCAATTTCAGCTAAAGAACTAGAGGACCATAGCCTTACTGCAGCTACATCATTTTTTAAAGCATTTATTAATGGCTTCAAAACAATTTGGTTATCATAATTAGCTAAGCTCCATGCAGTAGCTCTTCTAACATACGCATTATCATCAGTCTCCAAAAGGCTGACAAGTTTCTGGACCGCGCTTGGGCATGGATTACGGCCCAAAGCATATACAGCACTCATTCTCTCAACAGGACAAGGTTGATCAAGTAATGGTAATAAAAGAGGGAAAGATCTTTGATCTCTATATTCACAAAATATTCTTAAGCCCTGTATTCTTTCTTCTCTATTTCCTTCTAGCATTTTTAAAGCTTCATTACACTCTTGAGTTATATTTAAACCTTTTGAAAAATTATCTTCATCAATTTGCTCTAAAGGATCTATTTCAATCTCTAAAGCCAATTCTCTGGCCAAAACATCTGGGTCAACTGCAATTTCAGCTAAGCTTTCTTTGTAAGGATCCTTGTTTTTTGTCATTTTCTAAAACTAAAAATATTAATTCATGGGGGCAGGCGACATCATATCTCCTGGCAACCAAATTCTTGCGCTTACTGCTAAAAAGGCAATACCAAAAAGTGCGACGATAGCGAAAGGTAGAATTTTCGTCTTGATAAAACCCAAAGATCCTAAATTAATTAACACAATAATAACCTGTTTAATAGACTTTTAAAAAATTTTTCTTAGAAAATATTATTTTTTACTTACATTTTGTCTTAGCTGCCCACATGCAGCATTTTTATCTAAACCTCTGCTTTTTCGTAAGCTAACGGCTATACCATTATTAGAAAGTCTGGATTGAAATAATTGAAGATTTTTTAAAGAAGCTCGTTTAAATTCGACATCATCAATTTGGTTGTACTGTATTAAATTTACATGGCATTGAAAACCTTTTAGCAAATTACTCAATTCATTGGCGTGTTCTAATTTGTCGTTAACTCCACTAAGCATTAAATATTCAAAACTCACCCTTCGACCAGTATCTCTTACGAATTTCTTACTGTCTTCAATTATTTTTTTGATCTCGTAATTTTTTGCAGTAGGTATTATCGTTTCTCTTGTTTTTTGGTTTGAAGCATGTAGGCTTATTGCTAATGTAAATTGACAATTACCTAAAATTTGAAAAGATTTTTCTGATAATTTATTTATCATTTTTGGAACAGCAACGGTGCTTACTGTTATTTTTCTTTGACTAATTTGAAAATCATCATTTATTGATCTAATTGACAAAAGCAGGTCGTCAATATTCAATAAAGGCTCACCCATACCCATGAAAACAATATTAGTCACTTTTCTATTCATTTCATTTTCGATAAACAAAATTTGATCTAATATTTCACTTGCTTTCAAAGATCTCTTCAGACCTTCCTTCCCAGTTGCGCAAAATTTGCAGTCCATAGGGCAGCCTACTTGACTAGAAAGACATGCAGTAAGTCTTTTTTCAGATGGTATGCCAACGCACTCTATACTTTCATTATCCTCTGTAGCAAGTAAAAGCTTTAAAGTGCCGTCATTAGCCAAGTTTTTTTCTTGCAAGCTAAGTTCGCTTACTTTAAAACCGTCATCTCTTAAATTTTTTCTAAAATCTAGAGGTAGGACTTTTATTTGATCAATATTTTTCTTTTTATTTTTGTAGTTATAGATCCACTTATAAATTTGACGACCTCTAAAAGCAGCCTGACCATACTTAAGAGCTACATTTTCTAGATCTTTAATGCTACTTCCAAGAAGATTTTTCAAATTTTTTTTCTTTATTTAAAACTATTTTCACCATAACAGCAAACCGTGTTTTAAGAAGAATTCTGTAAGAATTAACGCAATAAATCCAATCATGGCCATTCTGCCATTAAGTCTTTCATTATAAGTGTGAAAACCATATCGAGGTAATTTTCTTTTTGGTATAATCTCGGGCTTAATCATCAATTGCTGTTTAAAAACGTATTCTAGTAACTAAATCTAATATTAGATAATATTTATTCATCTGAAAGAAGACCTTCCTCTTGTAATCCCTCCAATGCAGCAGGATCAGGTAATTGATCTTCAGAAAATTGATTTTCAGCACTAGGTCTTGCAAATGCGGCAAAATTACTTGATGAAGGATCGATTCCATGTCGATTTCGTGTAGTCTCCAAATCTTCATCACTCGGATCATCAAGTATTGCAGTAGAGCTTACGGTAGGTGTTGGGGGCATATCGACCGTATAATCTGGTCTTAAGTTTTGCGCTCTTCTATATCCACCAGATTCTTCAGCAAGTATGTCAGGATGAGGTCCGGCCTCTGAGGCTAATTCCTCTACAAATCCGCTAAAACCAGTGCCTGCAGGTATTAGTCTACCGATAATAACATTTTCTTTTAAACCTCTTAACCAATCTGATTTACCTTCAATTGCAGCCTCTGTAAGAACCCTTGTAGTTTCTTGAAATGAGGCTGCAGATATAAAGCTATCTGTATTAAGGGAGGCTTTAGTGATACCTAACAAAACTGGAGTGAACTCAGCTGGAGCACCCCCCGTAATTGCCATTGCTTGATTTGTATCTTCCACTTGCCTCAATTCAATAAGTTCACCAGGCAAGAGGGTAGTATCTCCAGCATCTTCTATACGGACTTTACTGGTCATTTGTCTGACAATAACCTCTATATGTTTATCATCGATAGCTACTCCTTGAGATTTATAGACGTTTTGGACTTCATTTACCATACTTCTTTGTAGTTTTGATATAGATTCTCGTGCTGCATCTAATAGAGGTTTTTGGTCTTTTAAATCAATGAAGTAACAATCTAATAATTCATGAGGATTAATCGGACCATCAGTTAAAATTTCTCCACCTTTAACCTGTTGTCCATCACTTACCATTATATTTTTTCCAAGAAGTAGTTGATATTCGTTAACTGAATCATCTTTTTCAATAACCGACAAAGACACTGAGTCTTCATCATTACCTTTTTTAATCTGAACAATTCCAGATTTTTTACACAAAATTGCAGAATCTCTTGGTCTCCTAGCTTCTAATAACTCTTCAATTCGAGGCAATCCTTGAACAATATCACCGGTTTTCTGTCTCTCAAAAACAAGTAAAGCTAATCCATCACCCCTTAGAACTAAGTCTCCATCTTTAACATGTAAAACCGAATCAGGAGAAACCATATAAGGCCTACCAAGTCTTAAGGTTACTGAACTACTAGAAACTTTTTCAATTTCTCCACAAGAAGTAGACTTTTCAGATTTACTGATAAAATCACCATCTACTACACGATCACCTACTTTAACGACTGCATTATTGCTAATCTTAATTTCAATTTTGTCTTGTTCTCTTTCAACAATTAGCCTTCTTATAGGCTCATCATCAACAACATTGGGCAATTGAACCAATCCCCTCTCTTTACAAAGAATTTGAGTAGTAGCTATTACATCTCCTGCTTTAACCATTTGATTATTATCGACTTGCAATTCTGTATGTGTCGAGCCATGACTTGAGTCGGATATAGTATCTCTTCTTACAAGAATAGATTCTAATATTACTAAACTTAATCTCTTAATTGATGAGTCATTTTCATCTTCAATTGACTCGACATCAATAGTCATCTGCGGAGTAGCATCAAAACTTTCAATACTTAAATTTGTTCTAAGTAATTCAACTCCTTCAACTGATTTTATTAATTCACCATCTTTGTAAGTAAGCCTTTGAATAGCTTTCAAGCCTAAATATGGTCCTTTTTCCTGCTTAACATGAGATAATTGAGGTAATTCTGCTTGATCAGGAATAGTAAATTCTTCTACAGTTCTTAAAAGCAAGCCTCTAGATTTGGGGGTTTCCAATTTCTGAACGAATAGAATTTCCTTATTATCGATACCATCCAAAATCTTTTCGCCAGGATTAACTAAAATACCTTCTTCTGTAAATCTATTCAAAACTTCTTCATCGTCGCACTCATGAAAAGTTCCATTTCTTACAGTTATTTCACGGAGAATATCATTTTTCTGAGTCACAGTAACAATTCCTGATGTTTGACTGAAAATATCTTTTACTACTTCTGTTCCTGCCTCAATCCATTTCATATCTTCAATCATCAAAAGAGATATATCCTTGTTTATTTCATGTGTCTCTTGAGGAATCCAAAGCAATGTTCCCCCTTGACTAACTTCAAAACCATTTTTAGATGATCTTGCTTTTTTGATACTTAATCCTGGTGAGTATTTGACTAAACCACCAGTTTTTGTACGGAATCTTTCATCTGTTAATTCTGCTATGACCTCACCATTACTAATTTTGCTACCTGGAGAAGTATTCAAACGATAGGAGGTTCCATCAATAGATTCCAAATTATATATTTGGCCTGAGTGAGTAGATTCTTCAATCAATTTAAAATTGCTTAAAGACATTGCTGTAGTAACAATTTGAACTTCCCTTGAATCTCCAATTGATTCCCTTAATCGAACTTGTCCTCCGAATTCGCTTGATTGACTTGCCTCTGCCAAAACAGTTCCTTCATCTACATACTTTCCAGTCAAGACAACTGGTCTCGCGTTAGGTGGTAAATTATAAACGTCTCCAGCTAAAACCCACAATCTACCTAATCTTTGGGCTTTTAAAGTAATATTTCCCTGTCTATCTGTGACTTCCTTAGGTTGAATGACCTTATCGTACCTAACTTGACCAGCCAAGTCACAAATAACATCCTTTGTTGCTTTTTCAACGCTTTTTTTCACAGCTCCCGCAGTGATCTGTGCAACTGTTATATCAGAATTAATTTTTTCACCGTCTTCAACAAATAAAAGCGATCCACTAGAGACTTCAATTTTTTGAGCTTTGTTGGAATTATTTCCTTGGGGAACTATCTTTAATATGAAATCAACTTCCGCTTGTTTAGCTTCTACGCCATGTGGGGTTCTATAACCTCTAATCTTTGCTTTTGAACTAAATTCAACTTTACCTGAAATTTTGGATCTTACCACTCCACTTTCAGCAGTTGATACACCTCCAGTATGAAAAGTTCTCATTGTTAATTGAGTTCCCGGTTCTCCAATAGATTGAGCAGCAATGATTCCTACTGCTTCACCTAAGTCAACAAGATGATTATGTGCCAAAGCCCATCCATAACATCTTCTACAAACCGACCTATTGGCTTCACATGTTAATGGCGATCTTATTTTTACCTTTATAATGGATGCTGCTTCAATTTTTTGTGACAATAATGGATCTATTGCAGTATTATGAGGAATGATTAAATTGTCTTCGGAATCTAAAATATCTTCTGCAGTAAGTCTGCCAAGAAGCCTTGCTCCAAATTTACCATCTTCAGCTTCAACAACTATTGATCGTTCGGTTCCGCAATCTTCTTCTCTAACAATTACATCTTGAGCAACATCAACTAATCTTCTGGTTAAATATCCTGAATCAGCCGTTCTTAAGGCAGTATCCACTAAACCTTTTCTTGCTCCATAAGAAGAAATTACATATTCAGTAACAGTCAGTCCCTCTCTAAAGTTTGTTCTAATTGGAAGGTCAATGATTTCTCCTTGAGGATTAGCCATCAATCCTCTCATACCAACAAGTTGTCTTACTTGGGACATATTGCCCCTAGCTCCTGAATTAGCCATCATCCAAACAGAATTTAAAGGATCATTTTGATTGAAATTATTTTTAACAGCATCTACTAATCTTTCATTTGTTTCAGTCCAGGTATCAATAACTTTTGTATGTCTTTCAACTTCTGTAATTTCTCCGAGTCTGTAGCATTCCTCCGTAGCAGATATTTGCTCTTCAGCTTGTCCTATCAAATCTTGTTTAGCTTCAGGAACTTTTAAATCATCTACTGAAATAGAAACAGCAGCTTGTGTAGCATATTTAAATCCTAAGTCCTTTAAATTATCAGCCATGGCTGCTGTTATAGCAGTTCCATGGGTTTTATAAGCCCAAGAAACTAAATTTTTTAAGGCTTTTTTATCAATTACTTTATTCTTGAATGATGGCGGCGTTTTAGCTAAAGCAGGCATGATAACAGGATTATTCTTTTTTGAGTTTTTAGTAGTTTTACGAACTCTTGAAGTTTTTTTTGGTTTTGATGATGTCATGATTTTTTGATAAATGAAAAATAGTTTTTAAAGATTACGTTTTTGATACAGAATCAATGATGGTATAGTTCATCACAACTCTCCCTACGGTCGTCAAAACAAATCTACTTATTAAATTATTCTGAGAGTCAAATCTATCTCTTCGTAAATTCCAAATTTCTATTCTAGAGCCATCCTCTAGCTCTTCAGTTTTTTGTGGTAAACTCATTTCATCTTCATCTTCTACTTCTCCATTAAATCGAACCCATACCCATTCGTGTAGGCTAAGTCTCCTATCTTCAAAAGCAAAAATGACATCTTCTAGTGACGCAAAAGAAGTCTTATTTTCTCCAAAATCAGGTTTTTGATAATTAGGTTGCAAAGCCGTCAAATAATAAGATCCCAAAACCATATCTTGTGATGGAGTAACAATTGGTTCACCTGTAGCAGGAGAAAGAATATTGTTACTAGCCAACATAAGCATTCTTGCCTCCGTTTGTGCCTCTAAAGCTAACGGAACATGAACTGCCATTTGATCCCCATCAAAGTCAGCATTAAATGCAGGACACACTAAAGGATGAAGTTGTATAGCTCTACCTCCAACTAATTTTGGTTCGAAAGCTTGAATTCCCAACCTATGTAACGTAGGTGCTCTATTTAAAAGAATTGGGTGACCTTCTATAACTTCCTGAAGCACCTGCATTACTTCATCATCAGCTTTTTGTATTAATTTTTTTGCAGCTTTAATATTATTTACAATATTTTGACGTATTAATCTATGAATAACAAAAGGTTGAAAAAGCTCAATTGCCATTTCCTTGGGGAGACCACACTGATGCATTTTTAACTTGGGGCCTACAACTATTACAGAGCGTCCTGAATAGTCAACGCGCTTACCAAGCAAATTCTGTCTAAATCTTCCTTGTTTTCCTTCAATAATGTCACTAAGAGACTTAAGAGCTCTATTATTTGCACCAACGACGGTCCTTCCCCTCCTTCCATTATCTATTAGAGCATCAACTGCCTCCTGAAGCATTCTTTTTTCATTTCTTACAATAATTTCAGGAGCCAAAATTTCTTGTAGCCTGGCTAATCTGTTATTTCTATTTATAACTCTTCTATAAAGATCGTTTAAATCAGAAGTTGCGAATCTCCCCCCATCAAGCTGAACCATAGGTCGAAGATCTGGAGGTATAACGGGAATTGCATCCAAGACCATCCATTCTGGTTTTGCATTAGTTGCAATAAAATTATCAATAACTCTTATTCTTTTTATTAGTTTTGCCCTTTTCTGCCCCTTACTATTAGTAATTTCCTCTCTGAGCTCCTCAGCAACCTGATTTAAATCAAGATCCTCAAGTAATTGCTTCAAGGCCTCAGCGCCAATACCAACAAAAGGTTCATTTTCAATTGTTGAATCTTCAGCATAGATCTCATCTTCAATTTCCAGCCATTCATCCTCTGTAAGTAATTGCTTATATTTGAGTTCTTTATGATCTCCAGGATCTAAAACAACATAACAATTAAAATAAACTATTTGTTCTACATCTCTTAGGGGAATATCCAAAAGAATTGCGACGTAACTAGGAATACCTTTTAAGTACCAAACATGGGATACTGGCGCAGCAAGTTTTATATAGCCCATCCTATGTCTTCTAACTCTACTTTCAGTTACCTCAACACCACATCTTTCACAAACTATGCCCCTATGTCTAACTCTTTTATACTTACCACAATGACATTCCCAATCTTTAGAGGGCCCAAAAATCTTTTCACAAAACAAGCCATCCATTTCTGGTTTAAGTGTCCTGTAATTAATAGTTTCAGGTTTAGTAACTTCTCCTACCACTTGTCCGTTAGGTAATGTTCTCTGCCCCCAATCCATTATTCTATGTGGAGAAGCTATTGAAATTTTGACGTAATCAAAGTGATTTTCTGTTCTTAAGTTGCTGTTTGTCATTTTTGGTAAATTTAAATTAAAATTTTTTAGTTGAGTATTTAATCTTCCTCATATTCAGAGGTTCCAAGTGATTCATACGTTGGCCTAGATGGAGTATTTCTTCTCGGATTTATATCTTGCATTAAATCTACCTCTTTACCTTCATCGGTATAAACCCCAATATCAAGACCTAGAGATTGTAATTCTCTCATAAGAACTTTAAATGACTCAGGAGTACCGGGCCTAGGTATTGGTTTGCCTTTTACAATCGCATTTAGAGCTTCATTTCTTCCTTGCATATCATCAGATTTAACTGTTAATAGTTCTTGAAGAGTGTAGGCTGCTCCATAAGCTTCAAGAGCCCAAACTTCCATTTCTCCAAGCCTTTGTCCACCTTGCTGAGCTTTTCCTCCCAATGGTTGTTGAGTAACCAAAGAGTAAGGTCCAGTAGATCTTGCATGAATTTTGTCATCTACCAAATGTACTAACTTAAGAAAGTGAGAGTATCCAACCGCAACTGGCTGGTCAAATGGTTCACCTGTTCTACCATCCTTGAGTAATAACTTTCCAGGATCTTTAGGATTATAAACCCAAGATTTACCCGGTTGTTTTGAAGCCTCCTCTAGAAATGCTTGGACAGTCTGATGTGATTTTTCAGCACCATACATTTCATCAAATGGGACGACTTTAACCCTGCATTTTAAGTTTGAGGCTGCCCAGCCCATCAATAGTTCAAAAACTTGGCCTACATTCATCCTACTTGGAACTCCTAGAGGATTAAGTACTATGTCTACAGGTGTTCCATCAGGCAAATATGGCATATCTTCTCTTGGTAAGATTCTGCTTATAATTCCTTTATTTCCGTGTCTTCCAGCCATTTTGTCTCCGACTTGGATTTTCCTTCTCTGGGCTACATAAACTCTAACAACCATATTTGCCCCTGGAGGTAACTCATCACCTTGTTCTCGGGTGTAAATGCGTACATCCAAAACCCTTCCCTTTTCAGTTTTAGGCACCCTTAGGGAGTTATCTCTAACGTCTCTAGCCTTTTCACCAAAAATAGCTCTCAAAAGTTTTTCTTCAGGAGGTTGGTCTGATTCACCTTTTGGAGTAACTTTCCCAACAAGAATATCCCCACTCTCGACAAAAGCGCCAATCCTAATAATTCCCATTTCATCAAGATTGTTCAAGCTGTCTTCAGAGATATTGGGAATCTCTCTTGTAATTTCTTCAGGTCCTAACTTTGTTTGTCTTGCCTCAATTTCATATTTTTCAATATGGACTGATGTATATAAATCATCAGTTACCATCCTTTCGCTTACTAGAATTGCATCTTCGTAGTTGTAACCCTCCCATGGCATATATGCAATGAGGACATTCTGGCCTAGTGCTATTTCTCCACCTTCACAAGCCGATCCATCTGCTAACACTTGCCCAGATATAACTTGATCTCCAATTTTTACTATAGGTCTTTGATTTAAGCAGGTATCTTGATTTGATCTTTGATATTTTTGAAGATAATGAAAATGTTCATTACCATCATTATCTTTAACAACTATCTCATTAGCGTCTACGTAAGATACAGTCCCATTAACTTTTGTTATGGGAACCATCCCCGAATCTCTAGCAACTTGGGATTCTAAACCTGTCCCGACTAAAGGACGTTCTGGCCTTAGTAATGGAACAGCTTGGCGTTGCATATTAGAACCCATAAGAGCTCTATTCGCATCATCATGTTCCAAAAAAGGTATTAGTGAAGTCGCTACTGAAATTACTTGAACGGGGGAAAGCTGAACATAATCAACTTGATGTGGAGGTACTTTCTCAAAATCTTGTCTATATCTAACTGGTATTAGATTTGCCAGTATATTTCCATCCTTGTCAGTTGCCACATCTCCTGGAGCTACCCTGCATTCATCTTCTAAATCAGCAGATAAATAGACAGGATTCCCTTCTTTATTAACTTTACCTTTATTAACTTCCCAAAAAGGAGTTTCGATAAAACCATACTCATTCACTCTTGCATGGGTAGCTAAAGAATTTATAAGTCCCGCATTAGGGCCTTCAGGAGTCTCAATAGGACATAATCTTCCATAATGTGAAGGATGAATGTCTCTCACCGCAAATCCTGCTCTTTCTCGGGTTAAACCTCCAGGACCTAAAGCAGAGATTCTTCTTTTATGTGTTAATTCAGCCAAAGGATTAGTTTGATCCATAAATTGACTTAATTGACTAGAACCAAAAAACTCTTTTATGGCAGCAACCAAAGGCTTTGGGTTGACTAGTTGAGCGGGAGTGAGAGAATCTGTTTCCCCAACTGTCATTCTTTCCTTAATAATCCTCTCTAAACGATTAAGTCCAACCCTTACTTGATTTTGTAGAAGTTCTCCTACAGATCTAACCCGTCGATTACCAAGGTGGTCAATATCATCCAAACTCGCACCACCAATATCCAATTCGAGGTTAATTAGATAATCAATAGTTGAAAGAACATCTTCATGGGTAAGTGTTCTCACTTCATCTGGTACTGTAAGCCTCAATTTTTTATTGATTTTATATCTACCAACTCGGCCTAGATCATATCTTTTGGGATCAAAAAATCTGCTGTTTAATAGTTGTTGTCCGCCAGAAACAGAGGGTGGTTCACCAGGACGTAACTTCTTGTAAAGCTCAAGTAAAGCCTGATCTTCTGAATTTATACCCTCGTCATTGGCTGAATCAATAGAGCTTTGATAAAACTCAGGATGCCTAAGTTTATCAACCACATCATTATCAGAAAGACCCATCGCTCTCATAAGGACATGAGCATTAATTTTTCTAGTTTTATCAACCCTCACATAAAGTAAATTATTTTTGTCGGTCTCAAATTTTAACCATGCCCCTCTATTAGGAATAACACTCGCGTTATAAGTTCTTCTACCATTTTTATCCTGCTCATCTTTAAAATAGACCCCTGGACTTCTTACAATTTGATTAACAATTACTCTTTCAGCACCATTAATTATGAAAGTTCCTCTTTCAGTCATTAATGGTAATTCCCCAATAAATACTTCTTGTTCTTTAATTTCTCCTGTCTCTTTATTTATTAATCTGCAAGTTACATACATTTGAGAAGCAAATGTAGCATCTCTTCTTTTTGCTTCCTCTACATCATGTCTAGGTCTTTTTAACCTGTATTGTTCACCAATAAAATGTAATTCTAATTTACCTGTGTAATCAGAAATGGGAGAAAAGTTTTGTAATTCCTCTATTAAACCCTTTTCCAAAAACCATTTAAAGCTTGCTCTTTGTACTTCAACTAAATCTGGTAGATAAGTAGCTGTTTTTGCTACCTGTAAAGCGCTACTGCTCATCCAAGAAAACCTGAGATTATGTGAGATTTACTATTTACTCAAACTTACTCAAAAATTAATTGTTTAACTTTTATTTTTATTCGAAACCAATCATAAAATCTCGATTTCAACAAAAATTCAATTCAATAAAAAAACTATAAAAATTGTGCTTAATGGTTTAAAAACCATTAACTGAAAAAGTTAGAACAAAAAATTCAAGAAAAAATTCCAGTAATTCCTTATACTAACAGCTCTAGTGTCAATGTTACAAGTCAAATTTAAACAAATCTTCAGCATTCTGAGATGACTCTTTCGCAATTGTAATTAATTCCGTAGATCTTAAGTGTGCCATAAAATTAGCTACATTTTCGACAAATGAAGGTTCATTTCTTTTGCCCCTATGCGGTACTGGGGCTAAAAATGGTGCGTCAGTTTCAATTAAATATTTATCACTAGGGACTAGTTTGGCGCACTCATGAATTTCTTGTGCTTTTGGGAAAGTCACTATTCCACTAAAACTAATATAAAAACCAAGATCTAAGAACTCCATCATTTCTTTTGGGTTTCCCGTCCAACAATGAAGAACACCTTTAGGGCATTTACCTTTTTTAGAAAGGTCATGACATATTTCGATCATTTCATTGGCAGCATCTCTGCAATGGATAATTACGGGTAATTCAAGTTCGCTAGCTAACTCCATTTGGGGAATAAGAGCATCAATTTGCTGAGTCTTATTTTCACTTTTGAAAAAATCCAAGCCTAATTCTCCGATAGCGACAACTCTTCTATCTTCTTTAGCTGAGCTTCTTAAAAGAGATTTGGAACTTGGGTCCCATTTATTTGCTTCTAGCGGATGCAAACCCACTGAATAATAAATTTCACTAAATTGATGGGATAATTTTTTTAACTTAGGAATTTCTGCTAATTCACAACAAGCATGAACTAATTTTTTTACCCCTCTTGAACGCAATCTTAGAACAACGTCTTCTAGATCTTCCTCAAAATTTTCAAATATTAAATGACAGTGAGAGTCTATGAGTTCAACATCGCTCATAATAATGATCTGTCTTTTTACTTAGTGGTGAGGGTATTTTTTACAAAATTGTTGATTTTTGATTTTTTATTAGCCCCGTTATTCTTATGAAGAACATTTTTTTTAACTGCTTTATCGATCATACTAAAAGCTTTATTAAAACTTGTTGTCACTAAATTTTTATTATCCTCATTAGGATCCTTTTTATATTTTTCACAATTTTCTAAAGTTTTCTTTGTCAAAGTTCTTACTGTAGATTTGTATGATTTATTAATTAAACGATTTCTTTCAGCAATTTCTATTCTCTTTTTTGCTGATTTGTTATTGGCCACAGATGGTACATACATATAAGATTCACATCATAACAAATTAAATGACTACTAATCAATCATATATAATTTAAATAGGAAACAAAATAGGGTTTTGAGCCTTTAAATTTGAAAATTTAGTATATGAAGATCTTAAATAATAAACAAGACGCGATCCAAGAATTAAAAAGGATTTCTAGTCGAACCAATTCTGAAAACAATAATAAGATCAATGCAATTGTCGAAGAAATACTTCAAGAGGTAAAAACTTATGGAGATATTGCTGTAGAAAAATATACAAAAAAATTTGATGGTTTTAATCCTAACCCTATGCAAGTTAGCGCAAATGATTTAAAAGATGCATGGGACGAAATTGATGGGAATCTGAAGCGATCACTTGAGTTGGCTCATAAAAGAATTAAAAAATTTCATGAAAAAGAAATTCCATTATCCTTCACTTTAGAAGGTGAACATGGTGATACAGTCCAAAGGAAGTGGAAACCAGTAAAAAATGCTGGAATTTATATCCCTGGAGGTAGAGCTGCCTATCCCAGTACAGTATTAATGAATGCGATACCTGCAAAAGTAGCAGGAGTGCAAGAAATAATAATGGTATCTCCTGGAAATAGAGAAGGGACTATAAACAAAACTGTTTTAGCTGCCGCTCATCTATCAGGTATCCATAAAGTTTTCAGAATTGGAGGAGCGCAAGCAATTGGTGCTTTAGCATTTGGTACAAATCAAATAAATAAAGTTGATGTTATTTCAGGTCCGGGGAATATCTATGTAACTACTGCTAAAAAACTCATTTATGGCTCAACAGGGATTGATTCATTAGCTGGTCCTAGCGAAATATTAATCATTGCAGATGAAACAGCTCAAAGCACTCATATAGCGTCTGATTTACTAGCGCAAGCAGAACATGATCCTTTGGCTTCTTCAATACTTCTCACTACATCAATGGACCAGGCAAAAAAAGTTTTAAAAGAACTTTATAAAAAAATAGATGATCATCCAAGAAAAGAAATTTGTATGCAATCAATAAAAAATTGGGGATTAATTGTTATTTGCGAAAATTATGACTCATGTATTGAGCTAAGCAATAACTTTGCTCCAGAGCACTTAGAAATTTTAACTTTTGATCCAAAAAATATTCTTAAAGGTATAGATAATGCAGGAGCAATATTTTTAGGGAAATGGACGCCAGAAGCGGTTGGAGATTACCTAGCCGGACCAAATCATACTTTACCCACATCAGGGAATTCTAGGTTCAGCGGTTCCTTAGGTGTTGAAACTTTTATGAAAAACACTTCAATAATAGAATTTAATGAAGAAAGTTTAAGAGTTAACAGTCTTGATATTATTAATCTCGCTAAAAGTGAGGGTTTACATAGTCACGCTAATTCAGTAGAAATAAGATTTAAAGATTAGTCAACTTTTGAGGGAGAGTAAACAACTGGAATATTTTTTTCAATTTTACCAACAAATACTTTGTCTGTAAGATCAACAAATAACCCATTTTCTAGTACTCCCGGTATATTGTTAATGCTCATTTCAATGTCTTTTGGATTTCTAATTCCATCACTGAAAATTACGTCTAAAATTAAATTGCCTTCGTCAGTAACCACTGGGCCAGCTTTTTTGGTAGCCATTCTTAAAGTAGAACTGCCATTCATTTCTGAGATTACATCCTGAACTTGCTTCCAAGCACTTGGGAGGACTTCTACGGGTAAAGGAAAAGATAGATTTAAGTTTTGCACGAGTTTAGTTTCGTCCACAACAATCAACAATTGGTTGGCTTTAGATGCTACCAACTTTTCTCTAACATGGCATGCTCCTCCGCCCTTTATTAATTGAAATCGGGGATCAACTTCATCTGCTCCATCAATAGCTAAATCAATTTGGGAAACAGAAGCTAAATCGATAAGCGGTATATCTAGTTCAAGCGCTAAAACTTCTGATTGAAAGGAAGTTGCAACACCCCTTATGTTTTGCAATTTTCCAGAACGAATTTCTTTAGCGAGGCTTCTTATCATAAGGGCTGCTGTAGATCCTGATCCTAATCCGAGAACCATGTCACTCTTTACTTCATTAATTGCTGCATCAGCAACTATTTGTTTCATTTGAGTTTGTGAATCCAAAATCTTTTTTTAAGGTTATAAATTATTAAATTTCAATGGGTGATTTATGTCAAACCTGGGAGAGGTTCTGGTTTGATATTTATCTGTATTTCTTTATTATCTCTTAAAACATTTAAGAGGAAAACTTTGCCTATCTGAGCTTTTTCAACTTCATCTAACAAAGCTTTAGGTTCTTTTATAGATATATTTTCGGTTGCAATTACCAAATCTCCTCTTCTTAAACCAGCTTTTTCAGCAGGGCTATTAGGTATGACTGATTGAATTAAAGCTCCATTTCTTTCAGGTAATTGGACTAGTGAATTGGGGTCTTTATTATGTTCTTTAGCAATTCTGGGATTTAAAGAAATCAATTGAACCCCTAAATATGGATGAATAACTTCTCCATTTTTAAGAAGCTGATCAGAAACAGTTTTAGCCAGATTTATGGGTATTGCGAAACCTAAGCCGGCTCCAGGACCACTTCTTACCAGTGTATTGATTCCAATTACCTCACCATTAGAGTTGATAAGTGGACCTCCTGAATTTCCTGGATTTATTGCTGCATCAGTCTGAATAAGATCAAGCCTTTTATCTGAAAAACCTAGACTATTGATATCCCTATGTAAGCTACTTACTATTCCTAAGGTAACTGTTTTTTCTAGACCGTAGGGAGTTCCTAAAGCTATTGCCCAATCGCCAACTTCAAGATTTTCAGAATTTCCAAGTGGAGCAAAACTAGAATCAGTAGATTCTTCAATTTTTACTAAAGCTAGGTCAGTAACTGCATCTGTTCCCAAAACTTGGCCGTCGCAAATAGTTCCATCTGCCAATGTAACTGTAACATCATTAACTCTTTCTACTACATGAGCATTTGTAAGTACCAAACCTTTCTCATTAATAATGACTCCAGAACCTTGACCTCTTTCTCTCTCAGGTGTAATTCCTTGTTCCCCAAGTAAATCTCTCAATAAAGGGTCCAGTAAAGTGGGGTCAAATTGTTGCCTTTCTACCAGTCGCTCAGTATCAATTTTTACAACAGCAGGTCCAACATTTTTCACTGCAGAGGAAACAAAATTGTGATTTTCAGAAGAAGTCAAAGCTAAAACTTCAGTTTTCTGAGAAAAATTAACCAAACAAAAACAAACAATAATGAATACTTGGATTAAATTAATAAATTTAATCTTGAGGAATTTCATTTATTTAATATGTTTCGTATTTATTGCATAAATCTACTTGAAGAATTACGTAATTGTTGTTTTTTTGTTTACATCCATAAAATACTAATTTTTAAATTTTTATAGAAAAAAAACTTTTATGTGCGAGAATAATTTTGAATAATTCATATATAAATAAATTTGAATAAAGACAATAAAAGTAAATTAGAATATATATTGAAAAAAGTTGCTGATGAATGGAATTTCGAAATCTGTAGCCTAAAAACACAAACTAATCAGAATCCAATAATAATTGAAGTCATTATAAAAAAAACTAATGGTGATGATATTTCACTTGATGATTGTGCGCTATTTAATACCCCAGCATCTGAAAAAATAGAAAATTCAAATCTTTTAAATTGTTCTTATGTGTTAGAAATTAGTAGTCAAGGGGTCAGTGATGAATTAACCTCAGAAAGAGACTTCAAAACTTTTAAGGGTTTTCCAGTTAATGTTGAGTTAAACCAAAAGAATTCAAAAATAAAATTTCTGAATGGTTTACTTTATGAAAAGTCTAAAGATTATTTAGCCATTAACATAAAAGGTAAGATTAAAAAAATCCCTTATGATGAAGTACTAAAGATTAGTCTTTGTACATCAAAAGACTGATTATTTTTCAACCATTATTCAATTTCCCCATCATAGATGGCATTAGTTATTCTCCCAGGTTTAAACAATCTCATTGAAGACATTAGTGAGGAAAAAAAGTTACCTCCTAATATCGTGGAAGTAGCCTTACGCGAAGCACTATTAAAAGGATACGAAAAATATAGAAAAACTTTTTACATTGGTATTAATCAAGATCCATTTGATGAAGAATATTTTAGCAATTTTGATGTTGGACTAGATCTTGATGAAGAAGGATACAGGATATTATCTAGTAAGATAATTGTTGAAGAAGTTGAGAGCGAAGATCATCAAATATCTCTAGTAGAAGTTAAACAAGTTGCTGATGATGCTCAAATAGGGGACACAGTTGTTTTAGACGTTACTCCAGAAAAAGAGGATTTTGGGCGAATGGCTGCTTCAACAACAAAGCAAGTTTTAGCCCAAAAATTAAGAGATCAACAAAGAAAAATGATTCAGGAAGAATTTGCAGATTTGGAAGATCCTGTTTTAACTGCAAGAGTTATAAGATTTGAAAGACAATCAGTCATTATGGGAGTTAGTTCGGGTATCGGTAGACCTGAAGTAGAGGCGGAACTCCCTAAGAGAGATCAATTACCAAATGATAATTACAGAGCAAATGCAACTTTCAAAGTATTTCTAAAAGAAGTTAGCGAAATAGCCAGAAAAGGGCCACAACTTTTTGTTAGTAGAGCAAATGCTGGTTTAGTAGTTTATCTATTTGAAAATGAAGTACCGGAAATTCAAGAGGGTATAGTAAAAATTGTTGCTGTTTCAAGAGAAGCAAACCCTCCTTCAAGAGCAGTTGGACCAAGAACTAAAGTAGCTGTTGATAGTGTCGAACAAGAAGTTGACCCTGTAGGTGCCTGTATTGGAGCTAGAGGAGCAAGGATTCAACAGGTGGTTAATGAATTAAGAGGAGAAAAAATTGATGTTATTAAATGGTCATCAGATCCAATCCAGTATATTTTAAACTCTTTAAGTCCTGCGAAAGTCGATCTAGTAAGACTAGTGGACCCAGCAGGACAACATGCCCATGTTTTAGTGCCTCCTGATCAATTGAGTCTTGCAATTGGGAGAGAAGGTCAAAATGTAAGACTTGCCGCAAGATTAACTGGTTGGAAGATTGATGTTAAAAACTCACATGAATATGATCAGGAAGCAGAAGATGCTGCTGTCTCTGAATTAATAATTCAAAGAGAGGATGAAGAGAATCTTCAGAGAGAAGCTGAGCAAAGATTAGAAGCAGAACAAGCTGAGCGCGCTGCAGAAGATGCAAGATTAAGAGAGCTTTATCCGCTTCCTGAAGATGAACAAGAATATGAAGAAGAACAATACGATGAAGTTGCCTTTTCCGATAATGATCAAACAGAGACTTATCAAGATAGTGAGATATTATCCAAAGAGGAGAGAAAACGGTGATAGAACAAGTTCCTGTTATGCGTATATGCATTTCATGCAGAAAAACATATGACAGAAAAGATCTTTTAAAGATTACCAAAGATCATAAGAAAGGCATTACGTTTCAAAAGGGAATGGGCAGATCAGCTTACATTTGCAAGTCTACAAAATGTTACTCAGATTCCAAGATCAAAAAAAAGCTTCAAAAAGCTCTAAAAACATTTTTAGAACCTGAATTTATTGAAATTTTTGAAAAAGAAATTACAAGCTACAATGCCCATCCCAATAAAGGAATATAATTAAAAAAAATCCTCTTTTAAAAAGAGTACAATCAGATTAAATGACTATCAGCGATAAAATCAGAATTTACGAACTTTCTAGAGACTTAAATCTGGAAAATAAAGATATATTGGATGCAGCTCAAAAACTTTCAATTTCAGTAAAAAGCCATAGCAGCTCTATAAGTACAGAAGACGCAAAAAAAATAAGAAATCTTATTAATAAAAAAAATTCAGATAAAAAAATACTTTCAATTAATAAGCCTTCAATTAAAAAAAATAATCACAAACAAAACAAAGAAGATAAATCATCTCTTCTTATCTCCTCTACAAAAGGTGAACCAATTAAAGACAATTCAAACAAAAAGCAATTATTAATAAAACCTCTTAATAAGCCCGAGAGTCTTAAAAAAATTTCAAATCAATCTATAAATCCTAATAAACCTAATATTATTAATAGTTCACAATCTCAAGCAAACCTTAAGAATCAAAATATTAAAAGTAAGCCTTTACAAAATTTCAACCAAGATAAAAAAACTTTTCTAGATAGCACAACCCCACCTATCAAAAGTCCCGCAAAACCTCCTATTCAACTAATTGCAAAGCCAAAAAATATAAATAATAATGTTAAATCTAATGAATCTTCCAGGAACATCTACAATTCAGGAGACAAAAGAAAACTATCAAACAAACCTGATCAAAATACGAACAAACCTAAATTAAAAAACAATAATAGATCAAACACACCTGAGCTAGTAGGAGCTCCGATAAGAAGAAACGACTCTCTTAAGCAAAATAATAAGCAAAACATTTCTTTTAAGCAAACTGCCTCCAACAGACCTGGCGCGCCCAACAGACCTGGTGCGCCCAACAGACCTGATGCGCCTAATAGGCCTGGCGCGCCCAATAGAAATAGTATGCCCAACAGGCCTGGCATACCAAATAGGCCTGGATTGAGAAACAAACCATCAGATCAAGGTAGATCTCGCTCCTTTAATAGACAAGTTAATCCCAATAGACAAGGCGCTCCCAGCAGGCCTGGATTGAGAAACCAACCATCAGATCAAGGTAGATCTGGCTCCTTTAATAGACAAGTTAATCCCAATAGACAAGGTGCTCCCAGCAGACCTGGCACGCCAAATAGGCCTGGTTCTAAGTTCAATAGCCAAAAGTCCTCGGGAATTAGAAAACCAGTATCACCTAATGAACTTTTGCAACTTCAAAAAACTAATAAATCGGAGAAGGACAAAAAAGGTATAAATATTAACGAAAAACAAAATATGGAGTCACCTAAACAAAAGGTAAAAGCTCCTAACAGTCGGCCAAACACTACCCCGAGTTCCAAAAAAACGCCTCATAGAACATTTGCGAATAGTTCAAAAAAACCAGGAAAAACTGACTGGGACGATAGTGCTAAACTAGAAGCATTAAGAAATAAAAATCCCCAGAAACAACGACAGAAGGTTCATATTATTGGAGAAAATGATGATTCATTAACATCTGAGACTAGTGGCTATTCAGGTGAAAAAATTTCAATATTATCAGCTAGTTTGGCACGTCCAAAAAAAGAAAAGTCTGATGAGCCTAAATCTCAAAAATCTATAAAACAATTTAAGAAAAAGAAAAAAGAGACCACAAGGCAAAGGCAGAAAAGAAGAGCTATGGAATTAAAGGCTGCTAAGGAGGCTAAACAAGTAAGGCCTGAAATGATAATAGTCCCTGAAGATAATTTAACAGTTCAAGAATTAGCTGATAAATTAAGTCTTGAAAGTTCTGAAATAATCAAATCTCTTTTCTTTAAAGGAATAACGGCAACAGTTACTCAATCACTTGACTTAACAACTATCGAGACAGTAGCTGAAGAATTTGGAGTTCCTGTTTTACAAGATGATATTCAAGAAGCTGCTGAAAAAACAGTAGATATGATTGAGTCGGATGATCTTGATAGTCTAATAAAAAGACCACCTGTTATCACCGTAATGGGTCATGTAGATCATGGCAAAACTAGTCTTTTAGATTCCATTAGAGAATCAAGAGTAGCTTCGGGAGAAGCGGGAGGAATTACTCAACATATAGGAGCTTATCAAGTTGAATTTGAACATGAATCTAAAAAGAAAAAATTAACTTTTCTTGATACCCCTGGGCATGAAGCCTTTACAGCAATGAGAGCAAGAGGAACAAAAGTCACTGATGTAGCTGTTCTTGTGGTAGCGGCAGATGATGGTTGCAGACCCCAAACGCTTGAGGCCATCAGTCATGCAAGAGCAGCAAAAGTCCCAATTGTTGTTGCAATAAATAAAATTGATAAGGAAGGAGCATCTCCAGATAGAGTAAAGCAAGAACTATCAGAAAAAGACTTAATTGCTGAAGATTGGGGGGGAGATACTGTGATGGTTCCAGTGAGTGCAATCAAAAAGCAAAATATCGAAAAATTGCTAGAAATGATTTTGTTAGTGTCAGAAGTTGAAGATCTACAAGCTAATCCTTCTAGATCCGCCAAAGGTACTGTCATTGAAGCCCACTTAGATAAAGCCAAAGGTCCTGTAGCTACTTTATTAGTACAAAATGGTACATTAAAATCTGGAGATGTTTTAGCTGCAGGCTCAGTCCTTGGAAAAATTAGAGCAATGGTTGATGAACATGGTAATAGAATCAAAGAAGCAGGACCTTCCTTCCCAGTAGAAGCATTAGGATTCAGTGAAGTACCTACAGCAGGCGATGAATTTGAAGTCTACCCTGATGAAAAAACTGCTCGAGCTATTGTTGGAGATAGAGCCACAGATGCTAGAGCGACAAAATTAGCTCAGCAAATGGCCTCTAGAAGAGTTAGCTTATCCTCCTTATCAAATCAAGCAAATGAGGGTGAATTAAAAGAGTTAAACTTAATTCTTAAAGCTGATGTTCAAGGTAGTGTTGAAGCGATATTGGGATCACTAGAACAATTACCGAAAAATGAAGTTCAAGTTAGAGTTCTACTCTCTGCTCCTGGAGAAATAACTGAGACAGATATAGACCTCGCAGCTGCATCAGGATCAGTAATCATTGGGTTTAACACCTCATTAGCATCTGGAGCAAAAAGAGCAGCTGATGCTAATGATGTTGATATAAGAGAATATGAAGTAATCTATAAACTGCTTGAAGATATTCAGTTGGCTATGGAAGGTCTTCTTGAACCAGATCTTGTCGAAGAATCATTAGGTAAAGCCGAAGTTCGAGCAACTTTTGCAGTTGGTAAAGGAGCCATTGCAGGCTGTTACATACAAACTGGCAAACTACAACGAAATTGTTCTCTAAGAGTTATAAGATCAGACAAAGTAATTTTTGAAGGTAATTTAGACTCTCTTAAAAGGTCTAAAGATGATGTGAAAGAAGTAAATACAGGATTTGAATGTGGAGTTGGCTGTGATAAATTCTCGTCTTGGAATGAAGGAGACATAATCGAAGCATTCAAATTTGTCACGCAAAAGAGAACTTTAATTAAATAATTAAATATTTAACTTATAGATCTTTATTCCGGTCAAGGAATAATAAAGTAGGAAATAATATACAAGCACCAATTTGTATAATCAGGTTATTTTGCTGTAATTCACTTCCACTTGCAATTTTTGAAAGCATTATTAAAAATCCCAAAAATGCCGAACCACTAAAAGCTATCCATAATATTTTCCTTAATCCCTTAAAGGGAGTTTGAGATTCCTTTAATAGTTTCTTTTTTAATTCAGGATCTATTTTTGACATGAATTCTTTTAATTATAAGATTAAGTCTATATGAAAATATCATTATTTTTTTATATTGCCGGTATAGCTCAGCGGTAGAGCAACTGTCTCGTAAACAGTAGGTCGTTGGTTCAATTCCAATTATCGGCATTTCAAAAGCATATTAAAAACAAGATTTATTTTTAGAGTTTCGCAACTAGGGTATTACTTAAAGATTTTTTTAGTACATCAGATATTCTGTTTTGCAAAAGTATTTACATTTTTTTGATGAAAGATTTATGTCTTTCCAGCTGAATGGATTGACAAATTAAAACTACTAACAATAAAAGTCCTTAAATGATTTCTGATATTTAAAATTTTTAATTTCTCCAAATTAGTAATAAACTAGTTAGATTCTTTATGTGGTAAATTCATCTGAATTTCATAACATGAATTTTAATTTTGGTTTCACAAAAATAAATAAGGAAAAATTCCACATGAAAAACTATGGGAAGATTCTTATTGTAAGGCTTCCATGTAATCCAATATTTCCTATAGGACCTATTTACTTAGCAGACCATGTCCATAAATGTTTCCCAAATATTGAACAACAATTTATTGATTTAGCAATAATTCCATCTAATAAAATTACCAAATGTTTAACTAGAAAAATTGATCAATTTAGACCTCACCTAATAATATTTTCATGGAGAGATATACAAATTTATGCACCTGTAGATGGCAGAAGTGGGAATCCACTACAAAACTCTTTTGAGGTTTTTTACTCAAAAAATATCTTTAAAAAAATTAGAGGTTCTTGGGGAGGATTAAAATTAATTGCATCTCATTATGGAGAGATATATAGAAATACCTCTTTAGTTAAGATGGGGCTCAAAAGAGCACAAAAATACAACAAAGATGTAAAAGTACTTTTAGGAGGTGGAGCTGTTAGTGTCTTTTATGAACAATTAGGAAATCTACTTCCAAAAGGAACTGTTATTTCTATTGGAGAGGGAGAAAATCTCATAGAGAAGATCATTAGGGGTGATTCTATTGTGGAAGAAAGATGTTATCTTGCTGGACAAAAACCTCGGAACAAACTGATACATGAACAACCTTCAGGCACCGTTAAAACTGCCTGCAACTATAAATACATTAAATCAATATGGCCTGAATTTAATTGGTATATAGATGGAGGAGATTACTATGTAGGGGTGCAAACAAAAAGAGGTTGTCCTCATAATTGTTGTTTCTGTGTTTATACAGTTGTGGAAGGGAAGCAGGTTCGCGTTAATCCTGTAAACGAAGTAATTAAGGAAATGAAGCAATTATATGATCTTGGAATTAGAGGATTCTGGTTTACAGATGCTCAGTTTATTCCAGCAAAGAAACACATCCAAGATGCAAAGAGACTTTTGCAAGCTATAAAGGATCAAGGCTGGGACGACATTAATTGGGCTGCATACATAAGAGCTGATAATATTGATGCTGAGCTAGCTCAGCTTATGGTTGATACAGGTATGAGCTATTTTGAAATCGGTATCACTTCTGGATCTCAAGAACTTGTTAGAAAAATGAGATTAGCTTATAACCTTGAAACTGTATTAAATAATTGCAGAATGCTAGTCCAATCGGGTTTCAAGAACCATGTTTCAGTTAATTATTCATTTAATGTTTTTGATGAAACGCCAATTACCATAAGACAAACTATTGCTTACCATAGAGAATTAGAAAATATTTTTGGTAAAGGCCTAGTTGATCCTGCTATATTCTTTATAGGTTTGCAGCCTCACACTTTTCTTGAGCAGTATGCATTAGATCATAAAATTTTAAAGCCAAATTATAATCCAATGAGCATGATGCCCTGGACAGCACGAAAACTTCTATGGAATCCAGGCTCATTAGGCAAAAAACTCGGTCAGGTTTGCTTAGAAGCTTTTGATAATCAAGAAGATGAATTCGGTAAAACAGTAATCAACATTCTCGAGAGAGAATATGGAAAGTCTTCCTTAAAAGAGTCCTTAAAAGTCCGCCCCTTATCAGGAAGGAAATTAACTCACTCTAAATAATATATACATTAGTTATTTTAGTTATTAATCTTCTTTTTCAATTGAACTAGAAATTCCTTTCGATTTTAATGATTCTGAGTAGAATTCTGCTGGCTCTAAATCACAAACGATTACCAAACCTACACCAGTATTGTGTGCCTCTAGCATAATTGCGATAGCATCTTGTTCGCTTAATTGCGGCACAACTTCTCGTAGTGAAATAGCGACATACTCCATAGAATTAACTGGGTCATTATGAAGTAAAACCTTATATTTTGGAGATTTATTTTTTAATTCATCAGGTTTCTTTTCAAGCACTGCCGAATTATTACTTACACTTTGTTCTAGCTTTATAGATAACATGAAATTTTTTTGGAACCAAATGATACTAACAATTATATATTAATTATTCTTTGCATTGCATCAATGACGTTTGATCTTGAGTTAAATGCTGACAAACGGAAATAACCTTCTCCTGATAATCCAAATCCGCTCCCAGGTGTTCCCACGACATTAACTTTTTGTAGAAGGAAATCAAAAAAATCCCAAGATGTCAATTTATCAGGAACTTTAATCCAAATATAAGGGGCATTGTCCCCACCATAAACTTTATATCCTGCAATCTGAAGTTTATTTTTCATGATTTTTGCGTTTTCCATATAAAAATCAATTAAACCTCTTACCTCTCTTTTTCCTTCAAGAGAATAAACAGCCTCTGCGCCTTTCTGAACCACATAACTTACTCCATTAAACTTTGTAGATTGTCGCCTATTCCAAAGAGGCCATAAGTCTATTTCTTCATTTGTTGAGCTCAAACCTTTAAGATTTTTTGGTATTACTGTAAAAGCACATCTAACTCCAGTAAATCCTGCATTCTTCGAAAAAGATCTAAATTCAATAGCACAATCCTTTGCTCCCTCAATTTCATATATTGAATGTGGAATATCATTATCTTGAATAAATGCTTCATAAGCTGCATCAAAAAGTATTAAAGATTTGTTTTCAAGAGCATAGTCAACCCACTTTTTTAATTCTTCTTTAGTAATTGTTGCTCCAGTTGGATTATTAGGAAAACAAAGATATAAAATATCAACTTTTTTTTCAGGTAGTTCTGGCAGAAAGTTATTACCCTCGTTTATTGCAAGATAGGTCAATCCTTGATAAGTACCATTTTCAAGTGCATCTCCAGTTCTGCCCGTCATAACGTTACTATCTACATAAACAGGGTAAACAGGATCTGTCACAGCAATTGAATTATCTTTGCCAAGAATATCTAATATATTGCTACTATCGCATTTAGAGCCATCTGAAACAAATATTTCGTCAGGTAATATTTGACAGCCTCTCGAAATAAAATCGTGCTCAGATATTTTTTCTCTGAGCCAAGAATAACCTTGTTCTGGTCCATAACCTCTAAAACCTTCTATTGTTCCCATATCATCTAGAGCTTTGCCCATAGCCTCTATACATGCTTTAGGCAATGGTTCTGTAACATCTCCTATGCCAAGCTTTATAATTTCAGCACTCTTATTTGATTGAGAATATATTTTTACTCTTTTAGCAATTTCAGGGAATAAATAGCCTGCTTTGAGTTTTAAATAATTTTCGTTTACTTGAACCACTTCAGAAAAAAATCTCACCATAATTAGAATAATTGATTAACGTGCTTTAGTGGTGATTAGATGTTAATATATTATTAGTTATGGTTAATTCAAGAGATAATCATAGCTACGAATTCAATTTCAATTATTTCGAAAATCGTTTAAAGATTTATAAATAGTAGGATTTCATCACTATTAACTTTATTAATTTCAAAAAGTACATATTACTAACTATAAAAATTTGCTCTATTTAAAGATAAAAATCTAATTCTTTACTTTAGATGATTTTCAAAAACCCAAATCATTCAGAATCAATTATATGTCTCAGCAAATTATCATCGCTGAGCAGTCTCGAATTGCAGCACTACTCACAGATGATCGAGTTGATGAATTAATCGTCGCACAAGGCCAATTTCAAATTGGTGATATTTTTTTAGGAACAGTTGAAAATGTTCTCCCTGGCATTGATGCCGCTTTCATAAATATTGGTGAAAGTGATAAAAATGGATTCATCCATGTATCAGATTTAGGTCCCTTAAAGCTCAAGAAGGGAACATTAGGAATAACTGAACTACTAGAACCGAAACAAAAAGTTCTTGTACAGGTAATTAAGGAGCCTACAGGATCTAAAGGTCCTAGACTTACCGGTAGTATTTCAATACCTGGAAAGTACTTAATATTTCAGCCATACGGCCAGGGAGTAAATATATCAAGAAAAATCAATACAGAAACAGAACGAAACCGTTTAAAAGCGCTAGGGGTTTTAATTAAACCAACTAGCACAGGATTACTATTTAGAACAGAAGCAGAAAAGATTAAAGAAGAACTACTTATTGAAGATTTAGAAAATTTAATTCAAGAATGGGATAATATCTTACAAGTTTCTGAGACTTTTAATCCACCAAATTTAATCAAAAGAGATGAGGATTTCGCTCTAAAGATCTTGAGAGATCATATTAAATCATCCACTAAAACCGTAGTTATTGATAGTAAATTGTCAGTTGAGAGGGCAAAAGATTTCTTAACAAATTATGAATCTAATGTGGATATTGAATTTCATGATAAAGATTTAAACCAACATATTTTAGAAAAATACGAAATTAAGAAAACAATTCAAAAAGCTCTTCAACCGCGGGTGGATCTTCCTTCAGGAGGCTATATAATTATTGAACCAACTGAAGCTTTAACAGTAATTGATGTAAACTCTGGTTCATTTACAAGATCCGCTAACTCAAGACAGACTGTTTTGTGGACGAATTGCGAAGCAGCTATTGAAATATCAAGACAAATGAAATTAAGAAATATTGGCGGAGTTATCGTAGTAGATTTTATTGATATGGAATCGAGACGAGATCAATTCCAATTGCTTGAACATTTTACTTCAGCAATAAAAGATGATTCTGCTAGGCCTCAGATAGCTCAGCTTACTGAACTAGGTTTAGTTGAGTTAACAAGGAAAAGACAAGGTCAAAATATATATGAATTATTCGGTAAAAAATGTTCTTCCTGCAATGGTACAGGACATATAGAAAATCAATTTAATTTTGAAATTTCTAATCTGCAACTTAAAAATATTGAAAAAAAGCCTTCTAAATCAAATAATATTAAATCTGTAGATTTAAGTGCTTCTAAATCAAATGTCAAGCAGGAAAAAATAGATGAAAAGGAATTACTTAACACCAAGAATTTAAGTAAAGAGGATTTTCTTATTAAAAAAGAAAATGATAATGATGAATCGAATATATCAAATTCGAAAGGAAAAAATATAGTAACCGTTGACCTTACTAATGATGAAAAAATTGTTTTCAGTCACTTAGGTATTAATCCACTAATAAAGTTAGGGAAAGAATATCTAACTAGTAATAGTTTGGTGAATTTGAAAGACAATAGTAAGGAAAAAGAAAAAACTTTAGATAATAAAAAAACAACAACAGGGCAACGAGTCAAAAAAACGTCAAAATCTAGAGAACTTGAAGGGATAGCTATTACTATCGAAGAAAATACAAATTCCGATGATGGAGCAACAAACAAAACTAATGAGAATGAAAAAGTTATATCTTTAGATCAGAAGGATGAAATTGAACTAACAGATGATATAAACAATGCAAGAAAAAAAAGAAGAAGATCTTCGGCAAGTATTGAATAAAGTATATGAAGTTGGAATGGATGAAGTTGGAAGGGGAGCAATCTTTGGTCCAGTTTTCTCAGCAGTTGTAGTATTAACTGAAAAAAATAAATTTATTCTAAAAAAGTTTGGAGTAATGGATAGTAAAAAATTAACTGCCAAAAAAAGAAACTTCCTTTTTCCAAAAATTTTATTACTTTCTACAGATTATGGAATTGGACAATCCTCTGTTAGAGAAATAGATAAGCTCGGCATCAGAGTTGCGACCGAACTCTCAATGATAAGAGCTTTAAAAAAATTAAAAGAGAAACCATCTGAACTATTAATTGATGGACCATTGTTATTAAGACCATGGAACGGAATTCAAAAAAATATAGTATCAGGAGACTCGAAATTTACCTCAATATCTGCGGCGAGCATAGTCGCAAAAGTATCTCGCGATAATCTAATGGAAAGTTTAGAAAAAAAATACTCAGGATACTCAATATTTAGAAATAAAGGATATGGTACTAAAAAGCATCTTTCAAGTATCAAAGAAAATGGGATAACTCATCTTCATAGGAAAAGTTTTTTAAAGAAATCAAATCTTATTTAATTGACACCATTCTAAAAAATCTTTAACTAATTGCTGTTGAACTCTTGTCTTTATTCCCAATAAAATCCCATTTAATACCGAATGCCCAGTAGATTCTAAAATTTTCTTTGGTACTAGTTTTAATAATGGGGGTTGGCTTACAGATACCCCTAGAAGCGCCTCCCCTTCTAATCCAATATCAGTTGCTTCCAAATTCGCTTTCAAAATAAGATTGAAGTCATCTATCATCCCCAAACCATCCAATGTACTTTCAAGAGCACTCATTTTTAAAATTCCATCTTTATTTTCTACCGCAATTGAAACAACAGGGTTAATATCTAATTGGAAAACCTTAAAACTTGTTACTGTATACTTATATTTACCTTTCCCTTCAGGTAATAATTTTTTGGAGTCTAGCATTGCTCCAACAACTCTTTCTTCTTCCAAAAGATACTTAGAAAGATATTCTTTATTTCTTGTTACAGAAAGCTTTAGTTTCTGTTTAGCATCAAAAGACAATAGCATTTTCTATATCCCTCCAATGCTTATTTGATCTCTTTTTTTCTTACAATTAATCATGCGCAAACAAGTTGCATATTTAGGTCCTAAAGGGACATACGCAGAAAAAGCAGCTCATATTTTATCAAAGCTTGCCAATTTTGATTCACCTATATTTGTACCATGTAATGGGTTACATTCGGTCATTAAATCAATAGCGTACAACAATTGTGATGCTGCTGTAGTTCCTATTGAAAATTCTGTAGAAGGGGGAGTTACAGCTACCTTAGATGCTCTTTGGAAGTTTCCTGATATTTTTATCAATAAAGCAATTGTTTTACCTATAAAACATGCATTAATTAGTGATGGGGAACTCTCAATTATCTCTGAAGTACTATCTCATCCTCAAGCATTAGCTCAATGTTCAGAATGGTTATCTGAAAATCTTCCAAATGCAATCCCTCTTCCAACAAATTCAACATCAGAGGCTGTAAATATGGTTAAAGGAAGTAAATTTAGAGCAGCTATTGGTTCGAAATCTTTAATTCAAATTGAAGGACTTAAAGAATTAGCCTTTCCTATAAATGACGTTCCAGGCAATTGTACAAGATTTGTCTTATTGAGCAAAGAAACAAGTTCTGATTCAGCAAATATTGCCAGTTTTGCTTTCTCATTAATCTCAAATAAACCTGGTGCTTTGCTAGAAGCAATAAATCATATTGCAAATTTTGGATTTAATATGAGTAAAATAGAGTCTAGACCTTCTAAGAGAGAGTTAGGCGAATATATAATTTATATTGATTTGGAAATAAATAATCAAAATAATATTGCAAATTTTCACGAATTAAAAAATCATCTAAAACCACTTTGCAATAACTTTGTTGATTTTGGAAATTATGTTTCTGAAAATGTTGAACTAAATTAATTTATCCTCTGCATTTATAGACTCCAAACTCCATTAAACCTTTTCTAAATGCCCAATTCATAAGAAGAATAGTTGGGATCTCTCTTATTGATTTTACTAATGCTGAAGGTCCAAGAGAAAAAATTGCAAAAGGCCTGCGTATGCCTTCAATAATGGAGTCGTACCATGAAGGGTTTGTATAAGAATTCCAATTTTCAGAAATAACTCTTCCTGCACTATTTTTATTAGTCTTCAGAATATTACCGAATTCATTAATGCTAATAAAATTGGGATGTACCCACTGTTCAAGTAATTGTTTAAGTACCAACCTCTCAATAAAAGATGGAGGGTATGCCTTGAGGTCCCTTGAGTTCCAATCAGCCAATGCCAAATACCCACCAGGTCTTAAAGTTCTTAGCATTTCATCTGCAAACTTAGTTTTATCATTCATGTGTGCACCAGCCTCAACACTCCAAACAGCATCAAAGGCTCCATCATCAAATTTTAAATTCAATGCATCCATAACTTGGAAGTTGCAATTTAGTTCTGAAGGAGTAAGTTCTCTCGCTCTTTTTACTTGAGCAGGACTAATTGTGATTCCAATAACATTAAAACCATAATATTTTGCAAGAATCCTTGAACTTCCTCCTATTCCACAACCTACATCCAGAATTCTCGAACCTTTTGGCAATTTATCTAAATCACTCCACTTGACTAACTCATGTACAAACTGGACTTTAGCCTTTCTAAAATCAATATTTTTATTTCCAGTAGGATAAAAACCCAAGTGGATATGCTCACCCCACAACCTCTCAAGTAGTTTATCTTGGGTCCAAGCATCATATGCAGAAGCTACTGTACCAGAAGAAATATATTTTCTGGCATTAATTCTCCAAAGAATGGATAAAATCAAAATAAATAAAACTAGTAAAAAAAAAGGTAGAAGCAATTCAAACATTTAATTTTCTTTTATATCAGGAAAACTTTCTTTCAAAGCTGTTCTGGCTGCAAGTTGTTTTCTTGTATGATCAAGCATTTCATATTCTCTTTGCAAACGAGTATAAGTATTTCTTTCCTCTAAAAGTCTTTGCTGCTCCTCTGCAACAGGACCACCCAAATGAGCACCAATCCAAAATGATAATTCCATTGGATTCTTTGGTAATTTATCGGGTAGATTTTTCTGTGTATTTGTCAACTTACTTGTTAGATTAATAACATCATTAAGTGCTTCTGTGACTGAATCTTTTAGGGAATCTAATTTTTGAAGGTTATCAATATTATCATCATTAACCCAGCTTACCATCGCTGAGCAAAATGGATTTGAACGAATGATTTCTAAAACTTGAAATCTTTGCTGTCCAAGAGTGATAATGTTACTTCTCCCATCCTCTGCAGTTTGATGTTTTATTATTTGTGCACAACATCCAATATTTGCCATACTTTTAGTGTTTGGGTCCCACTTTATAACTCCAAACATAGAGTCAGTCTCGAGTACAGATTGAAGCATGATTCTGTATCTCGATTCAAAAATATGTAAAGGTAATACTTCTTGAGGAAAAAGAACTACCTCTGGCAAAGGAAATAAAGGTAATTCCCTTACTGAGAGTTCTCCCATTTATACCTCATTTATATTCTTTATCTTAAACAATTAATGTCTTTTTCGGGATTTCTTAAAGTTTAACTTCTATATCTACACCACTTGGAAGATCCAACTTCATTAAAGCATCTATTGTTTTTGCAGAAGGACTATAGATATCTATTATTCTTCGATGAGTTCTCGTCTCAAAATGCTCTCTAGAATCTTTATCAACATGTGGTGACCTTAAAACACAATAGATTTTCCTTTTTGTAGGTAAAGGTATTGGACCTATTGCTGAGGCAGAAGTAGTATCAGCAGTTTGGATTATTTTATCACAAGATAAATCAAGCATTCTTCTATCAAAAGCTTTTAGTCTTATTCTAATTTTTTGTTGTGCAATTGATGCAGTCATAATTAAAAATTAATTTAAATGATAGGGGCATTGAATAACAAAAGCCCCTATCCATCTACCTATACTAAATGATTAAGGTTAAATTCTTAAAATTCAAATATATTATTTGAGAATTTTAGAAACAACACCAGCACCAATAGTACGTCCACCTTCACGAATTGCAAATCGCATACCTTGTTCAATAGCTACTGGACAAATTAATTCTCCAGTCATCTTGATTCTGTCTCCTGGCATAACCATTTCTACGTTAGAACCATCATCAGAGGTAAATGCTGTTATTTGACCTGTTACATCGGTTGTTCTGATATAAAACTGTGGTCTATATCCTGCGAAGAAGGGAGTATGTCTCCCGCCCTCCTCTTTTTTTAGAACATAAACTTCTCCTTCAAATTGAGTATGGGGAGTAATGGAACCTTTCTTAACAAGTACCATTCCTCTCTCAATATCTTCTTTCTGAACGCCACGTAAAAGTAAACCAACATTGTCTCCAGCCATACCTTCATCAAGAAGTTTACGGAACATTTCAACTCCAGTAACTGTTGTTACTCTTGTGTCTCTTATTCCAACTATTTCAACTTCTTCTCCAACCTTAACTTTACCTCTCTCAATTCTTCCGGTAGCAACAGTTCCTCTACCAGTAATTGAGAAAACATCTTCAACTGCCATCAAGAATGGTTTATCGACTTCTCTTTCTGGTTCAGGAATACTAGCATCGACTGCTTTCATTAATTCTTCAATCTTTGATTCCCAATTTGAATCACCTTCGAGAGCTTTTAAACCAGAAACTTGAATTATAGGAATATCATCTCCTGGGAAATCATAACTATCAAGCAATTCTCTAATTTCCATTTCAACAAGTTCTATAATTTCTTCATCATCGACCATATCGCACTTATTTAGAGCGACTACAAGAGCAGGAACTCCAACCTGTTTAGCTAAGAGAATATGCTCTTTTGTTTGAGCCATAGGACCGTCTGTAGCTGCACAAACTAGAATAGCTCCATCCATTTGGGCGGCCCCTGTAATCATGTTTTTTACATAATCAGCATGTCCAGGGCAATCGACATGAGCATAATGTCTGCCTTCAGTTTCATATTCGACGTGCGCAGTATTAATAGTAATGCCACGCTCTCTTTCTTCAGGAGCACCATCAATGTCTCCATAGTCTTGAGCTTGAGCTTGACCTTTTTTGGCTAATACATTTGTAATAGCAGCAGTTAGTGTTGTTTTTCCATGATCAACATGGCCAATAGTACCTATGTTGACATGTGGTTTGTTCCTTTCGAACTTCTCGCGAGCCATTTTGAATTAAAGAATCGAGGGTTTAAGAGTGTTTGAGTTTAGAGATCAGGAGTTGCCCTGATTCTTGGAAATGATAGCTTCAGCAACGTTACGAGGAACTTCCTCATAATTTGCGAACTCCATTGAAAATATACCCCGACCTTGAGTCATTGATCGGAGTTGAGTGGCATAACCGAACATTTCGGCTAAGGGCACTTTGGCCTGTACCTTAGACAATCCATCATCAACAGATTGTCCTTCTACTTGACCTCTTCTAGAAGAGAGATCACCAATTACAGATCCAAGAAAGTCGTCAGGACTTTCGACCTCAACTTTCATCATAGGCTCTAATAGGACAGGATTGCATTTTTTAACCCCATCTTTAAAAGCCATGGAACCCGCAATTTTGAAGGCCATTTCAGATGAGTCTACATCGTGGAATGAACCATCGACTAGTGTTACTTTTACATCAATAAGTGGATAACCGGCAAGAACACCAGACTCACAGGTTTCTTTCATTCCATTAGATGCTGGACCGATGTACTCTTTTGGTACAGCTCCACCTACAATTTTGTTGACGAATTCAAAACCTTTACCAACTTCAGCAGGTTCCATTTCAATTATTACATGACCATATTGACCTTTTCCTCCAGTCTGTCTTGCATATTTACCTTCACCTTTAGAACTAGACCTAATGGTCTCCCTGTATGAAACCTGAGGGGCTCCAATATTGGCTTCAACTTTAAATTCTCTTAACATTCTGTCAACAAGGATTTCCAAGTGTAGCTCACCCATACCTGCAATTACAGTTTGATTTGTCTCAGGATCTGTACTTACCCTAAATGTTGGATCCTCTTCAGACAAAGCAGTTAATGCTTTTGATAATTTTTCCATATCTCCTTTAGTTTTAGGCTCAACGGCCACCGAAATAACAGGTTCGGGGATAAACAATGTCTCTAAAACTATAGGATCTTCTGTAGTACATAAGGTGTCACCAGTAGTTGTGTTCTTAAGACCTAATACAGCACCTAGATCCCCAGCTCTCAATTCATCAACCTCCTCTCTTTCATCAGCCTTAAGGATTACTAATCTAGAAATTCTTTCTTTAGAATCTTTAGTAGAGTTCATGACATAACTTCCCTTAGAAAGAACCCCTGAATACATCCTAACAAAAGTTAATTTGCCATATGGATCTGACATCACTTTGAAAGCTAATGCACTAAATGGAGCATTATCATCTGAAGGTCTAACATCTTCTTTACCACTTGGTAAAACACCTTGTATTGGTTTAACATCAACTGGAGCTGGTAAGTAATCAACTACAGCATCTAGTACAAGTTGGACACCTTTATTCTTAAAAGCTGAGCCACAAAGTACAGGAACTAATCCATGTTTTAAAACACCTTCCCTAATACCTTTTTTAAGTTGTTCTTCAGATAATTCTCCTGTATCAATGAATATTTCAATTAACTCTTCATCATTTTCTGCAACACTCTCCATCAACTTATTTCTCCACTCAGCAGCCTCTTCCTTCATTTCAGATGGAATTGGTGCCTCTTCAATATCAGTACCTAAGTCATTTTTATAAAGATAAGCTTTGTTAGCAACTAAATCAATAATGCCAGTAAGATCTCCTTCCGCTCCAATTGGTAGCTGAATAGGAAGTGCATTTGCCTTTAGTCGATCTTTAATCTGCTTATTAACTTTTAAGAAATCTGCGCCAGTTCTGTCCATTTTGTTTACAAAAACCATTCTTGGAACAGAGTATCTATCAGCTTGACGCCAAACTGTTTCAGATTGAGGCTGAACACCCCCAACAGCGCAAAATACTGCTATTACACCATCTAATACTCTCATTGATCTTTCTACTTCAATAGTGAAGTCAACGTGTCCAGGAGTATCAATAATATTAATTCTATGATCTTGCCAACTTGTAGATATTGCAGCAGCAGTAATAGTTATTCCTCTTTCTCTTTCTTGAGCCATCCAATCTGTTACTGCGGCACCATCATGAACCTCTCCTATCTTGTGGACTACACCTGAATAAAACAAGATTCTCTCTGTTGTAGTTGTCTTCCCTGCATCAATATGAGCGGCTATACCTATGTTCCTTACTCGTTCTAGGGGAAAGTCGCGTGCCAATTTTAAAGCTCCAAATAAAATGATTTTTGAAAAATATAGTTCACACTAAAAGTAAACTTTTAACATAATAAACTACTTAAGTACCTTTTTGACGAAATTAATATCTGTAATGAGCAAAAGCTTTATTAGCTTCAGCCATTTTATGAGTATCTTCCCTTTTTTTAACCGAACTACCAGTTTCATTAGCAGCATCCATCAATTCACCAGCAAGTTTTTGGGACATACTTTTACCATTTCTTGCACGTGAGAATGTGACAAGCCATCTTAAAGCCATAGCTGTTCCCCTTTCCTGACGAACTTCCATAGGAACTTGATATGTGGCACCGCCAACTCTTCTAGCTCTAACTTCAACAAGAGGAGTAGCATTTTTCACGGCTGTTTCAAATAATTCGACTGCATTTCCGCCAGTTCTCTCACTAATAAAAGAAAAAGCATCAGACAATATTCTTTGGGCTGTAGATTTTTTACCATGCTTCATCAATCTAGAGATCATCATTGATGCTAGACGACTATTAAACTGAGGATCTGGAAGAACTGGTCTTTTTACTGCTGCATTTCGACGTGACATGTTTTAAAAAAGTACTGTTTACAAATTAATCTTTTGGAGCTTTGGCTCCATACTTAGATCTAGATTGACGTCTATCTTTGACTCCAGCCGTATCTAAAGTTCCTCTTCAAGGTCTACTACTCCTGTTTCGGAACCCATTATTACAAAACCATCATTTGTTATTGAATATCTTGCTGGTCTTAGACCATTTCTATCAAGTGTTGCTCCAACAAAATTACCATCTGCAAATACAAGCAGAGCAGGTCCATCCCAAGCTTCTTGTAGGCTCGCAGAATACTCATAAAATGCTTTTATATCTTCTCTTTGTTCGAGCTCTGGTTGATCTCTAAATGCTTCAGGGACAAGTTTTAACAATGAGTCAGTGATATGCTGACCTGAACGAATATTAATTTCAAGAGTTGCATCAAGATTTGATGAATCACTTTTATTTAAATCTACAATCGGCTTAATTTCATTAGATAAATCTCCCCAAAAGTCATCTATGTGAGTTTCTGAAGCTTTAGCCCAGTTGATATTACCTAAGAGAGTATTTATTTCGCCGTTATGACCTAAAAATCTCATGGGCTGAGCAAGTGGCCATTTTGGGAGTGTATTAGTACTAAACCTCCTATGGTAAACAGAAAATGAGACTTTAAAACTCTCTTCTTTTAGGTCTTGATAAAACTCAGATAA
>QCIJ01000010.1 GCA_003216755.1 Prochlorococcus sp. AG-402-K22 | reverse complement strand
TAACAGCAACTGATACCGCTGATGGTTTAACAACTCCGAACTTTACAGTTACCGGAGCAGCATCTAATGGAACTGCAACTATAAATGCAACAACCGGTGCCTGGAGTTATACACCCAATGAGAATTTCAATGGAGATGATACTTTTACGGTAACTATCACTGATGATGATAATCATACAGAAACTCAGGATATAACCGTCACTGTTAATGCCGTTGATGATCCAACAGTTATAAATGGTGGGACTTCAGGAACAGGTGATGAAGATGGTGGAGCAATTACAGCAGAGATAACTGCAAACGATGAAGATGGTTTAACAAATAGCTCTTCCTTTAATATCACATTTAATCCAGCTAATGGAACTGCCACACTTATTTCTGAGGAAATTGAAGAGAACCTCGCGACATATGCTTTTGAAAGAACAACTGAATTAACTGATGTAAGTGCTGGGATAGGTTCATTTAATAAAAATGTATTAATAAATTATCTTGTAAAGGAATTTTCAAATGAGTTTGAAAACTTAAATGGAACATCTTTAGAAACTTATGTAAGCGAACTTAATAGATTGGAGTATAAATTCGCAACAGTTAGCGGATCCCTCGATATGGTTGGTTTTAATGAAACCGATTTATCAATAACTGCAAATAATATTGTCTATAGAGGTACACCTATAAATGTTTCTGGAGCAAGTTCTATAAATTCATTACAAATAGATATAACATTAAACGGAACATTTGACTTAACAGGAAGTGAAATTGATGTAGCAAATGGTACATATACCAATCAATCTGGAAGTATTACTTTGGCATCCAGTATTTCTGTAACTGATGCTCTTACTGGAGCTTCTTCTACTGAGAATAGTTTTCTAATAACAAATCCTATAAATCTTGATTTTGATGGCGTTATAGATTTTGACGAGAACAATCTAACAATTACCAATAGCACTGACATAACTGTTAATTATGAAGACGAAACAAATAATTCTGCTGTAACAGAATTGCAAATTTCATCATTAGGAAATAATAGTTATGACACTTCAAGGTCTGAAAACAACAATTTAGTTACTTCTAAGACAATAAAACCCTCATCAGGTCCTACAGGAAACTGGAGTTACACTCCTAATGAAGATTTTAATGGTACGGATTCTTTTATCGTAACTCTCACAGATGATGATGGTAATACATCTGCTCAGGAAATAACTATTGATATAAATTCAATAAATGATGCTGCAACCTTTGGTGGTGACACTACTGGGACCGGTGATGAAGATGACGGAGTGATAACAGGAACATTAACAGCAACTGATACCGCTGATGGTTTGTCAAATCCTAACTTTACAATTACTGGGGCTGCTTCTGGCGGGACAGCGACAATAGATTCTGGGACAGGAGATTGGAGTTATAACCCTGATGAAAATTTCTATGGAACAGATAAATTTACCGTAACAATCACCGATGATGATGCTAATACAGAAACACAAGAAATAAATATAACTATTAATTCTGTTGATGATCCTACTGTTGTTACTGGAGGGTCATCAGGAAGTGGTGATGAAGATGGTGGGCCAATTACAGGTCAAATAATAGTAACTGACGTTGATGGGATAACTAGTAACACTCCTTATTCAATAACTAGTAATGGTAATAGTGGAATCGCTTCAATTGATTCATTAGGTAATTGGGTATATGAACCTTACAGTCATCAATACGGTACAGATGCATTCACAATAACTATCTCTGATGATGAAGGTAATACTCAGAATCAGGATGTAATTATTACAGTTAATGCTGTTGATGATGCAACACTTGTTAGTGGGGGAACGTCAGGAAGTGGTAATGAAGATGGTGGTGTAATTACAGGACAAATTATTGCTTTTGATGTAGAAGGTTTAACTAATAACGATCCATTTGCTGTTACGAGTAATGCAACTAATGGCACAGCAACTATAGAAGTAGATGGAAGTTGGAGTTATATACCAGATCAAAATTTCAATGGAACAGATACCTTTACGGTGACTTTCACCGATGATGATGGAAATACAGAAACTCAGGATGTAGCGGTCACTGTTAATACAACTAATGATGCTGCAACCATTGCCGGCGATACTACAGGAACTGGTAATGAAGATGCTGGAGCAATAGCAGGGAAGTTAAATGTTACTGATTCAATTGATGGTCTAACTAATAATGATCCATTTGCTGTTACGAGTAATGGATCCAATGGAACAGCAACTATACAAGCAGACGGCAGTTGGAGTTATACACCGAATGAAAACTTTAACGGGAATGATACCTTTACGGTAACTATAACCGATGATGATGGAAATACAGAAACTCAGGATATAAATATCACTGTTAATGTTGTTAATTATTCAACAGTTGTTACTGGTGATACTTCAGGAAGTGGTAATGAAGATGGCGGGCCAATCTCAGGACAAATAACAGCAACCGACGTTGATGGGATAACTAATAATTCTCCTTATGAAATAACTACTAATAGCCATAGTGGTGCTGCGACAATTGATTCAGAAGGCAATTGGGTTTATGAACCTTATCTACATCAATATGGAACTGATACATTCACGGTAACAGTCACTGATGATGATGGTAATACTCAAAATCAAGATATAACAATTACTGTTAATGCTGTCGATGATGCAACAGTTATAACAGCTGGTACTTCAGGAAGTGGAGATGAAGATGGTGTCGCAATTACAGGACAAATTACAGCTTTCGATGTAGAGGGGCTTACTAATACCACTCCATATTCTATATCTACTAATAGCACTAATGGAATTGCTTCTATTGGTAATAATGGCAGTTGGAGTTATACACCAGTTGGAAACTTTAACGGAACAGATGCTTTTACCGTAACTATCACTGATGATGATGGAAATATTCAAACTCAGGAAATTACTCTAACAATTAATCCTAGTGATGATCCTTTGGTAATATCGGGTGATCTTTCCGGAAGTGGAAAAGATAGTGGTGGAATTATTTCTGGAACAATAGTTGCAACTGACCTGGCAGATGGATTAACAAACCATAATCCATACTCAGTAACAACTGCTGCTTTAAATGGAACAGCTGAAATTACTTCTGGTGGTGCTTGGAACTACACACCTAACCAAGCTTTTAATGGTAATGACAGCTTTACAGTAACCATTACTGATGATGATGGTCACACTTTAGATCAAGTTATTCAAATATCTGTTTCACCTTCAATTGTTTTGCATTCGGGATTATCCTATGAAGAAACTACACCTTCAATAGTTGGAACTGCTGATGCAGGAACAATAATTAAACTAATTTATAATGAAACAGTAGTCGGGACATCAAAGACTGACAATAACGGATATTTTTCAATAATACCTTCTGTAAATCTTTTAGAGGGAAATAATCTTATAACTATTACCTCTTCTGATTCTGAAAATAATCTTCTTTCATCAAGTGAACATACTCTTTCAATTGAAATACCAGATGAAGAATTAAACTTACCTACAATTATTGGCCCTGATGACACTCTGGTAACTATTTATGAAAATAGTAAGTTCGTAAATTCATTTAGTTCAAATAAAGATGTTAATTGGTCACTATCAGGAATTGATTCAAACCTATTTGAGATTTCTAATAATGGGTCACTTTCATTTGTAAATAGTCCTGACTATGAATTTCCAGGAGGAGGCGAAAATGATGATAGTAATGCTTACACCCTTACGATAAATGCTAGTGATCATGATAATAATGCGGTTTCTTCTAATTTAATAATTTCAGTTTTAGATAGGGAGGATACACCATCAATTATTAGTGAAATATCTTCAGATGATTTTGATATAACAGATGAGGATTCACCTAATGTCATAGTTGATATTCCAGTTGAAATTGAAAATGAAAATTTTGAAATTTCTATTGAAGGAGGAAAGATTAAAGATGATACCTCTCTTATTATCAAAACAGTTTCAGAAACTGCTGCTGATAATGCAAAAGATTTAGGAATAACTATTAACGATAAGTCTATTGCTTATGAAGTCGAGACCACTAACGAATTTATATCAACCCTTGTTGGTTTAGATTTGGTTGGAAGTGATTTCAATTTGGAATCTAATGACAATGAACAAGTTGATAATTTAAAACTTAGTTTTCTAAGTATTGATGAAAACGATAATGTAATAGATAACAGTTATGACCCTATTACTGGATATGGAGCTTTATTCTATGATCTCCATGATAATGACGGTATTGCTGACACCTTAAAAGTTATTACAAATGATGGCGGTGCTGGGGATAATGACGATGTAATAAATAGTTTAATTGACGAAAACTCAACGTCTGGTTATTCAATTCTTGATACTAAATTTGAAGGAGAAATTAGTTCTACCATACTAAAATACACTGATTCAGATCATAGTTCTGTAACTGCTAATTCTAATTTGATCGCAATACTCGACCAAAGTACATTGACTAGTACATCCGATGAAATTGGTTATATCGCACTAAATCAGGGAGAAAACTTCGATGAATTAACTTATGAGCAATTTATGGACAGGTATAGAATTCTCTACCATACACTAGAAAGTACTGATGTAAATTATGGCAGTGATCCTTCTGCGCTATTTAAGAGGGAAATTGTAATTGGAAATGATCAATCCCTAATTTTATATAAAATCACTGATGGTTCAACAAATGAATTAACTTCGCTTGAAGATAATAAACTATCACTACTTTCCTCTAATTCAATAGCAAATGAAACAGCAAAATTAATCTCTACAGATAATCTTGTAATTGATTTAACACCTACTGATTCAGCCTTTGGAATTGAGCAATTTATATGCAAAGAACAATCAAGAGCACCAATTTTTGATTTTAGAAATCTAGAAAACTTCCAAATTACAGCAAGATTAGAGGTATCAAGAGAGGCAAATTATGATACTACGTTAGGTTTCTATAAAATTCTTGATGCAGAAGGTACCGTTTTAGATCCTGTTACTGGTTCAATAATTAGTACTTCTAGTGATGCTTATCATGATGTGGCATTAAATGATTCTAATAAAGTAAACTTTGGCCCAACCCATTCAGAATCTACTTTTTATGTTGATGATGATGTGGATGCATTCTTCAATATTGATATTAATGATTTTTCACTAATAGCACCTTATGCGACAGTTATAGGAGAAGGGGGAATAGAAAGAACTTATTTCGCATTCGATACAGTCAACAATTCAAATCATGGATCAAATATGAGTCACTTTAAAGTCTTTGGAGATAATGTATTAGGTGTAGAGGATTCAATGGGTGGTGGAGATAATGATTTTGATGATTTATTAATTCATTTGACCATAGAAAACATAGTTTAAATTATTTTAGTTAACCTAATTTTAAGTCTCTGCACATTTAAAAAAGAACATTCAAATATTACTTTAAGAAGTGATGTAATATTAATATACTAAAAAAAATCTAAATTTTAAAGAACTTTCCTTGCTGTAAGTTTATAACCCTAGCTAATATTGGCATCCTATCTTTATAACCAACTTTTTTAATTCCTCAAATTAGATAATTGAGTTAATACATTTAAACGATTGCAAGAAATAGTAGATTCGTGGCAGGTTTTATCAAAAATATTAATGGGCTTTAAAATGTAACGTAGAAAATTAATAAAGCTTTCATTATTAAGTCCTATTCTATACCTAGTAAAAGATTGAATAAAAAAAATAAAACTAATTAAATATTAATTCCTATAGATCATTACATCTCTCATTTATTGCTTTTAATAAAAGATTCACTCCATTCTTATTCCCTTGAAGAGAAAATGCTTCCTTTTCAAGAATGTATTGATTAATATCATAGTTTCTAATGAGATGTGCTTGAATTTCATTTTTTATAAATGGACTTAGAGAAAATTCGTACCCGATTGGAGTTAGTTCTTTATTAGGACAGCTTTGAGCTGCATGAGTAGCTTCATGAAGAATAGTCTGACGACCGATACCTAACTCAAATGTAATAGGAGAAATCCACAAAGTTTTGCTTTTATTCTGAAATAATCCATAAACACCTTTTTTAGGTGGAATTTCAAACTTTATCTTAAATCCTTTCGTTTTCAGAAGGTTAATTAATGGTCTTAACTCATCAAAGATATAGACGTATTTATCCTCTAAAACATGATTTTTAGCATTGGTTTTAATAGTTGTAAAAAATGAACATAAGAAAGCCGCATAAAGAAAGCAAAAGGTTTTCATTTATATAGTCTGTTTGAAACAATCAAAAGCAATAACCAAGACAAAGAAGCACTAATTCCAACTGAGTAATCCTGCTTCAAAAGTTCTACAACCGCAACTGTGCTTGTTGCAATGGTCAGCCCTTTTAAAGCTGGTTTAGACAATGACTCGAAGAAATTTAATTTAGCCAATAATAAGTAACTAAATGCACTTTATTTTATATCGATTGTCAACCTTTTTTAAAATCTATTTCTATTTGAGCCGCCAAAGACTTTGGTCTCGCAACTCATATGTAATGAGTATTTCTATTTTATGAATATGTACATCAAGTACATTGGACCATTATTGATCCTTGGGATAGATTGGCTAATTATTACAACTTTCTAGATTTGATAATAGCTAGGAGTGTAAATATTTTGCTTACTAAATTACTTGACGATCCATTTCTAATATAGTTATATTAATAGTACACATGTATTATTTAGTAATGACTTTAGGAGGAGCTAATGTTTGGACTAATTTTTCTTACGGTTATCGTAATGAGTCCCCAAGTGGTTGGTTGCTTAATCCAGACCGAAGCAGATTAATTTTATTTACAAGGAATAAAAAATCTCCACGAAATAGTATGAGAATTTTTGCTCATACATACTATGCAAATGATCTTGGTGAGCCAATGGCAATTAAATCATCAACTCAAATGTATTTGGATAATGCCTGGGATAAATGGCATGACCTTCAATTAGAAGGATGGACTTTTGAAGAACTTGAATTACCTGAATCATTATGAATAACTTAAATCCAATCAAAAAAAAACTTTCAAGAGTTGATAGAAAGGTATCTGTCCAAGACCCCTCAAAATTATTAGCAGAATTTTTTAATGGTGTTGTTATTGAACTTGATGAAGAATATGAATATGAATCATAATGAATTGATAGATCAAGTTTCCGCAAATTTATTTAAACAAAGTGGAAAGTTAGAAAGCAGAAGATCTTGGTTGGCAATGCGAAATTATCTTGAACAATTAGATAACGAACAACTTAAATCCATGCTTAAGTATTACGGATGATTTAAGAATACTAATAATAGATTTTCCCGATATTTGGCAGTTGTTCAGATTAAGAAAAAAATTGATTTTAGATTAAATCCTAAACAATTTTTATTAATCCTAAAGTCTTTTTCTGCTGAATTTTAATTTCTTATTTATATCATTATTTATTTGGTTTTTATTTTTTTCTTAATTCTTAGAAAACCGTAAGTTCCAAAACCAATCAAAAACATGTCCAAGTAAATATGCCAAGTAGGAAAAATCTGATGAATTACTTCCATTAACTTTTTATTGCTACTTGCCAATAAGGATAATCTAAGTCTGATTTTTCTCTAATTAATTGTAATTTTCTAGAATTTATCTTTACTACTATTCCATCTGTTGGATATTTACTAAAAAGCTTCCCTTCTAGCCATTGTTTTCTTAATACTTGAACTTGGCTCGTAAAGTTGCATGAAATATCCTGAGGGATCGTGAAGCCTAGCTTAGAAAGACTCTTTTTGGACTCATATTGGTTAAGTGTTGAATTAATTATTTGAAATGCACAGAAGCTAAGACTTTCAGAAAATCCTGCTTTAGTTCTTAGAAATCTAGAAGCGATTCTCTGGGAGATATTGGGACTTTGGTTGGGGGCATATAATTCACCTCTAACTTGAAGCACTCCTCTTAACGGGAGATTATTGGGAATGTCTTGAACTCTTAAAAGATTACTAGTAACGTCAGTACCTTTTCTTGAAATTGCTTTATCCAAGGTGCCATCCCTATATTGCAAAGCAACAGCACAACCATCAATTTTTGGTTCAATTAATAATCTGGTATTTTCTAATAATCCTTTTAAAAATGCATCTATTGAATCCTTTTCTATTGAAGGTAAAACTAGTTTATTTTTCTTTTTAAAGTAATCACAATTCGGGTTTGTTCTTAATAAATTTTTTTCAAGTTGGTCGAACTGCTTATCAGAAATTAAAGCATTACCATTTCTATAATTATCGTCATACCATTCAATTCGTTCTTCTAAATAAGTCTGCATTTAATACGATGGCTTAAGGTTTTGGCTAGGAATCCAACTTGGTTTATCTATGATCCACTTTTCTCTATCTTCATATTTAACAGTCCATAAAAGAAATGAAGAAATTTGTTTTAGAGATATGCCAACTATATATCTTGTTTTTGGACTTATTGATATAAATCCAAATAATAAAATTAACAAAATAAGTTTAAACATAATCTTAATCATTCAAAAATCATTGTAATTTTTGTAAACTTTTTAATTAATGCAATTCTTATAACCTTCAATCTTCGCTAGTTCATCAATATTCAAACCTGTTTCTTCTAATAATGCTTCTCCAATATCGTCTTTATTAATTTTAGTTATTGCTACTTTACTAGAGTACTTAATGCATTGGTTTTTATATTTTGCTTCTTTGACAACAGGAGATAAATAAAAACCAAACAAAATGATAAAAGCCCCATATGTTACAACTTTTCTGTGGTTTTTCCACCATTCATAAAATTTATTGGACACAAAAAAATAACTAACTAAAGTCCATTTTAAATAGATTGTCAACAAATTACTTTATTTTTTGAAGGACTGCTTAATTTATTGTTTTTCATTAATAGATTTAAGCCAAGAATAATATCTTGATTTTCTAATCCTTTGTTCTTTCGAGACTAATCTGTCAGCAGATTCTAAGAGTGATTCTCCTTTTTCAACTTTTGTTGTAATAGATATGCCAAAACCTTTTGCTTGAATTTTTGCAATGCCACCCTCTAAAAAAAATAGAAAAGACCAACCTTTATTCCATCCTAAATAGAAGGGATTTCGATACATTTTATTTTTTCAATTTACTCTTTAATGATATTTTCCTTTTGAGGGAGTTACTTGTATACACTATTACCAAATAAGAAGTTTATAGCCGAGTATTTCTGGAAAGTGATTTTTGTATTTAAATAATTACCTAGGGGAATACTTGACGCCGATGAGTAGTACATTTATATTAATAGTACAGGCGTATTACTTCTATGACTTCAGGAGTGGCTAATGTTCGGACTAATTTTTATCGTTGCAGCCTTATTGACCCCCCAACTGGCTGGTTGTTTAACCAAAAAAGTGGTTTATTAATTTATTTTGAGTGTTATAAGAAATCTGTATCTAATAACTTAAAAGTATATACTCACCTTTTCTATGCAAATGAATTAGGTGAACCAGCCCAAATTAAAAATTCAAGACTTCATTCTATTGAGTGTGCTTGTGAAACATGGAATGAATTAATTTCAGGAGGTTGGCAAATTGTTTCTAATAAATTCCAGTAATCATGATCCAGGTAAATCCGTCAAGATGGGAATATCTAAAAGAATCTACCTTAAACGAAAACGAACAAAGATTTGTATTACTTGCAATCACTTTCGCTAAAGCACTACAGAAACTTTTGCTACTGTTTTGATCTGTCCAAGATACGAAAAACGTATATCACAGGGTGATCATTTATTTAAAGGTTGTGAGTATTGCAAAAAAATAGAACGATATTTTCTCCTGAAGCATCTTAATTATTCTCTAATAAACTTTTCTAGGTAGAGATATTTAATTATGTAAACTAAGCATTATTTTATACAACTTAAAAAAATCTATTTAATTAAATTTATACTTATGATCCAATTTTACTTCTCAATATTTTTATTAGTTGTACTTACGTTCTTTGCACTTTTATTAGATGCACCAGAATTGGCTTCTTTAATTCAAACATTTTAGAAAATAATAAATCAGCATTTCTACTGATTTACTTTCTTTATATGCAAGTCTTAGGTTTAACTTGTTGAATCGGAGGGATCTAATGATTGACAGTCCACCAGAGGAGTTAGATTATAAAATTCAAATCTAGAAAAAACTAATGCTAAATATGGAATGAATCTTCTTTTTGAGATTCATTCCTTTTTAATTTCTTTCTGAAAAAATATGAAATTATGAATATTAAATTTTTAAAGTAGAAAACTATTCATATTGAAATAATTTTATTCCAAAGCCCATTCTTGATAGTGGCTAATTTTACCTGAATCCAAAACCAGTTTTTTTTTCTTCCTTTTCTTCCCATTCGTTCATAATTAGTTTTAGTAAACTTTTAACTTCTAAATTCGAGGCATTAGTGTCTTTTTGAAGATTTATACAAATGTTTTTTATTTCGTCATAGGCATTATCAATTAATATTGTTTTTTGATCAGGATTAGCCATAGAATTTTAAAAAGCCCCATTACAGTTAAATCCACTGCAGTTTATAATCCTAAAAATATTCATTACAAAATTGTGGAATCTTTCATCATAAAAAAAGGCCCACGTCGTAAATATAGCAAAACCAGAGACAGCAAAAGCGGCATATTGAAGCCAATGGATCCCATGGCTGTCTAATCCATTTTTGTCAAAATCAGAATTACTCAATTGCTTTTTTGCTTATAATAAAAATTTATTTTTTAAAAGGAGAGTTTGTCTTGAACGTAAGATTTATTTTTCCTGAAATCTTAAGTATATTTATAGCCTAAATAAACCCGGGAATTATCCACCCAAAAAAGCCATAGTTTATCATTAAAGCTAAAAAACCAATCATAGCCAATCTTCCATTTGTTATTTCGGCATTTTTCCAATATTTACCCATGAAGTTTTTAATTTTTTTTGAATTTTTATCTATCAAATAATTTGGTTCTAAAGGTTCTTGTAACCTTTTGATCGCGTACAAAGAAAATTGGATTGTAATTGCGATGATAACAACTATAAAACTTGTAAGAGCATCCATTTTTAAATTTCAAATGTGATCAATTAGTAAGCCAAAGAAAAATGACATTTGTATGTATCAAACATCTCCTTATATCTGCATTATTGACAGAGGGAAACTTAACTTGAATTATTAACAAACGTAACATATTTTAATAAAATTTGTATGAATCCTTACTTTTTCTTTTGATTTCACATTTTTAAAATACTTAAATGTTACATTTATGTGTCTAGTTATCTATGGAGTAGTTTTAACGAAATTAAAAATTTATCTTTAAAGCTTATCTCTCCATTTCTAAAGTAATATTTAAAAGGTATTTATTAAGGGTGTATTTTCAATATTATCTTTTTGAAATAATTTTAAATAATAATCAATGGTTATTTTTGCTTAGTCTCGGGAAGATAGAATTTATTACCTAATGTATAACCTATTGACATAAGTACAAACCCAATAAGTTGAGGTAAATGAGAATTTGCAAGATAGATTTTTTCAATCATTTCTCAATCTATAAAGTAATATAATAATAAAAAAATTTTAATTCTGTAAATCTATTATTTTTTTGATTCTTTAATTTCACCAGATTTTTTTAGTGAATTTACGAGTCTTTCATTTTCTGTTTTTAAATTTTCTAATGCAGATTTTGTGAATTGCTCTTTAGCTTCAAATTTTGCTGAACTTATAACTTTTTTATTAGGAAGTTTTTTCTTCGGTTCTGGCTTCATATTAAACAGATTTTTAAAAATATTAGAAGTTTTTTTTTTCCTATTAGGTATTATTTTTAACAATTTCCTGGTTAATAATATTTTTTTACATAAAAAAATTAATCTTTATCTTTTGGCAGCCTTAACCATCCAGTAGTCCATTCTGATATTAGTTTTGTCCATGAGATCCTTTTAATATCTTTTTTATTTTTGGTAGGAAAAATATCAACCCATCTATCTTCATTTTTACCACCATAAGCTTTAACTTGAAAATGCCTATTACCATTAATAGTTTTTGGTGCTGTCCAACAAAGAGTAGGAGGCCATTTCATGAGAAATTTTAAAAAAGATAAAAAAAACTAAAGGTTGCTATGCCCAGTCAAAACTAAACCATAATATGCAATCGTACCAAGAATAAGTACAATCCCAAGTATCCTAATAATCATGATTAAATATTTTTAATTTCAAATTATATTAAAGAATTTTTATTTAAAAAAAATTCTTTAAATTTTTATATATTTGAGTTTAAGGTTTAAAATTTTCTAATTTTTCCTTTTTTTACTTCTAACTATGGATTGGCAAGATTCAGGATGCCATTCATTCTGAATATTCCCAATGAATTCATAAATAAATAAATCGGGACATCCAGTTTCTTTTTGAAGTTCTGAAAGCTTTTCTTTGATGGATTCATATACACTTGTTATTACCCCAATATTTTCTTCTTGGGAGGGTGCCCATTTTTTATTATCCATTGTTATGGTTTTAATTATTTTCAACAATATCGTAATAGGTTATATCTCCATAATCAGCATCTGAACAACATAAATCGCTATATAGTTCTTCTAACAAATCGTATGCATCTGAATAGTTATCAAAACTTTGAGCGGTTAATTTATCATCTTTCCCATCAATTCTAATTATTTTATAGGTCATATTTAACTCAGAGGCAAAAAGTATTTTTTGATTCAATAGATCATCTTATAAATAAAAGTCTTATTTAGGAGTATTGGTGGGGTAAAGCTTCTGAATTTTATTTTTCTGAATTTCTATTTTTCTTTGTTCATATTTTTTTGCCATTATTTTTCTGATAAATAATTGTGGAATAAGCCAAACTAATGCAATAGCTACAGCCATGAAAGCAGGATTTCTCCAGGTTAACCTAATAATCTCTTGAATGAATTCTTGATTTAAAATTTCCATTAACTAATTGTTGGATGATAAAAATATCTACGCTTTCTTTTATAAAATCTATTGAATATTATAAATTATTATAACCTTAATAAATCTAATAAGGAATTTTATAAATTTTTTCTTTTTCTAGTTTGTTTTTTTTATATTTGGATTTAGATTAATCTTTTATCTTTTAGTTAAAAGATGCCGACTTATCTAATTACAGGATCAAATAGGGGTATTGGATTAGAATTATGTAGGCAAATTCATAAGAGGGGAGATAATGTAATTGCAACGTGTAGGAAAGCTTCAAAAGAACTTATAGATTTAGGAGTGAGAATTGAAGAGGATATAGAAATTTCTTCTGATGAGTCGATAGCAAATTTGTGTAAAAAACTCTCTGGAGTTAATTTAGATTGCTTAATTCATAATGCCGGAATTTATGAATTTAATTCTTTCGAAAACTTAGATAAAAAAAGTATTTTGCGGCAATTTGAAGTCAATGCATTGAGCCCAATATGTATGACTCAATCACTTAAACATCTTTTAAAAAGATCTTCTAAAGTTGCTTTAATCACAAGTAGAATGGGATCTATTGAAGATAATACATCTGGAAGTTCTTATGGTTACAGGATGTCTAAGGTAGCCTTGTCCATGGCTGCAAAATCACTTTCCATAGATTTATCAAGAGAAGATATTTATGTAGCTATTTTGCATCCTGGGTTAGTGAGTACAAGAATGACTGACTTTACAAGAAATGGAATTAGTCCTGAAGAATCAGCAAATGGCATTTTAAAACGTATTGATTCTTTAAATAAAAATAACTCGGGTACGTTTTGGCATGCCAACGGAGAAGTTTTGCCATGGTAATATCTTTACCTTTGTATTGATGAGATTTATTTTGTTAATTTGTTAAAAAACTTTTAAATTTTTAACGAATTTCTTTCCTTGTTCAATTCTTTCGGTTATCTTAAGAAAAACATTAGTATAGGAGGTGATTCATTGTCGTATCTACCGAAAAATGCGGTTATTACAGGGACCGTGAATTCAATATCTTCATCACATTCAACGGTCTCTTTTTCTTTCATTAAGAAAAAAGGTTTTATAATCAATAGATTTATATAAATCAGTAACTTAATAATTAAAAGCTCTGCATCTCAAGAAGTTGCAGAGTTTTTTTATGAATTTAAATAATCTTTCAAAAGTGTATGCTATCTTTTTTGGCCAAAATATATTAAAGCTAAAAAAGATATAGTACTTACAAAAGCTATTAAGTACCACCCAGTTGAGGAGTTGCTAGTTACTTCAGTCATTTATTTTGATTTTTGTCAGAGGAATTTATTATTTGAGTAAAAATCACAATTGAGATCATTAAAAAAACTAAAAGTATGTAAGTTACGTTCATTTATAAAAAAATGCTAATTATTAAAAAAATTATTCCTAGAACTACCGTAACAATTGCTCCATCAACTAATAAGTCTTTCCATGTATAACTTTTAAGCATCCTTGTTTTATCTTCTTCACTCATGAGGTTCTTCAACCACGTCCAATCTAAAAGCTGTGTTAATGCAACACCAAAAATTAAATGTCCAATCAAAATACCAATCAGATCAATTCTAGATATATCTTTAGTTAGACTTGTAATAATAAAAAAGTCCACTAGCTTTTATCTTTATTAGATAAGGCTCCACCTTCTTTTTTGTATTTTTCCCAAGCTTCACTTATTTTTGCTTTAGAGAAGTTTTGTTTCCCCTCAGAGAATTTATTTTTGAGATTATTAAAACTATTTGTCAGTTCTTTTTTTGTTGGTTCATCAAGGAAGTTTGATGTTAATTTCCATAAGTACCAGCTACTAGCTAGAAGAAGAATTAATCCCAGTAATTGCATATTAGTTTTATTCTATGCTACAGCTTTTTAAATGTTTTCGATAAATTAATTAATTTAATACCTTAATAATTTTTTGAGACTAATCAAAATTAAAATTTTAACCAGTGGAAAAATATTCTGTCCAGTAACCATATAGTTAATCCCCCTTCTAGAAAAGCTAGCCAGTACATTCCATAATCTGAAAAACCCATTTGTTCTTTGACTGTGTAAATTAATTTTTTATGAGCTTGAATGAGATCTTTCATTAATAAATAAAAATGTTTTAAAGCTGTTGAATTTCTTGAACTAAAAACCCCTTTCCATAGCAAGATAGACAAGTTTTAGTCTCATCTAATGAAATTCTTAGAAAACTTGCTCCATTACATCTGAAGCAATTTACTTTAGAAGTTGAGTAAAGTTTTGACTTGATTTTAGCAGCACGGTTTAAGTAAGAAACAGTTTCCTTGCGACCTTTTGCTTGAGTAGCTTTGTTTAAAAGCTTTTTGTAATTGATTTTAAGTTCTTGGGTATTCATCTTTTAACTGGAACAAGTTTTCAAATATAGGTAAAAAGAAGCAATAAATAATTAAAATAAGCCCTAGGGTTTACCGTTAATATTTCTAATCTGATCTCATATTGAGATTAAATAAATATAACGGGTATTTTTTTTTAATGTTTATTGTAGGAGTACTATTTTTTTATTTTTAATAGAAAATTTATATTTAATAAACTAATTTAAAATCTTTAAAAAATAGATTAGTAGTGTGTTTGTAAAACAAATTTTAAATTAAAGAGATTTATTGAAAAAATATAATTTTGGTAAATACAAAAGTCTATCCAGCCTTTTTTAGATTTTTAACTAAAAAATCATTTTCGTTAGTAAGTAAATTAAACTTTGATTTCTTAAGTTTTCCTTTGATTTCGGTAGTCGAATTTTTTTTAATTTTGTGAGTATCCATAAATTTAAAAATGAATCTAAAAAAAATGACATAACAAATGCTACTGATCATCAAAACAAATTGTGGATATATTTTTTTAAAAAGAGAAAATATTTTATTTTGCACATAGAAGATTTAATTTAATCAACATATTGTGGAAAACCCTGTTGAAAAACACTAAAAAAGTGGATAACTCTCGGGGAGCATTATCAAAACAAGCTTTTCTGGAATAATTTTTAAGTATTAATACTTCATCAAGAAAAGTTTAAATATAGTCTAAGATGCATCATAATCTATTGTTATAACTGTGGGATCATTACTTTTATATTTATAAAAAGGATTTTATCTAAAAACTAGTGTTGAGAAAAAATTAAAAAATTTATTTTTGAATGATGTATCAACTTGAGAAATAAAGTTAAGAAAAATAAAAGTAAACTTGAATTTTTGAAAATTTATCTCATCTGTTTAAATTAAGACTTGATTCGGTTTTCTCTATGGCAACACTCCCCAAACATAAGACTAATCAAATAAGTTTGTATGAGTTAAATATTTAAAATGACAGAAGAAAGAAAGGATTCAAAAAAATGTTCTGGAAAGAAAAACATTATGTTTGCCTATGGTTTTATACAACTGGGTTCTAGTTTCGTATCTGCAATAGCTTTAGCTGCAATTGCTTTTGGATTCTGTTCAGTAAAAAAAGAGTCTAAATTTTTCAACAAATGTGTTGCAGAAATTATTGAAGATGGTGGTACCAATTCTGAGGCAGTAAGGTATTGCAATGGGGGCAATTAAAATCACTCGCAGAACAATTAAATGGATTCAACCTGTGATTTGATTTTTGACTCTTTAAAAGAAGAGCCAATCGGAGAAACTGATTATTTTATTTGGTTCATAACAGATATTGGCATTGTTGCCCTATTTAAAAGAGAGGAAAGCTTTGAAACTTATAGTTCGAATGTCGAAATTGAGGCAAATAAAATTGCTTTGGATATAACTAAAGAAGAGAAAGAGTTCCTCAAAATAAAAGAGAAACAACTTTTCTTGTTTTATTCTTGATCTAGGAGTTAGTTCTTGACTTAGTAAGATGGCTCAAGGTTAAAGGCGGGCTCCATAATATTGTTTTCACTAATTAATTCGTAAGTTAGCTCTTTATTTAGGGCATTTATATAAGATGTATAAAGTTTTCCCCAAACAAATTCGAATTCATCTTTACTTAAATTCTTGAAAAGAATTTCTCCTTTGAAGTAAATGTGATAAGAATCATTCATCATAGAAAATAAATCTTACCCTTTTTAACGCACAGAAATATGTATGTCGTATTAGGTGCTACTAAAAAAGAAATTTATATTTTGGATTTAGAGATACTTTAGACAATCCGTGTGTTCATTTTTTGTTTTTTGAATAATCCGACTGTCTCATCAAGATCCATACACGGCTGAATACTAATATCCATTAACCTTCTCCAGGGATGCCATTGCTTCCAAATTGTCTCAAGAGAATCTGCACTCACTACAGAGTGTCCAATCCCATTTTGAACCATAAAAATCCAAGAATGAACATCATAGTTTTCAGGTCGATTTTGGGGACCACCTGATTCATACCAATTAATTAGCATTTCGGCTCCTTCTTCTTGATCCTCGCCATCTGTAAATTCGTAGGAAATCAAATACCTTTGCATATAGATTATTTAAAATCTCTAAACTATCTTAACTCTAGATTTAGATATTGCCTCACAATTTAATTAATGCTATGAAGTTTATAGAAGTGATTGTTTTAAATGACCGAAAGATTTGGGAAAATTAAAAAGAATATTTTGACTGATTTATCTTTTATAAATAAGACAATTTTGAAGTATTTTAAAAACTATGATCTGTTCGTATAGCTCAAGTTAACAGATAAAATTTGATACTTTTTAAAATACCTTAAATTAGTTACCATATTTGTACTGTAGAAATATTAATGAAAAATAAAAAGGACAATAGTGATCCAATTAATAATTTAGAGTACGAAAAAGTTCTAGAAGAAGAAATAATTAATTCATACGAAAGTAAATTTCTGAAAGATACTGAACCAGACAAAAAAAAGACCAAATTTTACAGACTTAAACGAAGTCCATTAGAAATTGTAAATAGGACATTTTTCTTTATCTTTATTGGAAGTTTCCTTTTCTCTTTGTTTTTAGCTTATTCAGAAAGTAAGTTGTGGTTCATACTTTATGTAATAAGTGCATTGTCATGTGTTTTTTATACTCCTAATAGAAAAGCACTTAAAGAATTAATAGCAGCTTGGCCAAATATAGAGGATCTCATTAAAGGGAAGAGTTTGTGGAGAAAAGGCAAGTAAATAGATTATGAAACCGTTAAATTCAATTAAAAAGTGGTTATTAAATATTCTTGTGCCATACATTTAGGGAACCAAAAAGAAAAAAGAGGATAAAAAATGAGTCTAATAAAAGTTGGAATTATTGTTGAAATATTTTTGTTTGTAGCAGTTTTTTTATCGGTTAGGAAACTAACTAGTGAAAAAGGTAGGCAACCATCTCTATCTAAAAAAACAATTATAAATCTCAAATTTTAGAATTTTGATCACAAAATAAGGAATTTTTATAAATAGATCAAACTTATGGGAAAATTCTTTACTTTTTTCCTCTCGCTTTTTGTATGAAATCGGTTAGAACATTTATATTGTTCTTAAAAATATGGTTTCCTCCATTCAAGGTCTTGCTTCAATAACTAATCCATTAAATAGTGTCTTAATAGAAAAGAAACTAATAAATGTTGATCAAAAGTTTATTCAACTTGTTTCTTTAGCAGAAGGGTTACCTCGCACAGAAGTTGTTGAAAGTGGTAGAAATTATTGGAGAGGTGTTTGTAGAAGCTTAATTTTTAGATTTCCAGATGACCTTGAGATTTTAAAGCTTGATGTAAGAAGTTATGTAGATAGATCAAAAGGAATTATTCAGATAAGATCTGCAGCAAGATTAGGTCAATCAGATTTAGGCGTTAATCTAAGAAGAGTGGAATACTTGTTTAATCAATTAGAGGAATTTTAATTAATCTATTTTTTTTTTTTAATTTAAGGTTCTTTTTACTAAATAGTTGTGCTTTAATTCATAATAATATTTGAATTGACATGGTAAAGATAATCTTAATTGGAATTATTGTTGCGCTTGTATATTCTCAACCTGACCTTCGTCTTACAGTCGCTGATTGGTTAAAAGCAGCTTCTGATTTTCTTATTGAATCAGTACAAGTAAAACCTTAATTTAATTTTTAATGAAGCATTAAATAAGACCTGAGACAGTAATCATTTGTTTAATGCATACAGCTACGAAAATAAATATTATTATCCTGCTTAGTATGAATTTCACTTAAACAAATAAATAGTTTTAGGAATATAATAAAAAATTTTTTTGAAATTTTTGAATAGTTAACGATAATAAGGAATATGAAGCTTAGATTATTTGAGTTCTATTTTATAAAAGACTATTTAAGGCCTTGGTTTGGTCTTATTTATTCTTTATTCTTTCTGTTTTTTTTAGGTGCAATTGGCTATCGAATAACAGAGGGATGGGAATGGAGTGATTGCTTATGGATGGTTCTGATCACAATAACCACTATTGGTTTTGGAGAAGTTCAACCTTTAAGTCCTGAAGGCAGGATCGTAACTGTTTTAGTAATCGTTGGCGGATTAATCTTTATTCAATTTACCTTTCAAAAAGCTGTTAGATTATTCGAATCTGGCTATTTTCAAAGAGTAAACGAATTACGTTTTAAAAGAATTCTTAGAAAAATGGAAAATCATGTAATTTTGTGCGGATATGGGAGGGTAGGGCAGGAAATTTCTAACCAAATAAAAACGCAAAATATTCCAATTATCGTTGTTGAGAGTGATGAAGATAGAAAAAAGATCGCGGAAGAAAATGGTTTAGAAGTGCTTTGCGCTGATGCCACTCTTGATGAGACATTAAAACTTGCAGGATTAGAAAAATGTAAGAGTTTGGTTGTTACCTTACCGAACGATGCTGCAAATTTATATGTGGTTTTGAGCGCTAAGGGAATAAGAAGTTCTATAAGAGTAATTGCAAGAGCGGGAACTGAAGAGGCTGCTAGTAAATTGAGATTAGCTGGTGCAAGTATAGTCGTAAGCCCTTATATAGCTGCAGGAAGAGCAATGGCATCAATGGCGTTAAGACCAATAGCTATTGACTTTCTTGATTTGCTCGCAGGTAGTGAATGTGAGATTGAAGAATTTGAATTAAGTAATGATATCAGCCTTTTTGAAACAGCAGAGAAAAGATCACTCTCTGAACTTGGGATAGGCAAAAAGAGTGGTGCAAAAATATTAGCTATAAAAGAAAACGAAAAGTTGTTTACTAATCCTGGAGGTAATTTCATACTTCAGCCAGGTCAGGTATTAATAGCATTTGGTAGTAAAGAACAACTAAATATTTTGAACGGACTATTAGGAAATCTTGTTGTAGCAGTAGAGTTATTAAAGTAGATAGATCGAGATTCATAATTAATTGCTAAATTAATTGTGAATGAAATAAATCAAATGAAAATATTTAAATTTATATTTGTAATTCCTGTAATAACTTTAATAATTATTTTTCAAACCTCTTTGCAAAATAGATATCTAATGGCCTCCGATATTAGAGATGGAGAAACAATTTTTAGAAATGTTTGTGCAGGCTGTCATGTAAGAGGTGGATCAGTTGTTCTTAAAGGATCTAAGTCATTAAAACTTTCCGACCTTGAAAAAAGAGGAATTTCAGATAAGAATTCAATAGCAAAAATTGCCAATGAAGGGATTGGTTTTATGAAAGGTTATAAAAATAAATTGAAGGATGGAGAGGATAAAGTTCTTGCACAATGGATTATTCAAAATGCACAAGAGGCTTGGCAGTAGATGAAAAGCTTATTTCTTACATCTTTTTTATTTCTATTAGCTGAATTCTCTTTTGCTGAGGAATTAATTAATTACACAATTACATCTGATTCTCAAATAAATACTTTAGAAGGTGATTTGGAGGCTAAGGGAAATGTAGTTATTAGAAGTAATAATGGTAATTTTGAGGCTTACTCGGACAAGCTTTCTTTTGACAAGGATAATAAATCTCTAAAACTTATTGGTAATGTATATGTAAAAAATTTAGAGTCTGAGGGAATTGTAATTGAAGAAACATCTGGAGATCAGTTGACCATATTTACTGATACTGGAATTTTTGAATTCAAATCTCAAAATAAAAACAGAGTAAAAACAAAAATTAAATTCTAAATAAAGATTTGCTTTTGAACTAGAAAATTTAAATTTCTAGCCGAGATCTTAATGTCGATATATACACAATAATTATTTATATCAAAATAATTTGATCTATATATCTTTCAATTTTCTAATTACTTTAAGACGGTCAATTATATTTTATTTGATAAGCTTATTTCTCATTACATAGTGGGCATTTCAAAAAAATTCTTATTTTTTCTTATGCTATTTAATCAGTTCTTTCAAGAGGCGATTGCTTCAAAAAGATTGAGCGGAGCTGGTGCATCATTTCCTTCGAAGATTTATACCAGGTGGTTTTTTAACTTGGCTAAATCAGGTTGACCAAGGGTTAACTACCAAGCAGTTGGTTCAGGTTCTGGAAGAAAAGCTTTTATTGACGAAACTGTTAATTTTGGAGCCTCTGACGATCCAATGAAAGAATCTGATATAAAAAAAGTTACTAGGGGACTTGTGCAAATACCGATGGTAGGTGGAACTATTGCGTTTGGATATAACTACGATTGCGACTTGAAACTAACACAAGAACAAGCTGTTCAAGTAGCAATAGGAATTATAAAAAATTTGTAGGAATTAGGATGTAAGTCAGGTAAATTAACTTGGGCTCATCGTTCTGATGGCTAGGGCACGACTAAAGCTTATACAAATTCTATGGAGGCTTTCTCTAAAACCTGGAATTTAGGTACTGGTAAATCTGTTAAATGGCCTTTGGGAGTTGGAGCGTGAGGCAATTCTGGTGTTGCAGGTGTTATTCAAAACACTCAAGGCGCAATTGGTTATATAAATCAGTAATACATTAAAGGTAATGTTAAGGCTGCTGCACTTCAAAATCTTTCTGGTGAATTCGTTACCCCCAATACTGAATCAGGCGCAATAGCTTTAAATGGAATCAATCTTGATGAAAACTTGGCTGGTAAAAATCCGAATCCTACTGCTAAAGGAGCTTATCCAATAGCAACCTTGACTTGGATACTTGCTTATGAAACAGGCAATGGTAGAAACACTAATGTAATAAACAAGCCTTTAATACATTGTTAAGTGATGAGTATCAAGATAGACCTCCATCACTTGGATTTGTCCACTTAAAAGGGGATATCCTTGAGAAATCAAGAGCTGCCGTAAAAAAATAGTTAGATAAAAATTTTTTAATAGATGTCAAATTATCATGACTTTCATATACCTTTAACCCTTCTTAAAGTCTTTTACAACATTTAGTAGTAGATTTGTAGAGATATTCTTTTTTTAATGGAAGAGAAATTTACTCTTTTCAAGAATCGTAAAAGATTCGGCATCGAAAAAAATATAGATATTATTTTCAAGAATACTGCCCTAGTCTTGTCTAGTTTCGTAGCAATAATACTTTTAGGAATTATTTTAGTAGTCTTTTTTCAGTCATTCGAATCCTTTTCAAGGTATGGATTGAAGTTTCTAGTTACCTCTGAATGGAATCCAGTAAAAGATGAATACGGGGCTTTTAGCGCGATATATGGCACATTAGTAACTTCATTCCTTTCGTTATTAATAACTATCCCTTTGGGAGTTGGTACTGCAATATTTATTACCGAAGACTTTGTGCCGAAAGTTGTTAGAGAAATAATTGGCTCATTTGTTGAATTATTAGCAGCTATACCATCAGTTGTACTAGGGCTTTGGGCAATATTTGTCATGGAACCTTTTTTTAGAGAATTTTTTGTCTTTTTACATAATTTCGTTGGATGGATACCCTTGTTTAGTACAGAACCCGCAGGCAGGAATTCCTTGTTAGCAATATTGATTTTAGTTGTAATGCTTTTGCCAATAGTGACCTCTATTGCAAGAGATTCACTTAATCAGGTTCCTAAAAAGCTTAGAAATGCAGCCTATGGAATTGGAGCAAGTAGATGGAAAACAATATTTTCAGTAATTTTGCCGGCTGCATTATCAGGAATTATGGCAGGTGTTCTATTGGCTTTAGGAAGGGCAATGGGTGAAACTATGGCTGTCACAATGATTATTGGGAATTCAAATGCATTTAGTTGGTCTCTATTATCTCCTGGATATACAATTTCATCCATGCTCGCAAACCAGTTTGGTGAAGCTGATGGGAGTCAAGTTTCGTCACTTTTTTATGCGGCTTTTGTATTGATGATCCTATCTTTAGTAGTCAATATCTTCGCTCAATGGCTAGTTAAGAAATTTAGCCTCAAATATTAGATAATTATGAATTCACTTTATTACCAGAAAAGATTATCAAGAAATATAGGGGATAAATTTTTTACTTCTTTATCAGTAATTTGTTCACTGATAGCAATATTACCTTTGATTTTTCTGGTGACTTATATTCTTATTAAAGGTGGATCTCAAATCACACCAGAACTATTCACTCTAGAACCAAATCCTCCTGGAGATGATTTAGATGCAGGAGGTATTAATCCTGCATTAATCGGGACATTAATAATTACTAGCATTGCTTCAATTATTGCAATACCTGTAGGTATCGGAGGCGGTATATATCTAGCGGAATATTCTAAAGGTGGCGCTTTTTCTAGGTTTATAAGATTTGGTGTCAATGTATTAGCTGGAGTACCTTCAATAATTGCTGGAGTATTTATTTATGCCTTAATTGTTTCTACAAAGATCTTATTTGGCAGTATGTATAGTGGTTTGGCGGGAGGAATGGCACTCTCAATATTAATGTTGCCTCCTGTGATTAAGACGACTGACGAAGGTTTAAAGTTGGTGCCGAATGAATTGAGATATGCTTCTCTTGGAGTTGGAGCAAGTATGTATACAACTATATTGAAAGTTACTTTGCCTTCTGCATTTAGATCTATTGCTACTGGGGTTGTCCTTGGAATCGCAAGGGCTGCAGGTGAAACAGCACCTTTAGTCTTTACTGCTTTATTTTCTTACTACTACATAGTAGGTTTTGAAGATTTGTTTTACGAGATGGGTTCTTTAGCAGTTCTTATTTATAATTTTGCCCTTGAACCCTACGATGCACAGAATAAACTTGCCTGGGCAGCTTCCTTTATTCTTGTTTTATCGATACTATCAGTAAATATATTTTCAAGGATATTAGGCTCTTATACTGAGAAAACTAAGAGAGTATAAATGATTAAAACTAATAAAAAAATACCTAAGAATATAATTTTGTCTCTCGAGAATGTTTTTATCAGCTATGGAACTTTTGAAGCAGTAAGAAATGTTTTTTGTAACTTTAAAAAAGGAAATATAACCTCCCTTATTGGACCTTCTGGTTGTGGTAAATCAACTGTTCTTAGATCCTTAAACAGAATGAACGATTTAATTCCTAATTGCTCATTAAAAGGGACTGTCCTTTTTGATGGGATTAATATTTATGATAAAAGAGTAGATCCAGTTGAAGTAAGAAGAAGAATCGGAATGGTCTTTCAACAACCTAATCCTTTTCCTAAATCTATTTATGAAAATATTGCATTTGGAGCAAGAATTAATGGATTTACTGGAGATATGGATGAATTAGTCGAAAGTTCACTAAGAAAAGCTGCTCTATGGGATGAATGTAAGGATAAATTAAATGATAGTGGTTACTCATTATCTGGAGGACAACAACAAAGATTATGTATTGCTCGTACCATTGCAATTGAGCCTGAAATAATTCTCATGGATGAGCCATGCTCAGCTTTGGATCCTATTTCTACTTTGAAAATAGAAGAGACGATGCATGAACTTAAAAAGAATTACACAATAATAATCGTTACTCATAATATGCAGCAGGCATTAAGAGTAAGCGATATGACTGCATTTTTTAATGCAATTGAATATGAAGATGGTGATGGAGGGAAAGTTGGTTATCTTGCAGAATTTAATACGACAAAGAAAATTTTTAACTCTCCAAACGAAAAAACTACTCAGGAATACATATCAGGTAAATTTGGATGATGTTCAATTTGTACTTTTAAAAGAAAAATTTTACCTTTAAGACAGTTAAGGGGTAGACAAACAGTATAAATACTTATATAGTAATTTGAAATTAGTAGGTCATTTTTGAAAAACTATCCTTTTCTACCTTTCTTGATTTTTGCAGGAGCTATTATAACGACTGCAACAATAGGTTTGCCCGTATTTACTTCATAATTTAAAAGTATTTCTATTGAGGCTAATTTTATGGTTTCAATAATAAATAAAGAATTAATTGGAAGTCCTCATAAAACTTTAATAAGAGGAAATTTATTTGACTTTATAAAAAAAAGAGAGAACATGAATCTGTGTGGGAGTGAAAAATCTGTATTAAAACCATTTTTATAGGTGGTTAATTTCTAATTTATTTATCATGGATAAAACTAAAGAACAGTTAGAAAAATTGAGAGAGGTAGCAGAAGCATCTCTTACAAAAACGGATGAACTTCAAAAAGTTCTTGCTCAAATCGAAGCTTTAATGTCTAGAGAAGAATCACAAACATTATCCAAAAAGAAGTAGTTATTAAAAAAAATTATTTTAGTTTTGTACTTTTAATCACACCTCTACAATTTTGTAGTAGTTATTAATTGTATATGCAGAACCCGTTCCAAAGTTTTCTGTTAGGTCTCGAGGTCTTACCTTCTTTAAGTAAAAGACCTTTTTAATTTCTGAGTATCTATATTGATTTTTATTATCAAATTATTTAGTTGATAACTTTATAAATTTCTTTCTTGCAGACATTTACATCAAAAGATTCAGTATTTACAATCTCAAGTCCTGTTTGCTCTTTAACTTTAACTATTGCGTTGCATTCGTCCTGCTTAAGAGCTAAATAACTTGGCTTTTTATTGTTGGTATCTAATTCAATATTAGAGTCATTTTCTTCTTTGTATTGCTCCATAACAAGCGTAAGAGCTTCTATCTCAACGGAAAATTTTTCATTTGCTTTTGATTCAAATGAAAAAATAAGAAATGGAAATAAAATCAAGCAAATTAATTTTTTCATTCCTATAAAACGTGTTTATTTTTTTTATAACGTGGATTGTTTGCTAAGGGAAGGGTCATTAGTCTTATGTTTTCTTGAAATTATTAATTCTTTTTTTTTAAATTATAAATTTACCTTAATTTATAAAAATATTTAACGAGACTTGTGAGTATAAATTGGTATTTTAATTGGTAAATTTAATTCACTTCAGTAAAAATTTTTTTTTTCAGCATTTGATTTCAATTATTTCCTTCTCAGAAATAATTGCCCATTTTTTAAATGACTTTTTACAGAGATAACCCCCTGTTAAATCTCCAAATGCAGGTAAATAAAAATTATTTTTATTAGTATCCAACGCAAAACATCTTAATGATAATTTATCTCCATTATTTTTTAGATAGAGTTTTGGATGATAATGTCCACAAATATTCAAAGATTTATTATCTGTTAATTTAAGAGGCTCATGACTAAAAGTAATATTCTTATTTTTTTTAATATCAAAAATTTTGAAATTTTTGATTTTGCAACCAACATCATGATTTCCTAGAACAAGTTCAACATTTGTTTTTAGTAGTTCAGGAAGATCTTCAACTTTTTTTTGAAGAGTTTTACTTATTGAATATTTACTATGAAATAAATCTCCTAAAATTATTAACTTATCAGGTCTATATTTTCTTACTATTGTTTTTATTCTTGTGAAATTATTTTCATCTGAATTATTAGTCAGAGGGATACCATTTTGTTGAAAATATTCAGCTTTTCCAAGGTGAACATCGCAAATTAACAACTCTTTTGTTTCAGGAAGAAATAATGCTCTTGAAGGAAGCATTTCTATTAATGTGTCTTCCCAGTAAAATTTAAAAGAAGTTTTTTGCATCACATACTATATTTTTTTATAAGTTTTTCTACTCTTTTTTCTATTGGTTCATTACTTAAAGTATTTTGAAGTCTCTCAACTAACAACGGAAAAGCAAAAGGAGTTGGAGTTTTTATTTCGTTAATTAGCATTTTTAATTTTTTTAATCTTTCTAATGATCTAGATATTCTTTTATTTTCCAATTGGTATTCTTTTACTTCTTGATGTGATTGTTTTATCAAAAGATGATCCTCTTCGTATTTAGTAAAGACGTCGTAAAAAAGACTTGAGCTTATTTGAAGTTGTGAAGATGTTTTTGTCTTAGTTGGATTATTTTGATTTACAAGTCCACTAATTTGGGCAATATTTTTAAATCTACGTTTTGTTAATTCTGAAAAATTAATTGCATTTTCTAGGTCTTCTTCTAATCTCTTGTTATCTAAAAAGTAATAGGCTTTTTTATTTATTATTGAAAAATCATAATCTTCTGAGGTAGTTAGGCTGAATCCAAAATCATTAGCAGTGATACTAAATGTAGATTTTTTTAATTTTGCCAATCTCAATGCCCATAAAAATGCAATTCCTTCATTTACAAATTTGCCATCTAATGTGAATACAAAAAGATTTGATAAATCCTTTGTTTTATATATTTCAATAAGGAATTCATCTCCCTTTGGAATATTAGAGAGAACTTTTTGTTTATTTAGTATTGGAAGCAATGAATTTAATTCTGGATTTAGGTCATCATAATTTTCTAATTTATTGCATATATCTATTTCTTTCCTCAAACTCTCACTAAGTAGATCAGAAATTGCCATTTGACCACCAACCCAAGCAGGTATTAGAGAGCTTTTCTTTGATGATTTTTTTACGTATAAAATCATATCTCTGATTCTTACAAATTGAAGCATTTTTCCAGCAAAATAAAAGGTATCACCAGGATTTAATTTTGAAGCAAAATTTTCTTCTAAATTACCTAAGGATTTACCTTTCATATATCTAACATTCACAAATTTGTCACTTGTAATTGTCCCGATATTGAACTTATGCATTCTTATTAAAGATTTGTCCTTCACAAAATATCTAAACTTTTCATTATTATTTTTTGATTCTTCTTTTTCAATTTTTTTATATTTCGGGTATGATTTAAGACATTTTCCTCCATATTCTAAAAAGTCAATACACCAATTCCAATCTTGATCTTTTAAGTTTCTATAACTCCAGCAATTTTTAATCCTTTCTTTTTCTATTGCTGGATTAAATCCATTTCCGCAGGCAAGACTTATTAAATGTTGAAGTAGTACATCATAAGATAATTCAGGAAGTCTAATATTTTCAGAAATGCCGCTTTTTATAATTCTTCTTATTGCACTAATCTCTAATAATTCTAATGAATTAGTAGGCATGAAAATTATTTTTGATTTTCCGCCTGGTCTATGAGCACTTCTTCCAGCTCTTTGAATAAGTCTGGCTAAATTTTTTGCACTACCAATTTGAACGATTTGATCTACCGGTTGGAAGTCAACACCCAAATCTAATGAACTGGTACAGACTACCCACTTTATTAATCCATCTTTCACCCCTTCTTCAACTATTCTTCTAACATCTTTATCAATTGAGCCATGATGAATTGCTATTTTGTCTTCCATCTCTGGGACAAAAAATCTAAGACATTGATACCATCTTTCGGATTGATTTCTTGTATTTGTAAATAATAAGGTACTTTTATTTTTATCCAGAATTTTTAAAAGTGAAGAATGACTTCTAATTCCTAGATGACCACTCCAAGGAAAGGTCGTTTTCTCCTCAGGTAGAATACTAATAATTTCTATATCTTTTTGAATATCTGTACTAATTATTTTAGGTCTAATGCCGCTCATTCCAACAATTGCTCTTGCTGCTTCTTCTATATTTCCTATAGTTGCAGACATTGCCCAAATTTGTAAATTTTTGATATTTCCTCTAAGCCAACTTAAAGACAATTCGCACTGGTTACCTCTTTTACTACCCATCAATTCATGCCATTCGTCAATAATTATTGATGACAACTCTTTAAAAAAATTATTAGATTCTTTGTTAGAAAGTAAAAGAGTAAGAGACTCTGGCGTAGTAATAAGAATATTAGGAGGTTTAGTTAATTGCTTTTTCTTTTCATATGGAGTGGTATCCCCATTCCTAATTCCAACAGTAATGTCTTTATTAAAATGTAAAGCTGCTAATTCTATTGAATTCTTTAAATCTCTACTTAACGCTTTTAAAGGAGTTATTAATAATATATTTACACTTTTACTGTTTTTGGGATCTTCTATTTTTGATAAGGGTCCCATTAAAGCTGCATAAGTTTTGCCACATCCGGTAGGAACTTGAATTATTCCATTTTCCCCATTTAAAAAAGCGTCCCATGATTCAATCTGGAATGGTAGTGGATCCCATCCATTGGTGAAAAAAAACTTTTCAATTTTAGAAATTAAATTTTTTTGAACAATATTTTTGATCATATTTTTCTCATTAGTTTATAAGCATTATCTAAGCTATCTGCATCATTAATTTTTTTGTCTTTTCTCCATTTGGTTATTCTTGGAAATCTTACTGCTATGCCAGATTTATGACGTTTTGAAATTTGTATTTTCTCAAAAGATATTTCGAATACCATTTCTTGTTTCAATGATCGAACAGGTCCAAATTTCTCTATTGTATTATTCCTTATCCATTTATCTAGTTCTTTAATCTCAATGTTTGTTAGACCAGAATACGCACTTGCAAATTTAATTAATTCTTTGTCTTTCCATAATGCGAAACTATAATCTGTATAAAGTCCAGCTCTTCTTCCACTCCCACCTTTAGCGTAAATTAAAACAGCATCCAGTTGCATAGGATCAACTTTATATTTCCACCAAATACCTTTTTTTCTCCCAGAAGTATATATAGAACTCTTGTTCTTAATTATTAATCCTTCTGTATTATTTTCTCTAGATTTATTTTTATAACTTAAAGCATCTGCCCAATTTTTGGGATATACTAAATCACATATTTTGAAGATTTCAGAGATTTTATTCTCAGGTTTATATTGCCATTTTGTAAAATATTTTTCTAACTCAAATCTCCTCTTATCTAATTTAATATCTCTTTTATCCATTCCGTTTAACTCTAAAAGGTCATAGGCGATAAAAATAATTGGATATTTTTTTTGTATTGATTTAGTAGGAGATTTTCTATTTATTCTTTTTTGCATATAAGAAAAATCCATTGCTATTTGATCTTTAAAATTCCAAACTAATAATTCCCCATCCAGAACAAAATCATCTTTTATAGTTGACATTTTCTCTATTAATTCTGGGAAAGATTTATTAACTAATTCTTGCCCTCTTGTCCATATTGAAAGATTCCCTGATCTTTTAATTAATTGAATCCTAATACCGTCATATTTCCATTCAAATTGAAAATCATTTATTGAAGCTTTGAAAATTTTATCTTCAAATGTATTTGCTAATAAAAATGGAAATGGTTTGGAATTTAACTCTTCAAGATTGATATTCCTGTTAACTAAAAATTTATATGCATTAATTGATGGTTTAAAATCACCCATCAATCTATGAGCAATTATCTCTTCATCAATATTAATTAGCTTTGCTATAGATTTTGTAATTAATCCAACAGAGACTCCAACTCTAAAAGTTCCTGTAAGAATTTTATTAAAAGTAAGATGGTTCGCCTCAGGTAAAGTTTCCCAAACTTTTTTAATTCTTAATTTTTTTTCCTCCTCATTAAGTTTTGATAATTCGGGTAATATTTTACTCAATAATTCATTTAGAGATATTTTATTTATTTTTTTGTTAAGAGAGGCATTTTTATTTTTTAGTAATAACGTAATTACCTCAGCCGAATCACCAACTTTTAAATAACATGTATCCATTAACCATTGAGGGTATCCATAAACTTCAGAAAAAAGATCCCTTAAGTATCTTCCACTAACAAATCTCTTATTATTTTTCCCGGTTAGTAGATATATTGTCCATGAATTATCTATTGGTTCATTTGATAAAAAATAATTCTTTAAAACTTCAATTTTATTATTTGTACTGTTATTTGAATCAAGATCTACAAATAATTCTGAAAACTTATTTAAACTCATACTTATTTCTCAAAGATAAGAACATTTATAGCTTCTTTCTCACTTAAATATTTACTTAATGCTTCACTATCTCCATGATGAAAAAATACGTTTTTTGCTTCAGACTTTTTTACTACTTCCAAAATCCCATCCCAATCTGCATGATCAGAGATTGCAAATCCTTTATCATATCCTGATCTATTTCTTAGAGCTCTTATTGACATCCATCCACTTGCAAAAGCTGTTTGAATATTTTTGAAGTTCTTTAGATAAGAGCCTTTACTTAGTGATGGAGGTAACAATATAAGATTTCCTTTAAGTTCATCAATATTTTTTTTATTTTCTATCTTCATTGTATTTTTAATATAAATTCCAAGTTCTCTATAACAATTGTTCATTTTATGAATACTGTCATGCGAGTAGATATTGCCTTCAAAATTTATTTTACTAATTTCGTTTAATAATCTCTGAGCTTTACCAAGTGAATAGCAAAAAAGTAAAGATGTTTTGTCTGGAGAATTAGTTATCCAATTTGAAATATTAATTGCTATTTTTCTTGTTTCGTCCCATTTGAATATTGGTAAACCAAAAGTACATTCGCTTATTAAATAATCAGTTTTTACTATTTCATATTTTTTACAAGTTTCATCTTTTTGAAGCTTAAAGTCACCAGTTATTAGCCATTTTTCTTCAGCAAATATAAATCTTATTTGACTAGAGCCAAGGATATGACCAGAGGGATGAAAAGAAATATTTATACCATTTACCTTGAATTCATCACCATAATCAAATACCTTTATATTGACATTGTCTCCAATTCTTTTTTTGATAAGTATTGCAGTCTCTTTAGTAGAGAGGTATTCTTCACAGCCAAATGTGAAGTGATCAAAATGAGCGTGGGTTATTAATGCTCTCTTTACTGGTTTACTTGGGTCGATCCAAATATCAGCTAATTCACAATAAAGATTACCATCTTTATATTTAATTAGATCTCGTTTCTTAGTTTTCAAAACAACATTTTTTAAATGCAGTTAATTTAGCTAATTATGCCCATGCTTGTTTGGATAAAGCTATCGCTGAAATTGTAAGTAAGGCAACAACTACAAATTTGTTGCTCCAATTCATCATGAACATACTAATTTTGTTAGTCGGAACTCTATTAGATAAAGAAACTTTTTTCTTATTTATTGTTTGGTATGTGTCCTTATAATCCTTATCTCTTAAGTAATTAAAATTATTAATCTTATTAATTAATTTAGACTCACAAGCTGATAGTTTTTCAACTTGATTAAATAAATCTATATCATCTGGTTTTAATAAACTATTTAATTCTATAACTTGTAATTCGTTATTTTTAATAAATTCATTAACTATCTCTTCTGAACTTAACCCATTCTTTATTTTTAAAAGAATATCGTCTCTTACCCAGGATTTCTCAAGGGAATTCAAAATTTTGCTAATGCTCATTTTTAAGTATTTTTACTTATGATAAAATATTATTTTTTTCTTCTGTGGTTTATTCTTTTAAAGAATTAGAAAATATAAGTTTTATTTAAGATTCTCTTATAAGTCTGTTTGCGAAATAGTTTTTCTTTACTTTGACTTCAATTTTTCTTGAACTGCTTTTTGATTTGACTTTATTTTTATTTAGATTAACTATTTCATCGGACACATTTTTACCTTTTTCAAAATAACTTTTAATTTTTTCTAATTCTTCTTTATTTAATCTTTTTGTTGCCCCTTTTGCATTGATTCCAAGTTTCTTGCAGGCTAATAATATTCTATTACTCTCGACATTTAGATCTTTAGCAATAGTGAAAATAGGGATATTGAGAGACATTATTTTCTTTTCTATGGAATTTATTATTAATAGTATATTTATAAATTAGTAATTAAATGCATTTTTAACTATTATTAATTTCTAAATTTATTAGATTAGGCAACTTGATCTTCAAAATTATTTAAATCATCAAACTTTTTTTTCATAGTTGGGTTGTTTTTAGTTAATTTCTTTACCGTTAATTCTTGAGATTTGCTATCAGCGGATAATAGATGTTTTTTTGAGAGAATTAAAGCCTCTTTAGTTTTCTGTAAATGGTTTATTGATTTGTCTATTTCTGAAATTGCATCATTAAATCTATCTTGGGCTAGTGATACATTCTTACCAAATGCATTCTTAAATTGCTCTAAGGTACTTTCAAAATTTGTTATGTCGTAGTTCTCCCGTTTCATCAGATCAATTTGTGATTTGTATTTTAAAGTTTCCATAGAGGCATTTCTTAGTAGAGAAATAATTGGCAAAAAGAATTGTGGTCTAATAACATACATCTTTGGAAATCTATGAGAAACATCTACAATCCCAGAATTATATAATTCACTATCTGGTTCTAGAAGCGATACGAGTACTGCATATTCACAAGATTTTTGTCTTCTATCTTTATCCAATTCTTTTAAAAAATCTTCGTTTTTTCTTTTATTAGTCCCACTTAAAGATTCATTCTTCATCTCAAACATTATTGATACGATTTCAACTTTGTTATTATCAAATTCTCTAAATATATAGTCACCTTTACTTCCTAAGGTGGCATCATTATCCTTTTCAAAATATGAGTTTTTAAATGCTGTGGCGCGATTAAGATTGAATTGAGTTTCACAATGGATTTCTAAGGTTTCGCCTACCATTTTTGTAGACAATCTAGATTTCATTTCCCTTAACTCTTGAATAGTTAGATCTCTTTCACTAATTTTGCTTTTAAATTTTTCTTCAATTAATTTTTCATTAATTGAGTTTTCAAGCCTAATTTTTTCTATGGAATTTGATAGAGATGAGTTTTCTTTTTCTAAATTAGCAACAGCTTCATTGACTTTATTTTTTAAAGATAATTCTGAAATTAAAGACTGGTTTTTAATTTCAGTCTTTAAATTGTCTAGTTCATTGTTAAGAGAATTAATTTTATTTGTGGCTTGATTTTTTAAATCATTTAGGGCACTTTTTTTCTTCTCTTCAGCGAAATTTAATTTAGATTCAAGAACTTTAATCTGATTCTCTTTAATGCGGTTTTGTTCTAGTGACTTTATTTCCAATTCACGCTTTAAAATTTCTAAAGATTTTTTATTATCTTCTTCAGCCAATAGAAGTCTTTCTTTTATTTGTTTATTGAATTCTTCATCTTTTATTTGAAGAAGTATTTCTTCAAAGCTACTGGGATCAATTCTGAAAGTTTTTCCGCATGAGGGACATTTAATATCTTTCATTTTTTAATTACAAAATTAATATTAGAAAGGATTTAATATTCGAATTATGTAAAAAGAATATTATTCTTGACTAAGAATAAACAATGATTCATTCTTATGCATTAAAAAATAAAATAAATATTGAATGTAAGTTATATTAATCCAGATTCTTTAAGGATATTTATTTTATTTGCTAATTCTATATCTGCAGAGGATATTGAGCGATCTAAGGTTTTGTGAGAAGAAACTGTGTAACCACTATCATCAACAAATTCGTCTTCTGTATCTTTTAATTTCACATTAACATTTTGACCATCTCTGAAGTTATCAGATTTGTAGATATTTGATTTATTAATATTGCTATATCCAAAATTTGCAATTCCTCTTGCATCTAATGCCTCCTCAACTAATATTCCAACAACTTTAGATCTACTTATAGATTCGCTCTTAGATATTTCATCAATAATTTCAAGTACTCTTTTTCTGGGAAGATATCCTATCCTTTTAACTTTATTTTCCATGAAATTTTATATATGTCGTTATTGTAACACTTCTGTCAAATTTGTCAGGTTTTTATAGATAGTACATAGTGTAAAGTTAAGTAATAAAAGAAGGTATAATTTTAAAGTACTTTCATAGAAAGTAATGTCTTCATTAGTCTTGGGGTATTTTATATATTTCTCTAATACTCTTTTAGATTAGGTCAAGATTTTAAAATCTTTCTTATTTAAATTCTAAATCTTATGAAAGATAAACTTTATGACAATGCAGATAGTTTTGCAATGTCATTTGACGAAGAATGGAAAAATATTGATTGTGAGGATTCACGATTAAAGATAGATAAAGTGTTTGAACTTTTATCTGACCATCCTTTTCTAGTTTCTAATCCAGAAAATGCAAGAAAAATGGCTGAATTTAGGATATTTTCATTGAAAAAATTTATTTAAATTTATTACTGAAATTAATTACTTAGTTTTAATATTAAAATTCAGGATTTACATATTTGGTGAATTAAAAAACCCCTTGCTATATAAAAATATTGTTATACCTATGATTGGCCCTATTCCAAAAATGAAAAGAACTAACTTTGCAGAATTTTTTGTTTGACCTAATTCTTGATTTTTCTTATTTGACTTAGATTGTAATCTTTTAGTTTTTTTGTTTTTCATGAGTGATATATTACTACATTGAAACTTAAAAAAAAAAAATTTTTAGTGTGTTTTATATCTTTATATTTTCTAATTTAGTCAAATTTACTAAGAAATCTAAAAAACACAATAATGTATAATTAAAAATATATAAAAGCCAATATGAGTGCAACTAAGAGAGAAGAAGTAAGTTCTCACCTTAGATATATAAGGTTAGAGCTTAGAGAGATGCATCAAATGCTTATTAAGGAGGATTTGTTGCCGGATCTTAGTGAAGCAAAGGAGGTACATGCACAACTAGATGCATTACTAGAATTGTTATCAGACAAAAGAGTAAAAAATCTTAAAGGTCAAATAGAAAAATTTTAAATCCTTTGAATAAATCATAAGTAATTAGTAGCTGATTCTATTTTTTTTCTATTGTCATGCATCTGCTCTAATTTATTGTAGATTTCTTTAATTTGAATTTGTAAAAGATCAGTTGAATTAATATTGCTTAATGCTTCCATTGCTGATAGGAGGCTTTCCTTTGCTTCAATCAAATGTCTACATTCCTTACTGCCTGCTTCGTATGACATAGTTATTAAAAAAACTTATTATTACAAATATATAAAAAATTGTTCCGTATTGCTTGATACTCTTACGAAAGGAAAGCTTATTAATGTTATTTGTAATACAGAATAGGCGATTATTTTTACTAAAATTAAAAAAAAAAACTAATGCAAGAAAATTCTAAAGATTACGAATTATGTATTAAATTAGCCCTGGATAACGCCAAAAACAGAATTTCTATATTAGATCATTCTGATAAACAGTGTGTATTAGAAGAATATAAGGAATGGATTAAGGACGGTTTAAGTAATCATACAGTTTTACTACTTAGAGAAGACCCAATTATATAAAATAATATAAAAAAAACCATTTTCAATTCTTTCCGTTAGAAGTAACCTTATATAAAAAATATAGGCTTAAAATAAAAGTAATTATAAGGATAAAAGTTAAAGAAGAAAAATTATACATAATTATATCTATATATCTATTTTTACTATACCCGGGGTGATTATATTTTTAAAGGAATTCAGTCTTCTTTTAGAAGTGAAAAAATAAATTCCTTAAAATTTTCTTTTTCTAAAAAGATTTCTTTAGTCTTATAGTTTTTTAATTTCTTAAATATTAAATCTATTAAATATTCTAATTTTGGACTCATAATCTTAAAATTGTTTTTCTAATAGATAAATTTTCTCTTCACCAATTTTGTCTGGCTTTGTTATTTTACATCCTTTATCTTTTTCCATATCACAATCTTTTGTGGCAGGAATAGATTTCCAAGTGCAAATTTTTTCTTGAGAATCTTCTTTTAAGATAATCCAACCATCTTCTAAGTATTCTGAAATTCCATCGTCTCCGCAGGAAAACTTTATTTCCATTATTTTCTTCTCTGAATAAGTATTTGCATTGAAATTATCCTCTGGATTTATTATAGGAGAGTCTTTTCTTAATGATGTTTTACAGGAAGTCAAGAAAATTACAATTAAAAATATTTGTGATAATTTCTTTATTATTTTCATTTTTTAATCTTTTAATTATCCTAAGTTAATTAAATTATAGTTTACTTTGATTCTATTAATTTCAATAGTTGATCCATTTTATTCATTAATCTTTTTACTTCATCTGGCTGGGGTAATATTAATTCTTCAGTAACTGATAAATGCATTTTTTTTAAGTTTTGTCTTAAATCTTTTAAATGCATTTTTACGTTTTCTTTTTTTTGTTTTATATCAGTCATAGGATTAAAATATAAATTTAATCAACTTAAAGTAATAATTATAATAGCTTGTAAGTTGTTAATGACAAATGAAAATTTTAATTATTTAAATTTTTAATTTCATAAATTTCTTCGCCACCATAACAAAAATTTATGGATAACATTCTTAACTCCCGCTTATTAATTCCAGTTACTTTTTTATTTTTTATAATATAACCTTTAGCAATTGCTTCACAGTCTAATTTACTTTTTGCATGTTTGATAACTGGATAAAAATATGCCAATGTAATGATTGTAAAAAGAAATATTAGCAATGCTTTTTTATCATTTTTGACTAATTCTTTGGATTTCTTTTTAGCATTTAATATTTTTATTAGAAATTTATCTGGCAATCCTATTTGAACAAATAAAAGCTCTACCCACCATGGAAGGTTTTTATCTTTCTTCTTATTAGAGTTTGGCGCTGTATTCAATTTTTTAGCTTCAAAATTTTGATTTCTAAATTCTTTAGGATTACTTTTTTCTTTTTTATTCATATCATCGACTAATTTATTTGGAATATAAAGGTTTTATTTTGATTTGGAAACTATATTTTTATTTTATAAGTTTTAATTTAATTTATCTATGAATTTGAGTATTGTAAATTTGTATTTAAAATAAAATTAATAATGGCAAAAAAAAGAAGAAAGTTAAATAAGGAATTCGAGAAGAAAATATATTCATCAAAAAAAAATGTGGAATTAGTTTTGGCCAAAATTTATGATATCGATGATGAAGATATTCAAAAGGAATATATGAGCGCTTTCAATGAAGTTGTTTACTTATATGATGAATTAAAAAAAAATTATCAACAAGTAGGATTTGATGATAATTCAGAAGATCTTTTACTAAATTATAAAAATGCATTTAATCTTTTTGAATCAGAATTTGAAATTTAAATTCTTTTTACCTTTTATAAAGTAATACAGGTATTTCGATTAGATGCCCTTTTTGGAGATTAGATCTTTTCTCTTCCAAAATTTTTATACATGTTGATTTTCTTTTCTCATTTTTACAAATTTTTTTTATCTGGTAATCAGTAAGTGAAAATGATTTATCTACGAATATAAATAAAACAAATATAATTAAGTATAAATTTAATGCTAATTTCATTGATTCCTTACTAAAAATTTTAACTCTCCTTTATTAAACTACTTATTAATATATATATCTATAATCTTTTTTAATTCATCTTTGCCTAAGTCTGTTGAAATAAAAACTTCTTGGGCAGTTTTTCCTTTTCTTGCAATGGCTTTATATCCGTTTATAGTTTTTACCGATAATCTTATTATCAATTTAGAAGATTTCCCTTTTGCCCTTGATATTACAGCTGGCGTAATTGTTTTGATATTTTTGTTAAGAGCTAACTTTTGAAGTATTGGTATTAGACCCTCTATATTCGTACTATGATTTATTACTAACCTGCCCAAATTTTTTCTCTAATTCTATTTACAAAATTTAGTTTTCGGGAAATTAAGTTTTGCCTCGATAATGAAAAAATTTTTGAAGTTCTGTTATATTAACATCAGTAATTTAAATCTAATGATTTTTCAGATTGGATGGGCTGCATTAGCTGCAATTTTTACTTTTTCAATTGCAATGGTCGTTTGGGGGCGAAATGGTGATGGCTCTATCGATATATGATTTCAATTTCAACTTATGAAGTATATTTAAGCAAATTTCTTATTATTACATCATTCGTTTTACTAATCTTTATAACATTCGCTGTAATTTATATTTCTTATATTTCTTGGAAAGATAAAAAAAGAATAAAGAAATAACTACGATTATTTTTTATCTTTTTTCTTATCTTTTATTTTTAGTTCTTCAATTAATTCTTTTGCCTGTGTCATTTTGGATATAGTACTTTTGTAAATTCCGATGTCTTTTTCTGCTTTATTAGTGGATAAGTTTATTTTCTCAAAAATATCTGAGATTATTTTATTTGTCTCTGATTCATTTCCCTCTTTGAAATCTGGGCAGTTTGAAATTATTTTATAAATTCCTAAATTTAGCATTCTTGAAGGGTAAAGTTTGGAAGTGCCTTTTTCTTTTAATATTTTTAAAATATCATTAGAGGATTTATCATTAAATTCCTTTTGAGATTTTTGAGAGATTATCTTGATTTCCTTCGCTTCAAAATTTGTAGAACTGCATAAAGATTCAAAAAGAAGATCCAAATGTTTTTCAGGTTTGTATCCTTTCATTAATTCTTTAAATGTTTCTGTGAGACCAATACAAAAGAGATTATTTTGGGTAAATTCATTTTGATGATTTAAAAGATTAAGCTCTACAAGCATTTCATCAACTATTCTTTTATATAAACCTGGAATAACGTAAGGGAATTGTTCATGAAATAACTTTTTGCTATCTGAAACAGTCAATTTTTCTTTCAATTTTTTATATGTAAACCTTAATAAGGTTAGCGTATGTTGACTCAATATCGTTAATATCTAATAAACAGATAAATATTATTATGATCCCTTTAGTTTTAGAAGAATCTGGCGGTAGCGAAAGAGTCTTTGATATTTATTCAAGATTACTAAGAGAGAGAATAATCTTTTTGGGAGAACAAGTTACAAGTGAAACTGCTAACAGAATTGTTGCTCAATTATTATTCCTCGAAGCAGAAGACCCTGAGAAAGATATCTACATGTACATAAATTCACCAGGAGGATCTGTCTATGATGGCTTAGGGATTTTTGACACGATGCAGCATGTCAAGCCTGATATTAATACAGTTTGTGTAGGTTTAGCCGCTAGTATGGGCGCTTTTTTGTTAGCTGCAGGAACTAAAGGTAAAAGAAGCAGCCTTAGACATTCAAGAATAATGATTCATCAACCGCTAGGAGGTGCTAGAGGGCAAGCCAGCGACATAAGGATTCAAGCCGATGAAATTTTGTTTTTAAAAGAACGACTTAATACTGAGTTATCAGAGAGAACTGGAAAGGATTATGAAACTATTAAGGAAGATACTGACAGGGATTTTTATATGTCTCCAAAAGAGGCTGTTGATTATGGATTAATAGATTTAGTTTTAGATAAGAAACCTGTTAAAGTTTAACTTAATAATTGAGGAGTTCTTTCTTTCTCAGGGATGGTAGTAAAGTTGGATAGAATTTTTACGAATTCTTCACCATCTAATGTTTCTTTTTCAATTAGCAGGTCTACAATTTTATCCATAGCTTCTCTATTTTTGCTAACTATCGAATAAGTTTCTTCATAACATTCCTTAACCATAACTCTCACACTTTCGTCGATTTGCTTAGAAATTGAATCTGAAACATCACTTCTTGTCATCAAATCTCTACCAACAAAAACTTCTTGGTTTCCACCCTCTAAAGCTATGGGACCCAAATTACTCATTCCAAATCTTGTAACCATTTGACGAGCCATGGAAGCAACTTGTTGGAAATCCCCGCCGGCACCAGTGGTAATTTCACCTTTGCCAAAAACAACATCTTCAGCAGCTCTTCCTCCCAATGCACCCATGATTCTTGCTTTTAGTTGAGCTCTACTAACAAGGGTTTGTTCGTCATCTGGAGTAAACCAGGTTAGGCCTTTAGCTTGACCTCTTGGAATTACTGTAACTTTTTGAACAGGGTCATGAGCTTTCACTAATGAACCTATAAGAGCATGACCAACTTCATGATAAGCAATTAATCTTTTGCTTCTACCGTCTGTTAAAGGGGAACCCTCCATCCCAGCGACAATCCTATCTACAGAGTCATCAATTTCTGAAATACTTATAGAGTCTTTTCTCCTCCTGGCGGTTAATATAGCAGCCTCATTTAATAAATTTGCTAAATCTGCTCCAGTAAACCCTGGGGTTCTTCTCGCAATGCTTTCAAGCGTTAAATCCTCTTGAAGTTTCTTATTCCTAGCATGAACTTCCAATATTGATAGTCTGCCCTTGATATCAGGAGCATCTACAGTTACCTGTCTATCAAATCTGCCTGGTCTCATTAACGCTGAGTCTAGAACATCGGGCCTGTTTGTTGCTGCAATTATTATTATGCCACTATTACCTTCGAAACCATCCATTTCAGTAAGTAATTGATTGAGAGTTTGTTCTCTCTCATCATTACCTCCACCAATACCTGCACCTCTTTGCCTTCCGACAGCATCGATTTCATCGATAAAAATTAAACAAGGACTATTCTCTTTAGCTCTTTTGAAAAGGTCTCTAACTCTGCTAGCGCCAACACCAACAAACATTTCAACAAATTCAGAACCTGATAATGAGAAAAATGGCACGCCAGCTTCACCTGCAATTGCTTTAGCTAAAAGGGTTTTCCCAGTACCAGGAGGTCCTACCAATAGAACTCCTTTGGGAATCCTTGCTCCTACAGAAGTAAATTTTTCTGGTTTTTTCAGAAAAGTGACAACTTCTTGCAAATCCTGTTTAGCTTCATTAACGCCTGCAACATCATCAAATACAACTCCTGTTTCAGCTTCCATTGCAAATCTTGCCTTTGTTTTCCCAAACTGCATTGCTTGGCCAGGACCTCCAGGCATACCGTTTGACCTCCTCGCTAATAAAATTAAACCTCCAATTAAGATAGCCGGGAAGAGTAAATTACCTAAAATTCCTAATGCAGGAGGAGCTGTTTTTACTGGATGAACATCAAAACTGATTCCCTCATTTTTTAAAATATTTATAAGTTCTGGTGTTAAGCCGGGAAGATCTACACGCAACCTTTGAACTTTATTATCTAAATCCGAATCTATTGTCTCTATAACAGCATTTCTGCCTCCCTCAAAAATATCAACAGATGTAACCCTTCCTGAATTAATGTAGTCTAAAAATCTGCCGTAACTAACTCTTGCTACCGCTGAATTTCTTGGAGCAACAGTAGTCCCATTAGATTTAAGTGAATCAACATTACTTGAAGATAAAAATTGGTAGGAAAGCGCTATAACTAAAAGTATAGGTAAAGCCCATAAAATTAATGTTTTAAATTTCTGATTCATTAATTTGTAGAAAGTCAATTCTAGGATTCTAGACTGAATCAGTACATTTCGTTGATATTTTCTCTAACTTTATGCTTATACTACTGTTTAATGTATCTAATTTATGAATGAAATTTGAGGTCAACGACAAGGTTAAGTTGATTGCGCCAGTCTCTTATTTGAAGACTTCAGATAATATGCCGATGTTAAGGCCACCTGATCTAGTGGCAATTGATGAAATTGGAGAAATCCTTTCAATTAAATCTCCAGATACTGTTGAAGTAAAGTTTAGAAGAGGTTCGTTTTTAATCGATATTGATAAGATTGAGAAAAACTAACTTAAAAGTCTTTCTTCCACCTATTAGAAATTTCTAAACATATACTTTTATTTCCAGAAATACTCAGAAAAGGTTTTGAAAAATACTTATTTGTTAATTTAAAAATATCTAACGAAGATATTTTCTCTATTTTTGAATTTAAATCGTTCTCAGAAATTGGTGAAATACCATAACTAACTAACTGTATCTTTCTCTGTAAAATTTCATCTAGTGATTGATTTCCTAATAGAAAAGAACCTTTTAGTTTTTCTTTTGCTAAAAATATTTCAGCATCAGTCAACGGATTAAAAAGTAAATTTTTCCATAGTGTTGATAAAAGTTCAAAAGCAAAAAGTGCTTGCTCATTAGATACGGATAAATAAATTAAAAATGGGGCATTTCCAATCCTGATAGGATAATAAACACCTAAATCGTAAGTGATGCCATGTTTTTCTCTAAAAAGTTTAAATAAAGCAGCGCTCATTCCATAAGATAAATATGACTCCAAAACCTTAAGAGGAAAATATTCACTACTTCTTCGCGAGCAAGTTTGGTCACCCATCATTATTATTATTTGATTTGAATCATTATTAATGTAATCAATTCTATTCGTAGTATTTAAATTATGATTTAAAGGATCTGATTCTTCTTTTAAGATTTTTTTTTCTAATGTTCCAAAATTTTCCCCATTTATTTCGGGATTATTTGAAATTAAATACTTTTCTCTATTTTTTAAATTTTTAAACTCAAGCAAAACATCTTCATAGGTAATCTTTGAGACATCATTAGCATTGCCAATTGTGTTGAAAGCATAAGGATGATTTGAGTAAACAATTTTTCTCCATTTTTCAAAACAGATATTGAATGGATTCTCTTTATCTTTTTTAATTTGATCTATAGAAGATTTTTTTACTTTTTTAAATTCAGTTTCTGAGAGGATAGGCTTATTTATTATTAAGTCTAATAAAGGGAATAATTTGCTGAAATGTTCATTTAGGGATTTAATACTTATTGAAATACCATCTTCAAATATTTCTTGATTTAATTCTGCTCCATAGGACTCAATATACTCAGAGAGAGTGAAATTGTTAAAACCTTCACATCCTCTGGTAAGTAATGAACAAAGGATCTTGTTGATCCCTTTTTTGCCAGTACTATCCATATCACTCCCCCCTGTAATCCAAATTGAAGCAGTTGAAAAATTTCTTTTTTTATTATTTAAAAAATATCTTTTTAACATTTACCGGGGGATGCAACTAAAGTGAATTTCTCTCCACGGATATATTCTGTGATCTCTTTGAAGTTATCCAAGTCATTCCAATATTTTAAATGACTATCTAAATTATTTATTGAAGATTTTCTCCCCCAAAGAAGTTCATTTCCAAAGAATGAAGAGAGTTGTGTAGATGTCTCTAAATTAAAGACATAATTACTTTTCACAATATTTATTGCTTTTTTTATTTCATCCAAAGCCAAGGCTTTACAATTTGAGATCTCAGATATTGTTTTATTAATTTGATTTTCTACTAAATCAATATCTTTGGACTCACAACTTGCTTCCATTATAAATAATCCTCCTAATTCTCCAGCATTTACATCTACATATACCGATTCAACAAGATTTCTATCTTCTTTTAAAATTTTAACTAATCTGCTGTTTCTTCCAACAGAGAGTATTGATGCTAATATCTCAAGTCCAATAATATTTTTTTGATCATTTAGGTTTGGGATAAACCAAGCCATAAATATTCTTGAAAACTCTAAATTATCAAACTTAACTGACTCTCTACCATTCCTAATTTTTAAAGAAGGTTTATTTTTTAGATTTATGAAATTTGGACTTTCTTTTATGCCAGATAGATCACTTTTTTCAAAAATTTTATAAATTTCTTCAGAGAGATTCCCCGCAATTGCAATACAAATTTTTTCGGTAGTGTAATGTTTGCTATGAAATTTCACAAGGTCATTTATCTCTAAGTTTTTAATACTATGTTCAGTTCCCAGAATCGAATTGGCATAATTCGGACTTAACCAAACCCTTTTCAAAAAATAATTAAATAGTCTTTCTTCAGGCTGATCATTTTGTTGTTTTATTTCATCAATAACTACCCCTTTTTCTTTTATAAATTCATCAGGATTAAAATCTGGAGCAACGATAATATTTGTCAAAAGAGCAAGTGATTCTTTAAAGTTACTGGGTGGAACTAAGACATGGTAATGTACATCATCATAACCAGTTGAAGCGTTACTTAATCCGCCTAGTGATTCAATTTTATGGTCAAACTCACCCGGCATTATTTTGTTAGATCCTTTAAAAATCATATGTTCTAGAAAATGAGCAGTGCCGTTTTTATCAACATCCTCAAATGAAGAACCTGCTTTGCACCAAATATCAATGCTTATAAGCGGCAATTCTTTATTATCCACAAACACACATCTAGTTTTGCTTGAATGGGTGTAGTAGTTAACATCTCCTACATTCATTTCGGTTATCTCTTTAAATTCTATTTTGGTACTTTTTAGCCTTGTTGTCTGAATCTTTAACTAAAACAAAATTAACTGACCCTCTTATTTTGGATTTATTACAAAATATTAGAGAACATAGATCCATGCTCGAGGACCTTAAGAGTATAAAAATTGATCCAAAACTAACTAATATAATATCTAAAAAAATAGGCAGAGAACTGTTTATTGAAAATGAATTTTATAAAGCAAAAGGTTTTAGAAAGTTACATATTGAAGTAGCAGAATTTTCAAAGAGTCTTAAAATCCTACATTGCGTTTTTTTCCCTGATCCAAAGTTTGATATCCCAATTTTTGGGATGGATTTGGTAAAAATAAATGATATTGTTTCTGCTGCCATTGTTGATTTATCCCCGGCATCACAAAACCAAGGTTTGAAATACGAAAAATTACTTTCTGAAGTTGATAAAAGTTCTTTTACCTCTTTGAGAGAGATTCCTAAATGGGGGAGGATTTTTTCTAATAATGTATTTTTTGCTTCGTTAAAAAGTAAATCTGAAAAAAATGATTTTTGTAGAGTTGTTGATCAATACCTCACTATTTTGATCAAATTAAGTAAGAAAGCTAAACCGGAAGTTAATGAGGAAATTATCCAAGAGAGAATAGATTTTCAAAAAAATTATTGTGTTCAACAAATGAAAAATGAGAAGACTAGCATGGTTCTTTTAAAATATTTTGATGAAAAATGGGTCAATAACTATATAAAAACAGTACTCTTCGATTTTTAATGAAATTAAAAATATTAAAAAATTTATTTATTTATTTTTTATTATTTATACCAATATCTCTTGGTATTATTTCCTGTTCTGGAAATAATAAATCTAGTTCAAAATTTAAAGAGGAAATAACTTCAGATTTCATACCTCCTATTAAAGCTGTTGCCGCACTTGGTCAACTTTCTCCTTCGGGAGAGATTAGACAATTGGCAGCTCCAATAAGTCAGTTTGGCTCTTCCCCCCGAATTGTCGAAATCTTAGTAAATGAAGGAGATTTCGTAAAAAAAGGTGATATCCTCGCAATCTTTGAAAATGGAGAAAAATTAATTGCTGATCTTGAAAGAAGCGAAAATCTAATTAATGCTATTAACGAAGAAATCACCCTAAAGAAAGATCAAGTTCAAAGGTATGAGTTAGGTTTGAGCAAAGATGTATATTCTTTTGTAGAGTTTTCACAGAGAAAAGATGAATTATTAAAATTGAAAAAACAGAAAATAAACCTTATCGGAGATCAAAAAAATATCAAGATAGATTTATTTAATTCAAAACTAAGGAGTCCAATCGATGGTTTTATCCTTGGAATAAACACTAGAGTTGGTGAAAGGCCCCAAAATGAAGGGATTTTGGATATTGGTTCTAGTCAAAAAATGGAAGCTTTGATAGAGGTTTATGAATCTGACATCGAAAGAGTCTTTATCTCTCAGAATGTTGAATTGAGCAGTGAGAATGGAGGTTTCCAAAAAAATCTTAAGGGAAAGGTGATTAGGATTAGTCCTCAGGTAAAACAAAGAAAAGTTCTATCGACTGATCCAACTGGGGATGCTGATTCACGAATTATTGAGGTACTTGTAAAACTAGATCAAGATTCTATAGATATCGTTCAAAACTATGCAGGAATGAAAGTGATTGCAAAATTTATTCCCTAATGAGTTTTTCTTATTTAAAATTTAGAAAAATACCATTAGCTTGGTTGTTATTAACTAGGCAACCATTGAGGCTAGCAGTTGCCATAGCTGGAATCAGTTTTGCAGGGATTTTGATGTTTATGCAATTAGGTTTTAGAGATGGTTTATTTGACACGAGCGTAACTATTCATAAACTTCTAGATGCCGATCTTGTTTTGATAAGTCCCAGATCAAAAAGTTCTATAAGCATGAGTGGATTCCCAAAAAGAAGATTAATTCAAACTCTCGCAGTAGAAGATGTTGAAAAAACTGCTCCCGTTAATCTGAATTATTTACTTTGGAGAAATCCCGAAAATCTTAAAACTAGATCAATACTTGCATTAGGTTTTAATCCCTCCGATTCACTTCTTTTAGATGAGGGATTCTCAAAGAAAGCTTATAAATTGAGAAATCCATCAAGAGTTCTTTTTGACAAGCTATCTAGACCTGAATTTGGACCGATTGAAGAATGGTTCTTATCTGAAAAAAAAGTTGAGACTGAGGTTGCGGGGAAAAGAGTAATTGTTGAGGGCCTTGTGGAGTTGGGGCCATCTTTTGGTGCAGATGGTAATTTGATAACTAGTCGAGAAACCTTCTTAAGACTTTTTCCTGCTAATCCTCCTGGCAGTATAGAAATTGGTTTGGTAAAGCTAAGAAAAGGATCTGATCCTGAATTGATTTCAAGGATATTAAATAACTCACTCCCAAATGATGTTAGGGTTCTTACAAAAAATCAATTTATAGAATTTGAGAAGAATTATTGGAAAAATAGTACTGCGATAGGTTTTATATTTAGTTTGGGAGCATTGATGGGTTTCGTTGTAGGGTGTGTAGTTGTTTATCAAATTCTTTATAGTGACGTTACAGATCACCTTCCAGAGTACGCTACCTTATTGGCAATGGGGTATAGACTTAAGTCCCTTTTCTTTGTTGTAGCGAGAGAGGGGTTTTTGTTGGCATTGTTTGGTTATTTACCTGCTTATTTCTCTGGTCAAATACTTTACTCAGTTATAAGAAGTTCTACTAAACTCCCAATAATAATGGACGCAGATAAAACTATTTTAATTTTCGTATTAGTTTTAGTTATGTGTATGGGGTCCGCCGCTGTTGCGATGCGTAAATTAGTTGATGCTGATCCTGCCGAAATTTTTTAATAATTGAAGATAAATGGTTAAAGCTAATAAATCAAAAAATAATGTTAGAAACATTAAAACAGTCTCAATAAATAATTTGAGTCACTTTTATGGAAAAAATGAGAATAAAAAACAAGTTCTTAATGACGTTAATTTAAATATTGATAAAGGAGAGTTGGTTCTTTTGAAAGGACCTTCTGGATGTGGTAAAACTACTCTTTTAACATTAATTGGTGCCTTGAGAACCTGTCAAAGTGGAGATTTAACTGTATTAAATAATCAGTTAAATGGAGCATCAAGGAAAACTCGTCAGATTCTTAGAAGAAGTATTGGAATGATTTTTCAGGGTCACAATCTTCTGAGATGTTTAACAGCAGAACAAAATGTCCAGATGGGCGCGGATTTAATAAAAGGTTTAACATATTTGCAAAGACGTGAAATAGCTCAGAATTGGTTGTCAGCAGTAGGATTAGAAGAACATCATAAAAAGTTGCCAAATGACTTATCTGGTGGGCAGAAACAGAGAGTAGCAATTGCTCGAGCTTTATCTGCTAACCCAAAACTTTTATTAGCTGATGAGCCCACTTCTGCTTTAGATAGCGTCACAGGAAGAGAAATAGTAACCCTTTTAAGGAAACTAACAAAAGAGCAAAATTGTTCTGTACTTATGGTTACCCATGATCCAAGAATTTCTGATATGGCTGACAGGATATTAAATATGGAAGATGGTAAAATATATAGTGCTCATAGTGAGCTAATATAATTAAAAGTTTAAAATTTTATGTCTAAGAGAAGGAATCTAAAAAAAGAAAAGCAGGAACGTAATAGAGCCTATGCTAGAAAATTCAAAAAAAGGAAATTAAGAACTGATGGAAGACCTGATGGTGGAAACGTTACAGGTACAGCAAATAATGGCGGTGCAGCTGATTAGGGAATATCTTTTATTTTTATCTTTTGGATTTCAATATATTATGCATATTTAAGACATAATCATGAATGTAAGTATTGTTATACCGACTTACAATAGATTACCTATATTAGAGAAATGTCTATTTGCGCTTGAGAATCAAAAATTAAATACAAATATCAGTAATTATGAAGTAATAGTAGTTGATGATGGATCAACTGATGGGACAACCACTTGGATAAATAAAAACAAATCTAATCTCCCACACGTTATTTTATTTCAGCAAGAACATGGAGGGCCTGCACTTGGAAGAAATCTGGGAGTAATTAAATCAAAATATGAAATTATTATATTCATTGATAGTGATCTAATTGTTTTAGACAATTTTATAAATTGCCACGTAGAAAAATTACTTGCCTCTTGGAGAAAAAATGATAAAAAATGTTTTACCTATGGCTCGGTAGTCAATACATCTAATTTTCTAAATCCTCAGAGTGAAAAACATAAAATAATTGACACTTCTTTTGCATACTTTGCTACTGGAAATGTAGCGATATCAAAAGAATTGATTTTAAGCGTGGGATTATTTGATACTTCTTTTAGTCTTTACGGTTGGGAGGATTTAGAACTTGGAGAAAGATTAAAAAAAATTGGGACAAAATTAATTAAATGCCCAAATGCAGTAGGTTTTCATTGGCATCCGCCATTTAATTGCGAACAAATAGATTCATTAATAGCTCAAGAAAAAGAGAGAGCAAAAATGGCTTTAGTGTTTTATAAGAAACATCCAAATTTAAGGGTTAGATTTATGATTCAATTAACTCCTCTCCATAATTTACTTTGGCAAATTCTTTGCTTGGGAGGACTCATCAGTGTTGATAGAATCCTTCCTTTATTAAGATTCCTAGTAAATATAAGAAGAAATAGACTTGCACTTGAGATACTTAGGATCCCTCTAAATATGATTTACATTAAACAGTTAACTAAATCAAGATAAAAAACTTTTAGAAATACACATAACTTGCTAGAATAATTAAATTAAATTTCACACATCTGACAGTTTCGGGTGAATTATAAATAGTAATTCCCCGTCAGATGGAGGCTAACCCGAAACCCTTTTTTAATTATGGCTGTTGTATCACTATCAGAAATGATGGAAGCTGGTGCTCACTTCGGGCATCAAACTAGACGTTGGAATCCCAAGATGTCTAAGTATATATATTGCGCGAGAAATGGAATTCATATTATTGATCTTGTGAAAACAGCATTGTGTATGAACAATGCATATAAATGGACGAGAAACGCTGCAAAAAGCGGTAAACGTTTCCTATTTGTCGGGACAAAAAAACAAGCATCAGATGTAGTAGCTCAGGAAGCTACACGCTGTGGTGCTGCATATGTAAATCAAAGATGGCTTGGAGGGATGTTGACTAATTGGACAACAATGAAAGCTAGGATTGAAAGATTAAAGGATCTAGAAAGAATGGAAAGTAGTGGTTCAATAGCAATGAGGCCTAAAAAAGAAGCTGCAGTATTAAGGAGAGAACTTGAAAGATTACAAAAATACTTAGGTGGACTTAAGGGTATGAGAAGATTACCAGATGTAGTTGTATTGGTTGATCAGAGAAGAGAATCTAATGCAGTGTTAGAAGCTAGAAAATTAGATATCTCATTAGTATCAATGTTGGATACAAATTGCGATCCGGATTTGTGTGAAGTTCCAATTCCTTGTAACGATGATGCCGTTAGATCTGTGCAACTTATTTTAGGAAGACTTGCAGATGCCATAAATGAGGGTAGAAAGGGCTCTAATCCCGAAAGAAAAAATTAAATTCCAATTTAAAACTTACTATTCACTATTTTTTATTACTTCAAATGGGAAAAATTACAGCAAAACTAGTAAAAGATCTTAGAGACAAAACTGGCGCAGGAATGATGGACTGCAAAAAAGCACTTAATGAAACTGAAGGAAATTTAGATAAAGCTTTGGAATGGTTAAGAAAGAAAGGTATAGCTAGTGCTGAAAAGAAATCGGGAAGAGTAGCGGCTGAAGGGGCAATTGGTAGTTATATTCATACTGGATCAAGAGTCGGAGTTTTACTAGAGTTAAATTGTGAAACTGATTTCGTTGCTAGAGGTGATATATTCCAATCTCTGTTGAAGGATGTCTCAATGCAAGTAGCAGCATGCCCAAATGTTGAGTATGTATCAATTGATGAAATACCAGAAGATGTTGTGGAAAAAGAAAAGCAGATTGAAATGGGTAGGGATGATTTATCTGGAAAACCAGAACAAATTAAAGAAAAAATAGTTGAAGGGAGAATAGCAAAAAGACTTAACGAGCTTGTTTTGCTTTCACAACCCTACATTAAAGATAGTTCTCTAACAGTTGAGGATCTTGTTAAACAAGCAGCGGCAAAAATTGGTGAAAATATCAAAGTAAGACGCTTTACAAGATATACATTGGGTGAAGGTATCGAAAAAAATCAGATGGACTTTGCTGAAGAGGTCGCATCAATGCAAACAAACTAGTAACTTGAATAATTTCAATAATTACATTGATATAGATAAAATTAATTCTCAATTAGAGAGAGCAGACACACAAAAAAGAATATTAACTAGAAATATCTATAGGGAATATGAACTTTATCTTAATCTAGTAAGAGATCTACTTTTCATCTCTGTAGAAAAAGGCCTTAATCAAATATATAGTTATCCAACAATTAAGGATAATTTCTTAAATGAGAATGAATTCTATAGTCTTTTTGAAAAAAAAATAAGTAAATTAATATTTAAAAATTTACCCTTTTTAACAGTAGAACAATTAAAGATAAATGAAATTGAAAAAAATATAAATAAGGAAAACAATTTTACTATTTTTGATAGTTCCACAAAAATAAAGGATGATCAAAAAGAAAAATTTCAATATGAAGATGGTTTTCAATTAAAAGAACCCACTCAGTTCGAGATTACTGAAGACTTTTCAAATACTTCTGAATATTATCAAGCTCATAATCATGAGAGATTCGTATCAATTGATTTAGATAATAACCACCATAATAATTATTTATCTAAAAACAATATTTTTGAAAATTTAGGAGTTGAAAAACAATTTATTTCCTCCTTAATTGAATTAATAGGAGAAGAAAAGGTGGAGAAACTAAGAAATCAAGAAAAAGAAAATATCAATCAAATGGATAATTTACCAAAAAATCAAATTCTTAATAATTTTGATTTAATAGACAAGTCATTGGAAAATTTACTAATGAATCTTTCATATAATATTAACCAAGAATTATTCAAGGCAAATCTAATAAAAAAGATGATATCTAAAGATTCCTTTGATTACTTAGTAGGCAAAAATTTTATGATAAAACATCCATATCCTTTTGTTATTAATTTCGAATTAAACTTAAATCGGTCATCATTAATCGGCAATAATTTTTCAAGCATTATTTTCTTCAATATATCTACTGTTGAGTTAGAGTTTAAAAATTTAAATCTTTCTATTCAAAGGAACAAAATAAATGAGCTAAAAAATCAATTTCAGCGTTTGATTAAAAAAGAGACATATTGGAGGCAAAAAGAAATAACTTTGAATAAGATACGTTGAAAAAATAAATCTTTTTTCAAATGTGACTATTAGCGGTAATAATAATAAATTAATTAAAGATTGGATAAGACCTCTTCAAAAATCTCTTACTATTGAAACTGAAAACAAATTTATTAATACTTTAGGAAGAGAAAAATATTTTAATGATTATTTGCATGAATCATTAAAAAAACTAGATAATCTAAATCTCTCAGACGAATATTTAAGGATATTTTATGAATTTTCTAAAAAATATAATGAATATAATAAATTAGATGAAAATCAAAGAAAAAGGTTAATTATAGATACAAGAAAAAATCTTTATAAACTAGGAAAAACTCTAGAAATAGAAAGTTCTAATAATATTTCTAATAATGTTTTTATAAATAAAGCTGATTCAAGTTTGTCTTTTGATTCAGATATTTCATTAATAAAAAATGTAGGAAAAGTTTATAAAAATAAGCTTAATGAATTAGGGATATTTCATATAAAAGATCTAATTAATTATTTCCCACGAACATATCTAGACTATACGAATAGAGTCAAGATAATAAATTTAAAACCAGATAATTTATACACGTGCATCGCAAACGTTAAAAGATTTTATATTTATAAGAGTAAAAAAAATAGTAATTTATCAATAATGAATATTGTAGTTTCTGATGAAACGTCTTCAATAAAGGTTACAAAATTTTTTTTAGGAAGAAGATTTAGATCTTACTCCTTCTTCACATCTCAAAAATCTTTGTATACCTCTGGAACCAAATTAGCAATTTCCGGTAAGGTTAAATTGACAGATTATGGTAAAACTTTTGTAGATCCGCAGATTGAAATTCTTAAGGATAACAATGATAATTTTAATTTCTCAGGCAAAATATTACCCTTGTATTCATTAGGGGAAGCATTATCAAATATAAGTTTTATAAAACTTATGAAAAAGGTAATAATTTATGCAAAGCAATATCCAGAAATTTTAAATAAAAAGCAAATTGATTCATTATCTTTATTATCAAAAGGAGAATCGTTGATTAATATTCATTTCCCACCAACTCAACAGGCACTTATTGAGTCAAAAAAACGTTTGGTTTTTGATGAGTTATTCCTACTTCAAATAAAGTTCCTACTTAGAAAAAGAAAGACGAATAGAAATGTAACTTCCCAACAATTACCTCAAAAGAAATCTTTATTAAAAGAATTTTTAAATACTTTTCCTTTTGAATTAACAAAATCTCAAGAAAATGTTTTAGATGAAATTAAGAAAGATTTATCTAATCCCTTACCAATGTCTAGATTGCTTCAGGGAGATGTGGGAAGCGGTAAAACCATAATTGCAATAGCGTCTCTTTTAATTGTCATTGAAAAAAACCTGCAAGGTGCATTTATGGTCCCAACTGAGGTATTGGCAGAACAGCATTATAAAAATTTATTAAAATATTTGAATCCCCTTTTTGTTTCTGTTGAACTACTTACTGGGAATACTCCTCAAAAAAAGAGAAAAGAAATTTTCTCTAATTTGAACAATGGATTAGTTGATATCCTCGTAGGTACTCATGCATTATTTGAGGATAAAGTCATCTTTAATGCATTAGGTATGGTCGTAATTGATGAACAACATAGATTTGGAGTTACTCAAAGAAATAGATTACTAAATAAAGGAGAAAATACTAACTTGTTATCAATGACAGCAACACCAATTCCAAGAACTCTTGCGCTTTCTATTTATGGTGATTTAGATGTGAGTCAAATTACAGAACTCCCTCCTGGGAGAGTTCCCATAACAACAAAAATAATTTCAGAAGATGATTTAACTAACTTGTTTAAGATTGTTGAAGATGAGATCAATAAGGGAAAGCAAGCTTATGTGATTTTGCCACTTATAGAAGATTCAGAAAAAATGAATTTAAGCTCTGCAAAGAAAACATTCAAACATTTATCAGAAGAGGTCTTTTTTAACAAAAAAGTTGGATTATTACATGGCAAATTAAGTTCACAAGAAAAGAATGAAGTAATTAATTCTTTTTTAAAGAATGAAATTAATATATTGGTTTCAACCACAGTAATTGAGGTTGGCATTGATGTGCCTAACGCCACAATTATGATTATTTATAATTCGGACAGATTTGGATTGTCCCAGCTGCATCAATTAAGGGGGAGAGTTGGTAGAGGATCAACAAAATCTTTTTGTTATCTGGTAACCCCCGATAAAAATGGATTAGAAAATAAACGACTTTGTGTTTTGCAAAAATCTAATGATGGCTTTTATATTGCTGAAAAAGACTTGGAGCTTAGAGGACCAGGCCAGATTTTAGGATATAGACAATCCGGATTACCTGATTTTGTACTGGACAATTTACCTAACAATAAATTTCTTATTGATAAGGCTCGTGAAGAGGCTATTAAGATTGTTAGTGATGATCCTGATTTAAAAGAAAATATTGTTTTAAGGAATATACTTATTGATAATTCTGATAATAAATTCATTCATGATTTTTTAAATTGAAAACTATCATTGTAATTTTTGATATATATGCAACTATAAATCAATTGCAAATTTCAATTGAAAATTTGGAATAATATACCAATTAAAGATAATGGAGATAAATTAATAGCTATACCTAGCTGCCTAAAGTTTTTAGATCCCCATCCTTACTCTATTTTAGGAGCGCCTTACAAAGATAAAACTTCTATTTGGAAATTAAGAGAGGAGGTTGTAAATAGATTAGTAAAAGTAAATGATTATTTGATATCAAAGAGTAGATTTAACCTTTTAATTTATGACAGTTGGCGACCTTTAGAAGTCCAGGAATTTATGTTTAAAAGAGCATTTTTATTAGAGTGTGAAAAATCCGATATTGATATTTCTTTTGAAAATATAAAATCTTATTCATCCATTTTAAAAAAAGTTGAAAAATTTTGGGCTTATCCTTCTTATGACACTAGGTATCCCCCCCCTCATTCAACTGGGGGTGCATTGGATGTTTGTTTATCAGATAAAGACGGAAATATTGTTGACATGGGAAGCATGGTTGATCAAATGGATGAGACCTCAAATCCTTATTTTTATGCAAACATAAAGAATGAAGGAGCAATTATTTGGAATAGTAGAAGAAATTTATTAAGGGAAATTATGACTAAATTCGGATTTGCTCAACATCCTAATGAATGGTGGCATTTTAGTTATGGTGATCAATTATGGGCTTGGAAAAATAAAAAAGCAAATGCCCTTTATGGAAAAATTTAAATTCTATTGATTTTCATTTAGTAAATTCAATATATAATTTTCATCTTGAGTATTTATAAAATCTCCGAAATCCAAATCTAAATTACTCTTCCAATTATCAAATAATGGTTGAAGAGTTTTTTCTAAATCGTTAAGTTCCATTCTTTGTAAAAATGGTTTAGCAAGCCTTTGTAGATTTTTACTTCCCCCCAACCATAATTGGTATTTGTTTTGCCCACTTCCAACAAGTGCTAATTCGGCCATATAAGGCCTGGTACATCCATTCGGACATCCTGTCATTCTGAATAATATTGTCTTTTGTATTTTTAGATCTAATAGTAAATTTTCAATCCTTTTTAGTACATCAGGTAATATTCTTTCTGCTTCAGTCATTGCAAGACCACAAAGTGGTAAAGCAGGACAAGCTAAAGCGTGTCTTTGTATTTCATTAATGTTTTCTAAATTTTCGTATCCAATTTTTGATAGAGATTTTTGAATTTCACCTTTGTTTTTATTTGCGACATTACAAAGTAAAATGTCTTGATTAGGTGTGAGTCTTAAATCTAAATTATATTTTTTAACAATATTTGTGATGGTATTCTTCTTCTCTCCAGATAATCTCCCTGATAATAATGGTAAACCTACGAAATGGGAGGTTTTATTTTGTTTATGCCAACCTAGGTAATCAATGAGAACCTTATCAGGTTCTTTTCTAATTTTTTTAATTTCTTTTTTGAAATACTTATCAGAAAGTATCTTTATGAACCATTTAATACCTTTTCTATGAAGAAGATATTTCATTCTCGAATTTTTTCTTGATTTTCTATCACCATAATCTCTTTGAACAGACACAATGCTTTGTATTAATTCATAAACATCAGGTTCTTCAACATATCCAAGTGGATCTGCAATTCTGGCAAAGGTCTCCTCATTATTATGTGTGCGGCCCATACCACCTCCAACATAGAAGTTGCACCCTTCTAAGTTTCCATCTTTAGAAGTAAAGGCAACTATTCCTATGTCATTAGTAAGAAGATCAACAGAATTGTCCCCAGGAACTGTCACGGCACATTTGAATTTTCTCGGTAAATAAGTTGAACCATAAAGAGGCTCATCTTTTATCCCACTAAAAACATTATCTTTGAATTGGAGCTTCCTAATTTCTTCAATATCTTTGTCAGGCTTTATGGTGTACTCTAAATCTCCATCAGCCCAAAGCTCTAAAAAAGTGCCTTGGCCAGCCATTGGGGTGAGAAGATCTGCAACTTTTTTTGCCAATGCTCTTGCAATATTATAGTCTGGCGAATCAAATGGAGCCGCAGGGGCCATAACGTTTCTATTTATGTCTCCACATGCAGCTAATGTGGAGCCCATTGAATTTACTATTGTTTGAATTACTTCCTTTAGGTTCTCCTTTCTAATTCCATGCATTTGAAAGGCTTGTCTTGTAGTGGCCCTAAGTGTTCCATTACCTAGTTTGTCAGATAATTCATCTAATGCTAAAAATAATTTCCCAGGGACTTCACCGCCCGGATTTCTTAACCTAAGCATCATTTGCCAATCTTTACTTTTGCCCGGCCTTCTATTTTCCCTGTTATCTTGTTGATAACTACCATGAAATTTTAATAACTGAACTGCATCATTAGTAAAATGATCACTTTCATTGACTAATTCCGTAGCAAGTGGTTCCTTAAGGAATTGACTACTTTTTTTAAAATTTTCAAATTTAGAAACTTCTAGTCCATTTGCTAAACAAACAGTCTCTTCCTTTGCGGAATCTTTTTTCTTTTTTACTTTCTCAACCTTGATCAAAGGACCCAAACATATCTCTTTTTATACATTAGCGAAAAGCTTATTTAACTGGTAGTAAATTATAGTAAGTGAAGTCATATTTTTTTCTTGTCTAAATATTTACTTGAGATAGGAACAGAAGAGTTGCCCGCAAAATTTTCTCATTCTGTTCTAGAGCAATTTAAATCTCTAATGGAATTTGAATTGGATAAAAAGTTAATCAAATTCGAATATATAGTTGTTACCTCGACACCAAGGAGGATAGTTCTACTTCTCGAAGGTTTAGTTGATTATGCAGAAGATAAAATAATAGAAAGAAAAGGGCCTAAAGCAAATTCAGCTTATTTAAATGGATGTCCTACTAATGCTGCTTTAGGATTTGCTAATAGCTTAGATATAGATGTAGGTGAGCTAGAAATAAAAAACACAGAAAAAGGTGATTTTGTATTTGGAAAGAAAATTGAGAAAGGACTATCAACAAAAATTTATTTGTCTTCGATTATCCCAAAATTAGTAAAGAATCTTCAAGGCCCTCGATTTATGAAATGGGGGGCTGGGAACATAAAATTCTCAAGACCTATTAGGTGGATTGCCTCTATTTATAATGATGAAATTCTTGATTTTGAATTTGATGAATGTGATCCAAAAATCAAAATAAGTAATAAAACAAAAAGTCATAGGTTAATCAATGAAGTTTTAGAAGTTCAGAATCCTGATGATTTTTTTGAATTATTGAAACAAAATAGAGTAATAGCTATTCGAAAAGAAAGAAAAGAAAAAATTGAAAGTTTAATAAATCAGGCATCTAAATCTTTAAATCTGAAACCTGACCTTTCAGAAGGACTACTAAATGAACTAACTGATTTAGTTGAATGGCCAGACTTAATTATTGGCAAATTTAGTGATGAATTTCTTGATCTTCCGGTTGAAGTTCTCTCAACAGTCATGAAAAATCATCAGAGATACGTTCCTCTTTTATTGAAAAACGAAAGTTTTTCTAAACTAGATTTAAGCTCTGAAAAAAATATTAGTACAACTTTCTGCGTTATTTCAAATGGTCTTGAAGAATCAAATAATAATATTGCCAAAGGTAATGAGAAAGTATTAAGGGCAAGGTTTTCAGATGCAAAGTTTTTCGTAGAAAGTGACAAAAAAGTTGCTTCAATCGAAAGAAATGAAAAGCTTAAATCTGTTTCATATTTGAAAGGACTTGGAAATATATTTCAGAGGGTAGAAAGGATAAAGGAAGTTACTAAAAAAATTCTTAAATTTTTAAATGATAAGTCTTTAGAAGAAAAAAAAATAATAGAAGCTGCTAAATATTGTAAAAACGACTTATGTAGCGAAATTGTTTTCGAATTCCCTGAGCTGCAAGGAATAATGGGTGGTAAATATCTTAAATATGAGGGATTTAGTGAGGATGTTTGCTTGGCTGTCGCTGAACATTATTTACCTTCTTTTTATAAAGATGCTTTGCCCTCCACAAAATATGGTGCAATAGTTTCCATAGCAGATAAGGTCGAAACTTTAATAAGTATATTTATTTCTGGTAAACGTCCCAGTGGATCATCTGATCCTTATGCTTTAAGAAGAAATTTGAATGGAGTGATTAAAATAATTTGGGATTATGAACTTGATTTACCTTTAGATAAATTATTCAACGAACTTATTGATTTTTGGAAACTCGTATTTCCGAATTTAAACTTCTCAAGAGAAACAGTATTTAATGATTTAAATGAATTTTTAGTTCAAAGAATTGTTAGTCATCTAGAAGAAATATCACTAAGTAAAGAATTAATAAAGGCAGTTTGCTCTTCTGATGAATTATCTCAAAAAAGAGTATTGAATATTGTTGATCTTAAAAATAGGATTAAATCTATTATCAATTTTAACGAAAAGGATAATTTTGTTGAAATCCAGAAGGTAATCACTAGGGTAAGCAAATTAGCAAATAAAAGCGATCTTTCAAGAGACGTTCTCTCAACAAGAGATTATGTAAACACAAAACTTTTTGAAAAAGATTGTGAATTGAAAGTTTTTGAATTTATTGGAGAATTAGAAAAACTTTTTTCAGAAGGTTATTGCAATTATTTGGAACTTCTAAATTTGTTTGAGATTAATGTAAACACTATCGAGGATTTATTTGATAATGAAAAGGGGGTCCTAATAATGTCAGAGGATTTAAAAATAAGAAATAATAGACTCAATTTGTTGAGCTTAATTAGAAATTATTCTCTAAAAATAGCCGACTTTACACTTTTGAACTCTTAACTTTAATTCCTCCCTTTATTGAATAATTTTCTAACATTTTTTCTACTTCTTTATTTTCCCTAACAGCACTATCAACGGGTTTATATTTTAGAGGAGCTAGGGCTTTGCCTCTTAAAATCGAACCAAGTGTAAGCATTGTAATTTTAAGTTGCTGTAATGGTTTCATGGAGACAACTCTTTTGTATAAGTAACTATCAAAAGTAAGTCTTTGAACATCCATGTCATCACACATCTCAACAAAGGCTTCTCTAGCAGAATCATTTCTGTAGAAAATATTTTGAAGGATTTCTAGCACCTTGTAAGTTGTGCCATATTTTTTATCCCATTTTTTAAGATAGTTTTTTAAATCGTTTTCTGATGGAATTACTTGACCATTTTTTGATGCTTCAACAATTTCTTCAGCACACATTCTTCCGCTTTTTGCGGCAAAATAAATACCCTCTCCAGAACTTTTTGTAACATAACCAGCTGCATCACCAACCAATGCCATTCTCCCAACTACCCTTCTTGGCCTTGGATGCTCTGGAATAGGGTGTGCTTCTACCTTTATTACTTCACCATTAACAAGTCTTTTCTGTGCCCTATTTCTTACACCCTCTTGAAGTCCTT
>QCIJ01000009.1 GCA_003216755.1 Prochlorococcus sp. AG-402-K22 | reverse complement strand
AACACATAAAATCACAGAAACCGCCGCCATAGCCACCTGAGCCGCCGCCGTAGCCACCTCTTCCTCCTCTTCGGGGTCCTCCGGATCCTCTTGGCTCTGCTTTGTTTATTCTTAATGGCCTACCCATAAGCTCTGTACCTTGCAAACCATCAATAGCCGTAGCTTCAATTGCTTCATCTGCCATTTCAACAAATGCAAATCCTCTTTTTCTTCCTGTATCTCTTTCAAGAGGAAGAGAACAATTTAAAACTTCACCAAAAGGGGAAAATAACTGTGAAACATCTTCACGCTCTGCGCGGAAAGGCAAATTACCAACAAAAATACTCACTTTAAACTCAACAAAGAAAATTACAAAATTAAAAAAACTACAAAAGCAGTTTAATTACAATACTTCATTATTCTACTTGAAAGCAAACCCTTATTGTAGAAAAATAATTGAGACTCAAAGTAACAATTTTTTCTGCCAATTATTAATCTCCTTCTCAACTTGAGTAAAACCTGTACCACCTTCACTAGTTCTTGACTTAACAACATTAAATGGTTCAAGATCTACAAAAACATCTTCTTCAAATTTAGGATGAAATTTTTTAAAATCCTCAATTTTAAGATTTTTAAATAAGATTTTTCTCTCTGAGCAATACTTAACAATTTCACCAACAACTTGATATGCGGTCCTAAAAGGAACATTTTTTTCAACTAAGTAATCAGCCAAATCAGTCGCATTAGAAAAATCATTTTTCACCGAAGCCGATAAATTTTCAATTTTAAATTCTATGCCTTCATTGATTAAAATGGTCATTGCTTTTATACAAGATGATATAGTCTCAGCAGTATCAAATATTGGTTCTTTATCCTCTTGAAAATCCTTATTATATGCAAGTGGTACCCCTTTTACCATAGTTAACAATGCTTGAAGATGTCCATACACTCTTCCTGTTTTACCTCTTATCAATTCTGGAACATCAGGATTTTTTTTCTGCGGCATTAAGCTACTGCCTGTAGCACATTTGTCTGTTAATTTTGCAAAAGAAAATTCATCAGTTACCCATAAAATTATTTCTTCCGAAATTTTACTCAAATGAGACATTACTAAAGCAGATGCAGAAACAAACTCTATACAAAAATCTCTATCACTAACGGCATCAATACTATTGTGATATATCTTTTCAAAACCCAATTCTGAAGCTGTAAAGTTCCTATCTATTTTTATTTTTGTACCAGCTAGTGCCGCAGCTCCTAATGGGGAAGTATTAACTCTTGATCTTACTTCTTTAAACCTTTCTTGGTCTCTTTGAAACATTTCCAAATAAGCTAACAAATGATGAGCTAAAGATAATGGTTGCGCTCTTTGCATATGTGTATATCCAGGAATTAAGGTATAAATATTTGCTTTCGCAAGATTGAAAAAGGATTTTTGCAAATCAGTTATTAAAATTTCGAGATTATCAATCTCTTTCCTTAGCCATAATCTTATATCTGTGCCAACTTGATCATTTCTACTTCTACCAGTATGTAATTTTTTTCCTGTTTCACCAATTAAACTAATTAGTTTTTCTTCAATACAATAATGAATATCTTCAGAGGGAGGACTAGGAAAAAATTTGCCTTCCAAATATTCAACTTTTATTGTCTCTAGACCATTTATTATTTCCACAGTTTCAGAAGAAGATAAAACTTTAGTTTTACCAAGCATTTTTGCATGGGCAATCGAACAATCTAAATCTTCTAAAATAAGCTTTCTATCAAAACCAATTGAAGCATTAAACTTTTCAATGAAAGGGTTAAGTGTATTATCAAATCTTTTACTCCAAACTTTTGCCATATCAATTAAAAACTTTATATATCTAATAAAGCATTTTTTTATATAGGTGACAAAAAAATATCTAGCTCAATTGAAAAATAACCATAGATGCATCATCCTCCAGATGTCTATTTTGCCCTGTGAAATCATCTAATTTTTTAAATATTTTATTTAAAATTTCTTGAGATGTAAAAGATTGTTTGCATAATCTTGTAAAAATTTTAATTAACCTTTCTTCATCAAATCTTTCACCTAAAGAATTAGAAGTATCTATTACTCCGTCAGTGTAATAAAGCACCAAATCATTTGCACTAAGCTTGATTTCACCACATTGATATTCAGCTTCTTTTTGTAGTCCAAGTACAAATCCTTCAGCATCTAATTTAATAATTTTCTGATCTGAGCTTTTCCATAATAAAGGAGGATTATGAGCAGCATTTGCAAATCTCAATTTTCTAGTCCTGGGGTCATAATCTGAATAAAATAATGTCACAAATCTATGTGATTGATCTAAATCATTTATTGCCAATTGATTCAAATCATGCAAAATTCTATCCGGAGGTAAACCTGTAAGAACCTCTGCACGCAGCATTCCTCTAAGCATAGTCATCAAAAGACCAGCTGGAATACCTTTACCCATAACATCACCTATAACTAAGGCCCATCTAGCTTTTTCTTTTCTTTTTTCTGAAATATTAGTCTTTAAACACATAAAATCATAGTAATCGCCGCCTAACTGGAGAGCAGGTCTACAATGTGCTGCGAGGTCAACACCATAAATAGATGGACAATAATCTGGGAGTAATTGAGATTGTATCTCAGCTCCTGTAGAAATCTCTCTATCAACGTTCTCATGCTTTTTCTTTGTTTTAATTAAGCAGTAATTTTCTAATCCAACAGCCAGAGAATTTAGAATAAAATTAAAATTACTATCATCCGTAATAGAATTACCAGATAAATCTTTACTGAAAATATAAATAAAACCTCTGCATTTACCTCTAGATAATATCTTTTCTGTTTCGATTCTATGTTCTTTAAAAAATTTTTTTAAAGCATTTTCAAAAAGAAAAATTTCCTTAATTTTAAAATTTTTAGAAAAATTAAATTGATTAAAACACATTTTAATTTCATCTTGAATTTTAAAACATTCATCATTAGCCGAAATTTTTATATTTTCAAACCATATTTCTCCCTCATAGTTTAAAGGGATAATGAAAATTATTTTTTCATTAAAAACATGTTTAAAAATTAAGCATATGTAATCTAGTAATTTATTTATGTTGGAAAAAGTTTTTAAGTAATATGCTAATGAAGATGCAATTTCAGCAAATTTATATTTATTTTTTAAAGATAATGTAGGTTCATTATCTAAAAAGTTTTGGATAAATTTGTTTGAAAATAATTTTTCTTGCTGATTATTTGTCACAACAAATTTAATAGATAAGTATGTTTTAACATTAAATTTAAATTTTTAAAAAAATTTCATTAAATATTTATTTATCTGCAAGCAAAGCCTCAACAAATTCATAACTATTAAAGGGTCTCAAATCCTTTATTCCTTCTCCAGCGCCAATAAATCTTATAGGCAAATTAACTTCTTCAGAAACAGCTAAAGAAACGCCTCCTCTAGAAGTTCCGTCTAATTTAGTAATGATTGCTCCACTTAAATTTGCCGATTTGGCAAAACTTTTAGCTTGCTTTAGCCCATTTTGACCTTGACTTGCATCTAAAACTAATAATGATTCAACAATTGCTTCTGGAACCTTTTTATCAATAATCTTTTTTATTTTAGCTAATTCATCCATCAAATTATTTTTTGTTTGCAATCTTCCTGCTGTATCAACTAGTAATAAGTCAACATTTCTTTTTTTTGCAGAATTAATCGCATCAAAAACCACAGCCGCAGGATCAGCATTTTTTGATTGATTAGATATGACATCAACATTACTCCTCTCACCCCATACTTTTAATTGTTCCACTGCGGCAGCTCTAAAAGTATCAGCTGCAGCTATCAAGGTTTTATAATTACTCCTTGAAGATAAATAAGCTAATTTTCCCAATGTAGTAGTTTTGCCAACACCATTAACTCCTACTAGTAACCAAACATTTAACTTACCCTTTTGAGGCACTAAAAGATCGATACCTGAATTTTTTATAGGTTTATCGATAATTAATTTTAATTCCTTCTTTAAGAATTTTATTCCTGCTTCTCCACCGACAACTTCTTCGTTTAATTTTTTTCTAAGAGAACTAATAACCTTATCAGTTGAGTCAATCCCGACATCAGCTCTTATTAGTAAGGTTTCTAAATCATCAAGAGATTCTGGTGTAAGAGGATCATCTCCTAATTTGTCCAATAATTCAGTAACAAATCCTTTTCTAGTTTCTTCTAAACCTCTTCTTAATTTAGTTAACCAATCAATTTCATCTATCGATATTTGGTCAATTTCTTTTCCTTGGGCAGCTAATACCATCGCAGACCAAGTAAAATTATCATCAAATTCTCCTAATTCAGTTTCATCAATAGTTTTAATAGGGCCTGGAACATTTTCTGTGTTAAGACTATCAATCAAGTATTCCTTCTGCTCTTCCTGCTTAATTAATTCTTGCTTCTGCTCTTCCTGCTTAATTAATTCTTGCTTCTGCTCTTCCTGCTTTTTTTTTAAAAGTGCATAAGCTTGCTCAGCCCACTCTCTAGAATTATCAGAATTAGTATTAGTCATTGATATTTATAATTCGTACTTAATAAATTTTAAAATATTATTTATTTATATCAAATAATTATTGCAATTTAACTGTTTGTAATCTCCTTAAAACTCCATTAATAAATTTTCTTCCTTGCATATCACTATACTTATTAGCTAAATTTACTGCCTCATCACAAGCAACAGAAATAGGTGTATCCAGAAAATTAATATCTACATATGCTAAACGCAAAATATCACGATCAATTTTTGGTAATCTTTTTAATCTCCAACCATCCATTGATTGATCAATCTCAGAATCAATAATTGTAATATTATTAATAATCTTACTGATCCTCTGATTCACATCCTCTCTGATATCAATTTGACCACTAGAAACTATTAATTTTGGAAAATCTAAAGTTACTGAGAGTGTATTCATTACACTCTCAATTTTTTTTATAGATTTTTTTAACTCCTCTCTAACATTTGAAAAAGAAGAATCAATGCCTTCATGCAATTCACTCTCTAATATTTTTTGTGATGCATTTTCTAAATCTGATTCGCAATTATCTAATTCTTCTCTGCAATGGTTGATTAAAGAATCCAGAGCAGATTCAAAAATCTCTTCTATCTGCGATTTATTTAATTTAAAATCACCTTTATCTTTTATCAAACTTAAAGAAATTAAAGATAATTCTCTTGAAAGGGATCTATTATGCATCAACTAAGAGGAAGAAGTATTAGTGGAAGCGCGTAATTGAGAAAATAATTTTGAAAATGTTGGATTTGTGGTGTTATTTTTCTCATCTGGATTGACAATCCCTGCCGAGATAATTGTTCTAAAAGCATCTTCGACAGAAATATCCAAATCTTTAACAGAAGACTCGGGGACCAATGTGTACCAACCGGTAGTTGGGTTTGGCGCAGTAGGAATAAAAACACTTAGCAACTTTTCTTCCAATTCAGGCTGCAGAGAAGGGCCAACATCACCAGTTACAAAGCCTACACTATACAAACCTTCTCGTGGATATTCAACTAAAACAACCCTTCTAAACCGATTAGATTTATTACTTAAAAAAGTTTCAAGCAATTGTTTAAGAGTTTTATAAACTGCTCCTGCTACAGGAATTTTTGATAACGTACCTTCTCCAAATTCTAATAGCCATCTTCCTACAAAATTTCTCGCCATTAAGCCTATAAGCAAAATGGCTAACAAAGGAACAGTTAAACCCAAAGTAAGATTAATTAAATCTTGTAATAAAGGATTTAAATTAATAAAAGGATTTAATTGCTTCGGAACAGAAGTAACTAATGTTAAAACAAATTTACTAACCAATGATGAAAGCCAGATTGTTGTTGCAAGAGGTATTACAACCAACAAACCAGCTATAAGATCATTTTTTAGATCCTGTTGAAGCCTAGATCCTAGGTTCGAATCTTGGTTTTGATTAGATTCAACCAAAATAACGTTTCTTACTATATTTACTTTACTAATAATTTTACTATTTTTACTAAGTTAGGATATATTTTTTTTTAATAAATTTAAATTATTTATTAGTTTCTTTGCTAAAAAATAACTTTTAAAAAAATGCTATGCATAATAAAGAAATGATCAATACTATTCAAGACAAAATAGAAATAAGTAAAAAATTAAAAGAAAGAGCAATTTATGAAGGTTTTACCATAGCTGGAATTGCTTCAATACCCGGCAGTTCGCGCTTAAAATTAAGAACTAATGCATTAGAAAGATGGTTATCAAATAACCACCATGCGGATATGAAATGGATGGAAGCAGAAAGAAGAAAAAATATAGACACACTTCTTAAAGATGCAAAAAGTATTCTAAGCGTTGGATTCACTTACATAAGTTCACACAACAACAACAACAATAACAACAACTGCTTCAAGATAGGAAAATTTAGCCAAGGAGAAGATTATCATAAAGTAATTTATAAAAAATTAAAGAATGTTGGTCAATGGATTAACCTTGAAATTCCTGATTGCAAATGGAAAATATGTGTAGATACCTCTCCACTTCTTGAAAAAGCATGGGCTGAGGAATCAGGTCTTGGCTGGATAGGGAAAAATAGTAATTTGATAAGCAAAAAAAATGGTTCTTGGTTTACGTTAGGTTTTATAATCCTTACAAAAGATTTAGTCCCGGATAAACCTCATCAATCCCTTTGTGGAAAATGTGATATGTGTATTGAAAGTTGTCCAACGAAGGCAATAGTTGAGCCCTTCGTTATACAATCAGATCTATGCATTGCATACCACACAATAGAAAACAGAGAAAAAACTATTCCAAAAAAAATAGAAGAAAATTTGAATGGATGGGTCGCAGGATGTGATATTTGTCAAGATGTATGCCCTTGGAATAAGTCCGTGCCTTACAATAATACTTTTGAAAATACTCCTAAAGAATGGATGAAAAATCTTAGTATTGATTCTTTAAATTGGAATGATAAAACTTGGGAAAAAAATCTTAAAGGAACTACCTTAAAAAGAATTAAACCATGGATGTGGAAAAGAAACATAGCAGCAAATCTAAGGAATAATAGAATTAAATTATGAGAAAGTTTTTAAAAAATATAATATGTATATATTTAATGTGTTTTTGCTTTCTTAAAATAGAAAAAGTTCAATCTATAATTCCCTATTATTATTTCCCAAAAAAAACAAAATTTAAAAAATGAAAGTTTATCTATTGGCAAAAAAGCATATCAACTTTTATTTTTTGGACAATACGAAGACAGTCTTAACTTAGCTAAATTAGCTGTAAAGATTAATGCAAAAGATGAAAAACTATGGTTGATTTTATCTGAAGCACAGGTAGCTAACAATTTATACAAAAACGCTTTAAATTCATTAGATAAAGCCCAAAATATTAATCCAAATATTAGCGAAATCTATTTTGCTAAAAGTAATATTTACTTAAAAATTTCACAACAAAACAAGGCAAAGAATGCTTTGGAAAATGGATTAAGGATTGAACCAAATAACCATAAAGCTATCTTCCAATTAGGGAATATTTTATTAATGGAAAAAAATTACTTTAAAGCTATTAAGTTATTTGATAGATCTATAAAAATTAAACCTGATTTCTGGCAAGCGTTCAATAATCAAGGTTTAGCTTATTTTGAAAAAAACGATATAGCTCTATCAATCAAACTTTTTGAAAAAGCAATCTCGATTGAAGATAACGCTGAACCATTACTTGGACTTGCATCATGTTTAAGGTTAAAAAATCTTAAACAAGCACTTAAACTTGCAAAAAAAGCTTTAGCAAAAAATCCGAATTATGTTAATCATAATTATAGAAAAGAACAATTATGGGGAGAAAAACTACAAGCTTCAACAGAAATCCTTTTACAAAATAAACAGCTAAAAAACGATGTAGGATTAGCAAAATCCAAAATAGATACATCTTCTTAAATTTCGATACTGGTAAATATTTGTTTACCTATTAGTCTTAATTTAGTTAATTAATAAATATTCAATTTTGAACCCTAATGGATAAGAAAAACTTCACTTCTATCTCACTCCAAGAAGAAATGCAACGTTCTTATCTTGAGTATGCAATGAGTGTGATTGTTGGACGTGCTTTACCCGACGCAAGAGACGGCCTAAAACCTGTACAGAGAAGAATACTATTTGCAATGTACGAACTAGGCTTAACACCAGATAGGCCATTTAGAAAGTGTGCAAGGGTAGTTGGAGATGTCCTCGGAAAGTACCATCCACATGGAGATCAAGCAGTATATGATGCCTTAGTGAGGCTAGTTCAAAATTTTTCAACTAAATATCCAACCCTAGACGGCCATGGAAATTTTGGATCTGTAGATAATGATCCACCAGCGGCGATGAGATACACTGAAACCAGATTAGCTCCAATAGCTCATAAAGGATTTCTAGAAGAAATTGGATCAGAAACCGTAAACTTCTCAAATAACTTTGACGGTTCACAAAAAGAACCAGATGTTCTTCCAGCTCAACTTCCATTTTTATTACTAAACGGATCATCAGGAATTGCTGTTGGAATGGCAACAAACATCCCTCCTCACAACCTTGGAGAAATAGTAGATGGTTTAATTGCGTTAGTAGAAAATAAAGATATAAGTAATAAAAAACTTTCTAAAATTATTAAAGGACCTGATTTCCCTACTGGCGGAGAATTAATTTATAGTCAAGCAATAGAGGAACTTTACGAAACGGGGAAAGGATCAATAATAATTAGAGGGGTATTAAATAAAGAGGAAATAAATTTAGGCAAAGGTAAACACAAAAGAAATGCATTAATCATTACAGAACTTCCTTATCAAATTAGTAAAGCAGGTTGGATTGAAAAACTAGCTGAACTTGTTAATGCAAACAAAATTAATGGAATCGCTGATATTAGGGATGAAAGCGATAGAGATGGCATGAGAATTGTAATAGAGTTAAAAAAAGATTCTAATACTGAACTTGTAATTTCAAATTTATATAAAAAAACAACCCTTCAAACCAACTTTGGTGCTATATTTTTAACTTTAATTAAAGGTAAACCTGTTCAACTAAACTTAAGGCAATATCTTAACTATTTTCTAGAATTCCGAGAAGAAACTATTAGAAAGAGAACTAATTATTTTCTAAAAAATACTCTTGAAAAACTAGAAATATCAGAGGGTTTGTCTAAAGCAACAAAAGAAATAAAAAGAGTTATTGAAATTATTGAAGTCTCAGAAAATTCTGGAGAAGCCAAATCAAAACTAATTGAAAATTTTTCCTTGAGTGAAAAGCAAGCAAATTCAGTTCTGGATATGCCACTAAAAAAATTAACAAATCTGGAGAGAAATCAAATAGATGATGATATAAAACAATTACAAGAAAAAAAGAATTATTTTATAAAATTATTGAATGAAAGAAAATTATTACTTGAATTACTAATAGAGGAATTATTAAAACTAAAGAAAAAATATAATGTCAAAAGAAAAACAAAACTGCTTGAAAATATTGATCAAAATGAAGAATTAGAAACAATTAATAATCATATATTAGAAGACTTAATAAATAAAAAAACTAAATTATGTATAGATAATAGATTCTATTTAAGAAGAATGATTTTAAGTAATTATAAGAAATCGTTCGAAGATGTAAATAAAATTATAGATAATAAAAATATTCAAAAATTTATATGTAATGTTGAAAAAAATTTAAAAATAATTGGAATAACTAACACAGGAAAAGTTTTTCGTATCGATTGGGAGTCAAATATTAATAATGACTATAAATTAGATAATAAAATACTTGGAAATATTACTATGAATGAAATAATAAATTTTCATTCAATAAAAAAAGAAATTAAAAATTACTTATGCATATTGAATTCAGATGGAAGATTCAAAAAGGTTTTGTTTGATGAGGATATGATAAAAAGTAATAGATCTTTTGGGATAACAAAATTAAAAAATAATATAAAAACAATTGATTCATTTGTTTCTAGTGAAGAAAAAAATTTACTAATATTAACCTCTATTGGAAGACTTTTTAAATTTAGTTTATCAAATAAAACTATAACGCCGACTACAAAACAATCTCAAGGTTTAATGATTGCAAAACTTTTCCCCACTGAACAAGTTGTTTCTTGTTGTTCCTATCAAAATGGAGAAAATATTTATTTAGTTTCTAAGCAAGGAAAAATCTTTTGTTTGAATAGTAATGAAATTTATTACGCAAATGAATACAGTTTGGGATATTTAAATGAAAGAACGCAAATTAAAAACGATTATTTTCTCAAAATTTTACCAAGTAACTATTATCTTGATATTGAAACTAATAAAAATAAATCCGCTAGATTAGACTTCGATAAATTAAATTTTAAATCTAATAAAACAAATTTCTTAATTAACTTTTTAAAATTAGATAAAGGCGAATATCTTGAAAATTGTTTTCGACTAGAAAACTTTCTCGCCTAAGATTTATATTCGTCTTCAACCCAATTTAAATACTCTTGATTTACTGTTCCAGTAACATAAATACCTGTAAAACAACTCATCTCCAAATTTTCAACTAAAGAATGACTTACTATAGATTTATATAAATTCTCAACACTTTGATAAACGAGATTATCAATTTCAAGTTGATTAGCAATTTCACTTATTGTTCTATCATGGGCTATTAATTCATCTCTATTAGGCATATTAATTCCATAAACATGAGGAAAACGAACCGGAGGAGCCGCTGATGTGAAAAAAACTTTATTTGCTCCTGCATCTTTAGCCATCTGTACAATTTCTTTTGAAGTAGTGCCTCTTACTATCGAATCATCAACTATTAATACATTTTTATTTTTAAACTCTGCACTCATAGCATTTAACTTTTGTCTTACGGATTGCTTACGTTTCTGTTGGCCAGGCATAATAAATGTTCTGCCAACATATCTATTTTTAAAAAAACCTTCTCTATATTCAATACCTAACTGTCTTGCAACTTGCATAGCGGCAGGTCGAGAAGAGTCAGGAATAGGCATTACAACATCAACATCTCCAGAATTAATTGTTTCCTTTATTGTTTCAGATAAATAATCTCCCATTTTCAAACGAGCTTTATAAACTGAAATTCCATTCATTATTGAATCTGGCCTAGCTAAATAAACATATTCAAAAGAACAAGGACATAAAATTGGATTTTCAGAACATTGCTTAGAAAAAAAATCCCCATTAAGATTTATGTAAATAGCTTCTCCAGGATCTACATCTCTCACTACTTGGTAATCATTATTCTCGAGTACTAGAGATTCGCTAGCTACCATCCACTCTTCTTTTTTTGTAGTTGATGAAAATCTTTTTCCTATGACTAAAGGTCTAATACCAAAAGGATCTCTGAATGCTAATAAACCATGACCTGAAATTAATGCAATTGCAGCATATGATCCCTGAATTCTTTTATGTAAAGATTTGATAGCATCAAAAATAATATCAGGTTCTAATTCTTGCTTATTAGTTTGTTCTTGCAATTCTGTAGCAAATACATTTAAGAGCATTTCAGTATCGCTTGAAGAATTTGTGTGGCGCTTATCAATATTAAATAATTGTTTTTCTAAATCTCTGGTATTAGTCAAATTGCCATTATGTATTAAAACAATTCCATAAGGTGCATTAACGTAAAAAGGTTGGGCTTCCTCTACACTTTCTGCTGATCCCTTTGTTGCATATCTCACGTGACCCAATCCTATCTTACCGATTAAATTCCTCATATCTCTTGTTCTATATGCAGTATTAACCTGCCCTTTAGCCTTATGAATATGGAAAAAAGTATTTTCCATTGTAACTATACCTGTTGAATCTTGACCTCTATGCTGTAAAAGCAAAAGACTATCATAAATTTGTTGATTTACTTCATCAGAAGAAACGATTCCAACTATTCCGCACATAAATTAATTTCGTAAAAGTTTTAATAGTTGAAAAATGTTATTCATATTTACAAGTGACCTGAAATACTATTATTAAATTTTTCGGTTAATTCCTCAAGCCTAATATTGCAAATATCTTTATCTCTAATTTTTATATTAAGATTTTTACTAGAAACATTTCCTATTTTTTTTACATATATACTTGATTGAGAATTTATTTGATTTTCTTTTAAATAATTTAACCATTCATTTTCTTTCATTTTGTCTATTGAAAAAATAATCCTAGATCCTCCTTCTGCAAATAATAAATTATCATCTCTATTAAAATCATTCTCAAGTTCTATAATTGCACCTTTTCCGGACAAAATACAACACTCTGCTAAAGCTATTCCTAAACCCCCATCGCTAATATCGTGTGAAGAAACTACAAAACTTTTTAAAATCGCATTTCTTAAAAAACTCTGACAAAACTTTTCATCTCCCAAATCCAACTTCGGAGGACGACCTGTAATTTCTCCGTGAAAATATTCCAAATAAGAACTAGCTGCAATTGTTGTTTCTGATTTATGAGAACCAATTAACCATATTTGATCATGAATATTTTTCCATTCACTACTAATAGCTTTTTTAACATTATCTATCTTCCCAACCATTCCAATAACTGGAGTGGGATTAATTGGAGTAATTTGATCATCTTTATTTTTTGATTCATTGTATAGGGAAACATTTCCTCCTGTTACAGGAGTTTCAAAAGCTTTACATGCTTCAGAAATTCCATTACATGAAGATGAAAGTTGCCAATATCCTATTTCAGTTTCAGGAGAAGGAAAATTCAAGTTATTTGTAATAGCAACTGGTTCTGCTCCAACACAACTAACATTTCTTGCAGACTCTGCAACAGCAGCGATAGTTCCTCTAAAAGGGTCAAGAAAAACCCATCTACTATTACAATCAACAGAAGCAGCAACACCAGAAAATACTTTGTTTTTATTTTTTTCATTTTGTTCTCTAAGTCTTATTACCGCTGCATCTGATTCTCCAGGTTTGAAAACTGTATTTGCCTGAACTTGAGAATCATATTGTTTATAAATCCATCTTTTAGAGGCTATTGAGGGATTAGAGAGAAGTTTTAAAATAATTTCTGAAAAAGAAAAACTGTTATTTTCTTTCAATGAAAATATTTTTTTCTCATTTATTTCTGGTAAATTACTTTCTTTCCATTCCCATTTCTTTAACAAATAATCAGGTGTTTTTTTTATAACATTATGAACATTCACGGGAGTGTCGTCAGATAAAGCAGAAGTAGGAATTTGAGCAACGATTCTACTTTTATGGGAAATAATTACCTCATTAGTATCTATTACTTCACCAATTACATTGGCATATAATCCCCATTTATTAAATTTTTCAATAAGAGTTTTAATTTTTTCTTCCTTGACGACGAATAACATTCTCTCTTGCGATTCAGATAGTAAATATTGATATGACGACATATTATCTTCTCTAGAAGGAACCAAATCTAAATCAATAGCTATGCCTAAATTTCCGTTGGCAGCCATTTCTGCACTACTACAAGTTAAACCAGCTGCACCCATATCTTGAGCTGCAATTACATCTCCTGTATTAAAAGCTTCTAAACAAGCTTCTATAAGACTTTTCTCAATAAATGGATCTCCTACTTGTACTGCAGGTCTGTCATCTAATGATGCCGTAGTCAATTCAGAACTTGCGAAGCTAGCACCTCCAACTCCATCTCTGCCAGTAGTATTACCAACATACAATACAGGTGATCCTACATTTTTTGCTCCAGAACAAACAATTTCATTAGTCTCTAAAAGTCCTAAAGCCATAACATTGACTAAAGGATTTCCAGAGTAACTATCATCGAAATCAATTTCACCTCCAACGGTAGGAACACCTACGCAATTTCCATAATGTGCAATACCTGATACAACTCCTCGCAGTAAATCAATATTTGATTGCTTATCAAGATTTCCGAATCTAAGTGAATTCAACACTGCGATTGGCCTTGCTCCCATTGTAAAAATATCTCTTAATATTCCTCCTACTCCTGTTGCAGCTCCTTGAAAAGGTTCAATCGCAGAAGGATGATTATGACTTTCTATTTTAAAAACAAGTTTTTGATTATTTCCTACATCAATAACGCCAGCATTTTCTCCAGGACCTACCAAAATATTTTTTCCTTTAGTAGGAAACTTAGATAATAAAGGTTTTGAGTTTCTATAACAACAATGTTCGGACCACATAACACCAAACATTCCTAGTTCAGTCCTATTTGGTTTTCTATTTAATCTTTTGCAAATTTCTTCATAATCATTAATCGTTAAATTTTCAATTTTCAGTGCTTCATTAAGATCATATAGATCATTATTTTCTGAATTTATCATTCTTTATATCCAAGGGTCATCTTCATTTTTATCACTTAAAGATCTTGATTTTGTATAGTCATTATAAAAACTTTTTTCTTCAAAGTCTAAGTTTTGGTTTATATCTTCATCTTCTTCAAGCCAATCCTCTAATCTATTTGCAGCTATATTTTTCATATCATCAAATCTATTAAAAATTTTTTTTCCTTTTTGCAAAAATTCATTTTTAAAACTAGATTTTATTAAAAATAAATCATCTAAAGAACTACTTTTACAAAAAACTAAACCTGGTTGTTGATCATTAATATTTTCAATATTTAATTTCCATCTACTAGAACCTGGAATTTTAGGATTAGATCGAGAAACTAAATAATATTTAATTTTTCCGGTTTTAATTTCAAATAAAAAATCAGCAATAACTCCTATTTTTGAGCCATTAATATTTATGAGATTAGCCTCTATTAAAGTTGGGAACCTATTTAAAGTTGCTAAATCAGAAATCGCTGGCTCGCCTTTAACATAAATTTCGTTATCTATTATTTGACTAATTTGATTTAATCGCCAAACATTACGTTTTAAATTCAAATTTGAAGGACGAGAGTACCATCCTAAAATTCTATGCACTGGAGGATGCATCCAAACATTTTCACCATTTCCGTAATTAAGAGCCAAATTGGCCTTAACACTGCAATTTAGTAATTCACTTAATAAAATTTCTTTAGGTAATTTCAAATTAGGAACGAACCTGTACAGGCATAACTAAATAAGTAAAAGAATTCAGATTATCTTCTGGTACAAAGACGGCTGGAGTAGTTGAAAGATTACACTTTAAAAGTACATTTTCTGAAGAAATAACTTTTAAACCTTCTAAAAGATATCTAACATTAAATGCAATATCAAAATTTTCTCCAGAATACGACACAGGAATTGTTTCTTTAGCATTTCCGATATCTTGTGCATCTGCACTAATCGAAGCTGAATCTGTATTATCTAATTTAATCTTCACTACATTACTCTGCTGATCTGCCAAAACAGCAATTCTTTCTAATGCGTCAATTAATCTTTTAGTATTAAAATTAAAAATCTTAGAAAAAGTATCAGGAATTAATTGTGCATAATTAGGATAGTTACCTTCAAGAGTTCTAGTTGTAATTATTTGATTAGAAGATATAAAAACTACCTGTCCTCTATCGTAAAAAAGCTTTATTGATTTTTCTGAGCTTTTTAAAGAAACTAATTTTTCAATTTCTCTTAATGACCTTGTTGGAATAGTTACGGATAAATCACCTTCATTTAGAAGTGAGTTATCTTTATTTTCAATATATTGTTCGTTACCTGTTAGAGCTACAGCTAATCTATGACCATCTGTGGAAGCAGACTCTAAATAATTTTGTTTAAAGGTAAAATTAACTCCTGTAAGTAATTGCTTTGAATCATCATTACTACTAGCAAAAATGGTAGATTTAAGAGATTTCAAAAAAGAACTCGGGTCAATATTTAAAGAAGTACCACTTTCAACAAATGGTAATTTTGGATAATCATCAGAGGGAATACCCTTTATATTAAAGGAACCTCTATCACTTTTAATTAAAATACTTTCAGAATTATCATCTACTTTTAAAGAAACAGGAGTTTCAGTAGGTAATTTATTGACTATTTCTAATAAAAGTTTTGAAGGTATCGTAATAGCTCCGCTATTTGTAACAGTTCCATCAAAAGAAGTTTGAATTCCTAAATTGAGATCAAATCCAGTTAAGCTAATTTTATTTGTTCCTTGATCTGCTGTTAAAAGTATATTTGCAAGAATTGGATGAGTTGGTCTTGAAGAAACTGCTTTATTTACTAACTGAATAGCATTATTTAACTCATTTTGATTACAAATGATCTCCATCGGACTTTAGAACTTTTTTACAAATACAATATACTTTTTTCGTAAATTAAATTCAATAACTTATTTTATTTACTCTTCTAATATAAAAATAAATAAAAATAAGAAAAATTTAGTAGTAGTAGTTATTGTGGAAATTGTGGAATTTAGTATTTAATAAGCTACCTTACTTTGTTTTTTAATAATTAAACAGGTGGAAAAATTTTTCTATTTGTTGAATAAATTTAAATCTTTAAGACATTTTTTTTTTAAATTAACAAACCGAATTACTTTTTATTTATTTTTCAACAATTAAAGCTTATTTTTAAATGATTTCCACAGACACTAATTTTTTTGGGTTTTAATATCCTAAAATTTTGGTTATATTTTTTAACGAAGGCTCAATGTTTTTTCTGAAAATAGCATCATTGTTTTTAATCGCGCAATCAGGATCTTTCAATCCATTTCCAGTAAGGACACAAACGATTTTTGATCCCTTTTGAATTCTATTTTTATTTTTTATAAGTCCAGCAACTGAAGCTGCACTGGCAGGTTCACAAAATACTCCTTCTTTTGCAAGGATCTTATAAGCATTGATTATTTCTTCATCTGTAACTGACTGAAAATCTCCTTTACTTTCTTTTTTTACTTTCTTTGCTTTTTCTCTATTCACAGGATTCCCTATCCTTATTGCAGTTGCAATTGTCTCAGGGTCTTTAACAATTATATTTTTTACTAATGGGGCTGACCCTTCAGATTGAAACCCCATCATAGTTGGCAACTTTAAATTCTTTTTTATTTTTGAATATTCTTTAAAACCTAACCAATAAGCAGTTATATTTCCAGCATTTCCCATTGGAATACAAAGCCAATCAGGTGCAAAACCTAAGTCATCAACAATTTCAAAAGCGGCTGTTTTTTGCCCTTGTATTCGATATGGATTAACAGAATTAACAAGTTCTATTGGCTGTTCTGAAGATAATTCTCTTACAATTTCTAGAGCTTTATCAAAGTTGCCATTTATTGATATAATTTCAGCTCCATACATTAAAGCTTGTGCGAGTTTTCCTTGTGCAACAAATCCTTCTGGGATTAAAACGTAAGGTTTTAATCCTCCCCTAGAAGCATATGCAGCAGCAGCAGCAGAGGTGTTTCCAGTACTTGCACAAATAACTGCTTCACGACCCTCTTCTTTTGCTTTGCTAATAGCCATAGTCATCCCGCGATCTTTAAAAGATCCTGTGGGATTTAGACCATCATATTTTAAAAAAACTTTTGTTTCATTTCCAATTAATTTACTGAGTGAGTTACTGAGGATTAATGGTGTATCCCCTTCATTTAGTGAGATAATAGGAGTTTTCTTTGTAACTGGAAGATATTGTTTGTAAGCCTCTATTAAACCCGGCCACCTTTTTTTTCTATAGTTAATACCCAGTTTATTTTTGATTTTATTTAATAGCACCATAACTGTTTAATTTGTTCTAATTTTTTCAAAGGGTGAATTTGAAAAAAAATCTAATAATTCTGAAATTGATTCTACTTTATTCATAACTTTGCTAAAAGCATTGACATCTAAAATAACAGTTTTAGTTGGATATCCTTCAAAAAAATTTATCAGATTTATTTTTCCATTTCCTATATTAATACCTTGAACCACACTTGCTCTAAGGGCTAACATACCGGTTCTTTCATCATCTGCTTTGGGGGGATGAATAATAGATGAAAGTCTTGTGAGAAAAATATTACCTATTTCTGAATATACTAATTTGCTTGCAATTGTAATAGGAATTTCAAATTTTTTATTTAATACTGATTTAATTTCTTTATCAGGAGAACCTGTTGCTCTTAAAATTTTTTTTAGTTTTTTTGTTGAATTACCTTCTTCAGCAAATGTTTTTAATGAACTTACTTTAATGGTTCTAGAAAATAGGCTATATACAATTTTAATTTCTTCAGCAGCTTTAACTCTTGAAACATTAAAAAGTAATTGAGAACTAATAAATATAAAAATTATCTTAACTATTAAAAATTTAGTTAACTTCATTTCAAATATTTGCACCAGCTGCAATTTTTACAAGTCTAACAACTCCTTTTTCTGTTACCTTCTTTGCAATTTTTATACCCATTTCTTTTGTGTAAGGCTCATTTATAAGTCGAGGAACTCTTTTTATAAAAATATCAATTGAGTAGCCAGGAACTTTTTGTAAAATTTCTAAAAAGTTTCTTAAAGGCTCTATTTGTATTATAAGATCATTTAAATTGTTGGTTTCATCAGTTGTATTCAATTTGATCGAGTTTGGAAGGTAGTTATTTAAATTTTTTAATATTTTTAGACTAAACAAATCTATTTGGTTTGTTAATCCTTCAATTATTTCATCTCTAAGAAATCCTCCTTTTGAAGAAAAGAGAAGATTTATAACTTCATCCAAAAGTTTTTCTAAATCAAGATTTGTTTGTTTTGCAGCGTTAGATAATAAATCTTCTAAGCGGTCCCATTTAAATTTTTTATTGTCAAAAAGCATTTCTTTCAAGCTTTCTCTTAATTGTGGATCAGGATCTTCCATCAACCTTCTAGCGAAATACGGATAAGCTGCACCTAGTATTTTAAAGTTTGGGTCTACGCTTAAAGCAATTCCTTCTAATGTAAGTAATGACCTAATTATAAGCGCGTAATATGGAGGCAATCTGAATGGGAATTTATACATCACACCAGACATATCGTCTGTAACGCTCTTGAAATCCATTTTTGAAACCCCTTGTTCAACCGCCTCAATAAAAACATCTTGAAAGGCTGGAACTATGGGCTCTAGATTTACTTTTTCTGATAAGAATCCTAATTTTACGAAATCTTGAGAAAGTTTATCGAAGTTTTTATTCACTAAATGTACAACTGCTTGTATTAAGCCAGACCTAGAGTCTCTGGAAACCTCACTCATCATTCCAAAATCTAGATAACATAGTCTTCCATCTTTCAGAGCTAATAAATTTCCTGGATGAGGGTCAGCATGAAAAAAACCATGTTCTAAAAGTTGCTCTAAACTGCATTGCACACCAATGTCAATCATTTTGTCTGGGTCAATACCTAATTTTTTTACATCTTCTAAATTTGTTAATTTTGTACCATCGATCCACTCCATAGTTAAAACTCTTCTTGAAGATATTTCTTTATATATTTTTGGCACAGCAATCATTTGGTTATGTTTATGCATATTTCTAAATTTTTCAGCATTTTCAGCTTCATTTAAATAATCCATTTCTTCAAAAACTCTTTTTCCTAATTCATCAATTAATGCAACGAGATCGCTTCTTATCAATCGAATATTATTTTTGAGCCAATAAGCAATATTTCTTACGATGTAAAGATCTAAAGTGATTTGTTCTCTTAAACCTGGTCGTTGGACTTTAACAGCAACAACTTCCTCATTCTTTAGTTTGGCTTTATGCACTTGTCCCAAAGAAGCTGCAGAAATGGGCTGTTTATCAATTTCTAAAAAAATTTCATCTATTCTGGATCCTAAATCTTCTTCTATTAGTTCCATGGCTTTATCTCCGTCAAATCCTGGAAGTTGATCTTGCAATTCAGATAATTCTTCAAGAAGTATGGCTGGAATGATATCTGGTCTTGTTGATAAAGCTTGACCTGCTTTAACAAATGCTGGCCCAAGTTCTACTAATAAATTTGTTAATTCCTTTGCTCTAAATCTTGCTTTGCCTTCATTCTTCAATCTTCCAGTTAATTTATCCCAACCAACAGAAAATATATAAGCAAAAATAGGTATAAGGGTTTGCCAAAGTCTTTTTAAAAGTCTTTTCGGGTTTTTTTTGTAAATTTTTGATATTGTATCTGGATCATATTCCAACAGACCAGATACTTCAATAAAATCAGTAAAATCTTCTTTCATAACTTTATATATTTAAAACCTTTATTTTTCTAAAAAAGAAGTTAATTTTTTTATAAGGAAGTTTTATCATGCTAATACAATTAAAGATAGAAAATATTGCTCTAATAGAAATTATAGAAATTAATTTCGAAAAAGGTTTGAATATCATTACTGGGGATTCTGGCTCGGGAAAATCATTAATTTTAGATTCCTTAAATGTTTTATTTGGTGGAACTAATATACCTTTAAAGCACTTAATACGTCCAGGAAAAGATAATTGTGTTATTGAGGCAAAGTTTTCTTCTTCTTTTCAAATTAATAACTGGCTTACTAGTAATGGTTTTAAAAGTAGTTCTTCTGAACTAAATATTAAAAGAATATCTTATAGAAAAAATAATAAAGTTTTATCTAAATATAGCCTGAACAAATTATCAATTAATAAAAAATCTTTAGAAGAACTTGGAAGATTATTAATAGATTTTGCAGGTCAATCTGATACTTTTATATTTGATTCTCAAGATCAGAGAAGATTAATTATAGATGATTTATGTTCGCAAGAATTTAGAGATAATAGTGCAAAGATTAAAAATATATGGGGTGAAAGTCAGATTTTAAAAGGATTAATGACTGAAAAAATAGAATACTCAAGGAAGCAAGAAGAAAATAACTTAGTAATCAAACAAATGTTGAAGACTTTAGAGGAAGCTAACTTAGATTCCAGTGAGGAAATCTTAGAATTGGAGTTATTGGAAAATAAACTTGTAAATAATCTCGAAATTAATAATTCAATTCAATCATCTTTAGATAACTTAAATAATTTCAGTCATGATCAACCATCAGTTACTTCTTTGATAAATCAATCCATAAAAAATTTAAACAAAACAGCAGATTTTGATTTAAAAATTCAAAAGTTCAGAGAAAATTTATTATATATCCAAACTTATGTTGAAGATTTAATTTTTGCTTTAAGCTCATATATACAAGACGTAGATAATAATGAATCAAATCTTTCAGAAATACAAAAAAGATTATTTTTTTTAAAAAACTTGGAAAGAAATTTTTCACTGGATTTACCTCAACTTATTGAAAAGCGAAATCAATTAAGGGCATATTGTTTAAAAAGCGATCAAGATAATGAAATTCTTTATATGGAAAATCAATTCAAAAACTTACAAAGTAAGTTAAATTCTTTATTTCTCAATAAGTCTATTGAAAGAAAAAAAATTGCTAAACAGTTACAAGATTCAGTAATCTCCATTTTAAGAGATTTAGGATTAGAAAATGCAAATTTTTCAATTCAATTTTCCGAATGTAAGCCCTCTGGTGAGGGTATTGATGATATACAATTTTTATTTTCTGCTAATCCTGATCAGAGGCTAGCTCCTTTATCAAGTGTTATTTCTGGTGGAGAAATGTCAAGATTCTTATTGGCGATTAAATCTAGTATTTTTAAAAAACCTAATACTTTCTTTTTAGACGAAATTGATAATGGTTTAAGTGGTAAATCTTTATTTACTTTGGTTGAACTAATCAAAGAAATATCTAAAGAGCAACAGGTTTTATGTATTACACATCAGCCTTTTTTAGCTGCTGGAGGATATGCTCACTTTAAGGTGTATAAAGATGTAAGAGATGGAATAACTTATACTTCCATATCAAAATTATCAACAAAAAAAGAAAGAAAAAATGAATTAATTGAACTGATTGGGGGGGGTTCTAGCGAAGCAAATGATTACGCTTCTAAACTTCTCGACCGAGCAGCTGCATAAAACAGAAAAAATTCCTCTATAATAGCTTTTTTAAAACCATTAAAAGATTAAACATGGTTAAAAAGATTAATAATACTTTTGAAGAAGATAATTCAATCAATATCAGGGGAGCTCGTCAGCATAATTTAAAAAATATTGACCTTTCTCTACCTAGGAATAAATTTATAGTTTTTACAGGTGTTAGTGGAAGTGGTAAAAGTTCTTTAGCCTTTGATACAATTTTTGCTGAAGGTCAAAGAAGATATGTTGAGAGTCTTTCGGCATATGCAAGACAATTTTTGGGTCAAGTAGATAAACCAGATGTTGATAATATTGAGGGTTTATCACCAGCTATTTCAATTGATCAAAAATCTACAAGTCATAATCCTCGATCAACAGTTGGAACCGTAACAGAGATACAAGATTATCTAAGATTGTTGTTTGGTCGTGCTGGCGAACCACATTGTCATCACTGTGGGATTCCAATTGCGCCTCAAACAATTGATGAAATGGTTGATCAAATTCTTCTATTGCCAGAAGGAACAAGGTATCAATTGTTGGCTCCTGTTGTAAGAGGGAAGAAAGGAACACATACAAAATTAATAAGTGGATTAGCTGCTGAGGGATTCGCTAGAGTAAGAATCAACGGCGAGGTAAGAGAACTTGCTGATAGTATTGAATTAGATAAAAATCAAATTCATACTATTGAGGTAGTAGTTGATAGACTAATTGCAAGAGAAGGAATACAAGAAAGATTAAATGATTCTCTACAAACTTGCCTTAAAAGAGGCGATGGTTTAGCAGTAGTAGAAGTTGTTCCAAAAAAAGGAGAAAACTTACCTCCTAATATAGAGAGAGAAAAACTTTACTCAGAAAATTATGCATGTCCTGTTCATGGTTCAATTGTAGATGAACTCTCTCCAAGATTATTTTCTTTTAATAGCCCATATGGAGCTTGTCCAGACTGTCATGGGATTGGTTATTTAAAAAAATTTACTGCTGATAGAGTTATCCCAGATAAAACATTACCGGTTTATGCTGCAATAGCGCCTTGGAGCGAAAAAGATAATACTTATTACTTTTCTTTACTTTATTCTGTAGGACAAGCTTATGGTTTTGAATTGAAAACTCCTTGGAAAAATTTAAGTGATTTGCAAAAAAATGTTCTACTTTTAGGATCAGATAAGCCAATATTAATTCAAGCTGATAGTCGTTTTAAAACTTCTAGTGGTTTTGAAAGACCCTTTGAAGGAATTTTACCAATATTAGAAAGGCAACTGAATGAAGCTCATGGAGAATCAGTTAAACAAAAATTAGAAAAGTACCAAGAGTTAGTTCCTTGTAAGACATGTTCTGGAAAAAGATTAAGACCCGAGGCGCTGGCAGTTAAACTTGGTCCGTACAATATTACTGATTTAACTTCTATAAGCGTTTCTGAAACCTTAACTCATATAGAGCGCATCATGGGATTAGGTAAGACCAAAAAGGAAAATATATCTTTATCAGAAAAACAAAAGCAGATAGGTGAATTGGTTTTAAAAGAGATTCGTTTACGTTTAAAGTTTTTAATTAATGTTGGTCTAGATTATTTAACTTTAGATAGACCAGCTATGACTTTGTCTGGAGGAGAAGCTCAGCGTATTAGATTGGCTACGCAAATAGGCGCAGGCCTTACTGGTGTTTTATATGTATTAGATGAACCAAGTATTGGTTTACATCAGAGAGATAATGACAGATTATTAGAAACATTAAAAAGCTTAAGAGACCTTGGTAATACTTTAGTTGTTGTTGAACATGACGAAGATACTATGAAATCTGCAGATTATTTAGTAGATATTGGTCCAGGTGCAGGTGTTTATGGTGGGGAAATTATTGCTAAGGGATCATATCAAGATGTCTTAAAATCAGAGAGGTCATTAACTGGGGCTTATCTCAGTGGTAGGAAGTCTATTCCTACTCCAAAAGAACGTAGATCATCAGTTAAAAAGAGTTTAATTTTAAATAATTGCACAAAAAATAATTTAAAGAATATATCTGTAGAATTTCCATTAGGAAGATTAGTCTCTGTAACTGGTGTTAGCGGCAGTGGGAAAAGTACTTTGATAAATGAATTGCTTCATCCTGCCTTGTGTCATTCTCTAGGATTAAAAGTTCCTTTTCCTCAAGGAGTAAAAGATTTAAAAGGTATAAAGGCAATAGATAAAGTTATCGTTATTGATCAATCTCCAATAGGAAGAACACCGAGATCAAATCCTGCCACTTATACAGGAGCTTTTGATCCTATAAGGCAAATATTTACTGCCACTGTGGAAGCAAAAGCAAGGGGTTACCAGGCTGGTCAGTTTAGTTTTAATGTTAAAGGAGGAAGATGCGAAGCTTGTAAAGGCCAGGGAGTTAATGTCATAGAAATGAATTTTTTACCTGATGTATATGTTCAATGTGAAGTATGCAAAGGAGCTCGCTTTAACAGGGAAACTCTTCAAGTTAAATACAAAGGTTTTAATATATCTGATGTTTTAGAAATGACTGTTGAACAAGCTGCAGAAACTTTTTCTGCTATACCTCAAGCTGCTGATAGATTATCTACATTAGTAGATGTTGGCTTAGGATATGTCAAATTAGGCCAACCTGCCCCTACACTATCTGGCGGAGAGGCTCAAAGAGTTAAGTTAGCTACAGAATTATCTAAAAGAGCTACTGGAAAAACTTTATATTTGATTGATGAACCAACTACAGGTCTCAGTTTTTATGATGTTCATAAACTAATGGATGTTATACAACGTTTGGTAGATAAAGGGAATTCTGTAGTTGTTATCGAACATAACTTAGACGTAATTAGATGCTCTGATTGGATCATTGATTTAGGACCTGACGGAGGAGATAAAGGCGGCGAAATTATCACAGAAGGGATTCCTGAAGATGTAGCGCAACATCCTACAAGCCATACAGCAAAATATCTTAAAAAAGTTCTCCAATAAGAAATCTTTGTTGTATTTCTTTGTATTTTAGATTATCTGAGCAAAACAAAATTCATCTTTAGAAAGGCATAACTCTAGTCCATATAGGCTTTTTAAAAAATTTTTGAATTTAAAAAATTTATAATCATAATGGTTTCTTAATATTTCCTATCGAAATTCATCTTATTTGTATTAAAAGCCGTTGAACGGAGGATTTGCTTAATGAGGCTTAAATTTTTACATTTACATTTACATGGTCTTATACGGTCTACAAATCTTGAATTAGGAAGGGATGCAGATACAGGAGGTCAAACTCAATATGTTTTAGAGTTAGTTAAAAGTTTGGCTAATACTTCAGAAGTTGACCAAGTAGATTTAGTCACTCGGTTAATCAACGACTCTAAAGTAGATAATGACTATGCACAAGAAGAAGAATTTGTAGAACCTGGAGTTAGAATTTTAAGATTTAAATTTGGACCTAATAAATACTTAAGAAAGGAATTGCTTTGGCCCTATTTAGATCATTTAACTGAAAGTCTTATCTGTTTTTATAAAAAAAATAAAAAGCCTCATTTTATTCATGCTCATTATGCAGATGCTGGATATGTAGGTGTCAAACTAAGTAAATCCTTAAACGTTCCACTTATTTTTACTGGTCATTCCTTAGGAAGAGAAAAACAGAGGAAATTGCTTGATACTGGTTTAAAAACTAATCAAATAGAAAAGCTTTATTTTATAAGTAAAAGAATTGAGGCAGAAGAAAAAGCGTTAAAGTCCGCAGATATTGTTGTTACGAGCACTAAACAAGAGTCAGTTTATCAATATTCTCAATATTGTTCTTTTTTACCTCAAAAAGCAAAAGTCATTCCGCCTGGTGTTGATCATAATAAGTTTCATCATATTCACTCGACAACAGAGACTGCTGAAATTGACAATATGATGAAACCTTTTCTCAAGGATTCTGCTAAACCTCCATTATTGACTATTTCTAGGGCTGTTCGAAGAAAAAATATTCCTTCTTTGATTGAGGCATATGGAAAATCTGAAAAATTAAAAAGAAAAACTAATTTAATTTTGATTTTAGGTTGTCGAGAGAGTACTTCAAAACTTGACCCTCAACAAAAAGATGTATTCCATAATATTTTTGAAATGATTGATAAATATAATTTGTATGGAAAGGTAGCTTATCCGAAAAAGCATCTTCCAAGTCAAATTCCTGCTTTATATAGGTGGGCTGCTAGTAGAGGAGGTGTATTTGTAAATCCAGCTTTAACAGAGCCTTTTGGTTTAACTCTTCTTGAAGCTTCCTCATGTGGATTGCCTATAATATCAACAAATGATGGAGGACCAAAAGAAATTTGCTCAAAATGTGAAAATGGACTTTTAGTAGATGTTACTGATATTAATAAGTTGAAAGTTATTCTTGAAAAAGGAATTTCCAATAATAATCAGTGGAAATTATGGAGTAGAAATGGAATTGAGGGCGTTAATAGGCACTTTAGTTGGAACACTCATGTACACAACTATCTATCAATTCTGACAAAAGAGTTTTCAAGTTCTAAGAATTATTCTTCATCTGATATTAAACAAAGTTGTTTAAAAGGGAGTTCTTCACTTATAAAACCCCATTGATCAAATACTTTTGGATCATGGTGAAGAATTAGTTGATTATTGCGTGTTTTCTTAAGTTTGAAGCCTTTCTTAGATAGTTTTTTCATTAAGTTAGCAGTTTCTTCAAACCTTGATGCCATTGCATCAAGACTTGAACAGTCACTTGTTAGTCCATTATCTTTCCATGTAAAAAAATTCATAACAAATTTTTTAGAGATTGATTTTTAAAACTATACCTAAAATTACAAGTAAAATGTTGATTTTCCAAAAATTTCCAACTATTTTTTGTTCCTTAGCTCCCTTAAGTTCAAAATGGTGGTGGAGTGGAGCCATTAAAAAAATGCGTTTACCTCTGTGAAATAATTTTTTTGTAATTTTAAAAATCCCTACTTGAATCATCACTGATAAAGATTCAACAATAAATATTCCTGAGAAAATAGATAAGGTAAAAACGCTATTAGTTAATAAAGCTATAGAACCCAGGATAGCACCAATACTTAATGACCCTGTGTCACCCATAAATATTTTTGCAGGATAGCTATTGTATTTGAGAAATCCTAAACATATGCCGGACATTGCATAACATAAGATACTAAAAACAAAAAGCTCTTTTTGTTCTTTCATTAATATCTCTGTTCCTAATCCATAAAAGACAATTCCACTGCATCCAGCTGCTAATCCATCTAGTCCATCAGTCAAATTTACTGAATTACTCATCCCAACTAGTACTAAAAAAGAAATGGGAAATATAAAAATACTTGTATCTATTTCCCAAGATTCAGAAATTGTAATTAATGGATTTATTGAATCGTTTTCATAGGCTATAAATATAAAAATTATTGAGATAATACTTTGTAAAATGAATTTTTCTTTTGACTTTAATCCTGTATTTCGTCTGTTTTTAATGCTTAAATAATCATCTAAAAAGCCTGTAAAAAAGAAACCAAAAATAGTAAATAATAAAAGCAATAATTTAGGAGAACCTAAATTTATAGTTATTATCATAAGAAAAATCAAAAATGGAATCATCATAAAAATTCCACCCATTGTTGGGGTATTAATTTTTTTAAAGTGATTAGCAGGACCTTCAGACCTAATATTTTGAAGTAAATTTAATTTTTTTATCGTCTTTAGACCATTCTTTGTTATGAATAGAGAAATAAAAAAAAATAATGTGTAAACCCCTAAACAAATAAAATTATTAAAAAAATACGAGGTAACTATTAAAGCAAAGGTATTTAATATTAATAACGATTTAAAGTTAAACTGTTTAATCTTCCCAATCATCATCTGAAGGGTCTTCTTCAGTTTTATAATCTTCCTTTTCTCCCATTAGCGCTGAAAGTTCTTCTTCTTCAATTGTACTAATCTCTTGTGAATCTCCCTCGCTTTCAGTAACAAGTCTTCCTGTATTTTCAAGCCAAGATAGTAAATCTGGTTCATCTCTTAGTGGCAAAACAGGAGCTGGATCATCTCTGTGATAACAAGTTAAAGCAGGGTTAACTTCAGAAATATCGTCTAATCTAAGTTTTACTTTATTTGAGTCCATTAAAGGGAATGTTCTATATATAAGATAATACATAATTATGCGCACGAAAAACTTTGTTTGATAAAGGAAATTTAAAATACTTTTTTATTTGGATAATCTCATTGTTGCTGTCTGGATTATTTAGGCTTATTGGATACTTGAATCCCAATGTTTTAATAATTAATAACTTTCTTCTCTTATTACTAGTTTTTGGTCCAGCTCTTTTAGTTACAATAATATTAGTTTTTAATAAGTTATCAAATTCTTAATTACGTAAAAATAAAAATTTATGGAGCAAATTGAAATGCAGCAGGTAAAAAAAGTTGTACTAGCTTATTCAGGAGGCGTTGATACGAGCGTTTGTATTCCATATTTAAAGAATGAATATGGTATTTCAGAAGTGGTTACTTTTGTGGCAGATCTTGGACAAGGTGAAGATTTAGAACTTATTAGACGAAAAGCTTTAAATTCTGGTGCATCTAAATCAATCATTGGTAATTTAGTTGATAGTTTTGTAGAGAAATACGCTTTTCCAGCAATTAGAGCAAATGCATTATATTTAGATAAATATCCATTATCTACAGCTCTTGCTAGGCCTTTAATTGCTGAAAATCTTGTAAATACTGCGAGAGAAATAAATGCCGATGCAGTAGCTCATGGATGCACTGGTAAAGGGAATGATCAAGTTCGCTTTGATTTGGCAATTAATGCTTTAGGTCCTGATTTAAAAATTATTACTCCTGCAAGAGAGTGGAATATGAGTAGGGAGGAAGCAATATTGTATGGAGAAAAATTTGGTATTCCTGCGCCGGTATCAAAAAAATCACCTTATTCAATAGATGTTAACCTTCTTGGTAGGAGTATTGAAGCGGGCGTATTAGAGGACCCAATGCATGAAGCACCTGAAAATATTTTTGCAATGACATCATCAATTGATAATTCACCTGATGTTCCTAAGGATATAGAAATTATTTTTAAAAATGGGTTTCCAGTGGGAATTAATAATGAAATGTTAACTCCAGTGGAGATTATTCAAAAAGCTAATGATCTTGCAGGTGAACATGGTTTTGGAAGAATAGATATGATTGAAGATCGAGTAGTAGGGATCAAAAGCAGAGAGATTTACGAAACACCTGGACTTTTACTTCTAATCAAAGCTCACAAGGAATTAGAAAGTATAACGTTAAACCCAGATGTTCTTGATTTTAAAGGAATAGTGGAAAAAAAATGGAGTAAATTAGTTTATCAGGGGTTTTGGTTCGGACCTCTTAAAGTTAGTTTAGATGCTTTTATTTCATCGACTCAAATTTCAGTTAATGGAAGAGTAAAGATTAGACTTTATAAGGGCAACGCAATTATAGTTGGAAGAATGTCGGAAAATAATTCACTTTATAGGGAAGATTTGGCAACTTATAGTCAAAACGATGTCTTTAAGCATTCTTTAGCAGAGGGTTTTATCTATATGTGGGGTATGTCTAATAAAATTTGGGCTGAATTAAATTCAAAAACAAAAGATTAATACTTAAGATTCTGTAGTTTCTTTGTTTTCAGTATTATCTTTTCTCGAAGTTGAACTATTTGAGCTTGCTACTGGTTGTTTTTCCTTAAATTCAACTTTAGTTTCTGGATTCTCTTTATCATTTGCTTGAGTTGAACTCTTAGTAGAAGGTCTTGGTGTTGGCAAAGGGCCTTCTTGTTTAACGGTCATATATCTTATAACATCTTCACTCAGTCTCATTGCTTTTTCTATTTTGAAAATATGTTGTCCATCACCTTGATGGCTTAGTTGGACGTAAATACCTTCTCTATGTTTTGCTATTTGATAGGCTAATCTTCTTTTACCCCTCATTTGACTATCGAGGATGGTACCGCCAAAATCTTCTAAAAGCTTATTGTATTTATCAATGTGGCTAGTTACTTTATCTTCCGCAATATCTGGGCGGAGGATGTACATTGTTTCGTAATAAGATTGTTGATCATTCATAGTTTCAGACAAGGTCTTTGGCTCATAATATTGATGTGATGAGCGTCTGTTCACCTTTAACGATACATCATGATGTGAAGTTCTTTGAAAATTAGCATCATTTATTTTTAAGGTAATCTTTGAGTGCGTCATTCATAATGTGAAAAGGCACTTCTAAACCATCTGTCCAAAATGATAATGATTTCAATCCCTGAGCAACAAGCATTTGCAAACCGTCGATAGTCATGCATCCTTTTTTGGCACTAAATTTTAATAAAGCAGTTGGAGAAGGATTATAGATTAGATCGTAAATAATTGATTTCGAGTTAAGAGATCTCCAGAAATTTTCTCCAAATGGCAATAAATTCTCTTCATTTTTAGTTGTTTTCATTCCTACTGGTGTTGTATTTATAATCAAATCCGCTTCTTCAATTAAATCTTGAGCCCGATTATCATCATTATTCAGCAAACCCTGAATTTCAATTTGACTTCCAAAATTTTTTATTAATTCATCTAGTGATAATTTATTCCTTGATATTACTGAAATTGTTGAGAAATTAAGATTTATTAATCCTTGAATAACAGATCGTGCTGCACCCCCGGAGCCAAGAACAATAGATTCTTTTTTTTTAAAGTTTAATGTTCTTAACGGATAAATAAATCCCTCTACATCTGTATTAGTTGCGCTCCATTCTTTTTCAGAATTTAATTTTAGAGTATTAATTGCTTTCAGTTTGCTTGCAATAGGGGAAATTTTACTACAGAGTTTAAATACTTTTTCTTTATGGGGAATTGTAATGTTTAAACCTTTGCAATTAATTTTTTTCAAAGAATTCAGAACTAATTCTAGATCTTCATCTTTGCAAGGTATAGCAATATAAATTAAATCTAGGCCTAAATATTGAAGGGCAGCATTTTGCATAATCGGTGACAAGGAATGGCTGACTGGATTGCCGATTAATGCAATAAAAGATGTCTTACTTGAAATCATGTTTAGAATTTTTTCCTTAAAAAATAACGATCTGTTCGGGAACCACACCCCGTCTTTGAGTAACAATAATGACGCCGATGACCGATTATGGAGAATATCGAATATGAGAGTTTACCCATGGGTAAGGTTGTAGGAATTGATTTAGGAACAACTAATAGTTGTGTCGCTGTGATGGAGGGTGGTAAACCTACTGTAATAGCAAATGCTGAGGGTTTCAGAACTACTCCATCAGTTGTTGCATATACAAAAAATCAAGATCAGCTCGTTGGCCAAATCGCAAAAAGACAAGCTGTTATGAACCCTGAAAACACTTTTTATTCTGCAAAGCGTTTTGTTGGTAGAAGAGTTGATGAAGTAAATGAAGAATCTAAAGAAGTTAGTTATTCTGTTGAAAAATCTGGTTCCAGCGTTAAATTAAAATGTCCTATTTTGGATAAGCAGTTTTCCCCTGAAGAGGTAAGTTCTCAAGTTTTAAGAAAGTTAGCAGATGATGCCGGTAAATACCTTGGTGAAAAAGTTACGCAGGCTGTAATTACTGTCCCAGCTTATTTTAACGACTCTCAGAGACAAGCGACAAAAGATGCAGGAAAAATTGCAGGTTTAGAAGTACTCAGAATTGTCAATGAGCCAACCGCTGCAGCTTTAGCATATGGTTTGGATAAAGAAAATGAAAAAATTCTTGTATTTGATTTAGGGGGAGGAACATTTGATGTCTCAGTTATTGAAGCTGGTGACGGAGTAACTGAAGTTTTATCTACATCTGGAGATACACATTTAGGTGGTGATGATTTTGATAGGTGTATCGTAGATCACTTAGCAACTACTTTTAAATCAAATGAAGGAATTGATCTTAAACAAGATAAGCAGGCTTTACAAAGACTCACTGAGGCAGCTGAAAAAGCGAAAATTGAGCTTTCAAATGCTACGCAAAGTGAAATAAATTTGCCGTTTATAACGGCGACTCCTGAAGGTCCAAAACATTTGGATTTGAACCTAACTAGAGCAAAATTTGAGGAATTAGCAGCTTCTTTAATTGATAGGTGTAAAACGCCAGTTGAGAGAGCTATAAATGATGCAAAAATTTCTACTAGTGAAATTGATGAAGTTGTTATGGTCGGCGGTTCATCTCGGATACCAGCAGTTTTAGATTTAGTTAAAAAAATAATAGGTAAGGAACCAAATCAAACTGTTAATCCTGACGAAGTAGTTGCTGTTGGAGCAGCTATTCAGGGAGGAGTTTTAGCAGGTGAAGTTAAAGATATATTGTTGCTTGACGTTACTCCACTTTCTTTAGGTGTAGAAACTTTAGGTGGGGTTATGACAAAAATGATAAATAGAAATACTACAGTACCTACAAAGAAATCTGAGACATATTCAACCGCTGTAGACGGACAAACCAATGTAGAAATACATGTATTACAGGGTGAAAGAGAAATGGCATCTGATAATAAAAGTTTAGGAACTTTTAGATTAGATGGTATTCCATCAGCACCAAGAGGTGTCCCCCAAATTGAAGTGACATTTGATATCGATGCAAACGGTATTCTTAGTGTTACAGCTAAAGATAAAGGAAGTGGTAAAGAGCAAAGTATTTCTATCACTGGTGCTTCTACTTTATCCGATAATGAGGTTGAAAAAATGGTTAAAGATGCAGAATCAAATGCATCAGCAGATAAAGAAAAAAGAGAGAAAATTGATTTAAAGAACCAAGCTGAAACACTTGTCTATCAGACAGAAAAGCAACTTGGTGAATTGGGAGACAAAATTGATGCTGCAGCAAAGTCTAAGGTTGAAGAAAAAAGCAATGCTTTAAAAGAGGCCACCTCAAAAGAGGACTATGAGTCAATGAAAAAACTCCTTGAAGAGCTTCAACAAGAACTCTATGCAGTCGGCTCATCTGTTTATCAGCAACCAGGTAACCAGCCTCCAACACCTGGTTCAGCGAGTGGTCCTGATCAGACTGAATCAAATGATAAAAGTGGAGATGATGTAATTGATGCAGATTTTACTGAATCTAAAGATTAGGAAAAGTAATTTTTAATTTCATTAGCAACCCATTTAGAACAAGCTGGTGCAAGTAAAATACCATTTTTATAAAAACCTGTACATATAATTAGTCCATCTTCCAAATTTTTCATTATTGGTGAAGGTTCACCTTCAGGTCTAGACCTTATGCCAAACCACTTTTTTGTAACACGACCGTTGATAAGCCAAGTTGGTTGTCTATCTAGAAAATTTGTAATTTTCTCAAAAATTTTTTTTTCTGGCTTTGTACTATATTCGTCTGTTGAACCAATAATAAGTTTGTTTTTTGATCTTGTAATTATATTTTTGCCATTTATATTGAATTGTTTTGGAAGCGTTAATAAATCGACTTCTGCATCATTTATGCTAACTTCTATAGCTTGACCTAAAACAGGTTTTAATTTGATGTTGTGAGATAGGGTATCTATTAAATCAACTGCTTTTAGAGAATTACACAAAATAACTATGTCAGATTTGATATCTCTATTATTTTTTGTTGTAGAAAACCATTGATTGTTTGATTTTCTGATTTTTATTATTTCTTCATCTACAAAATTTATTTTTTTATTTTTTAGATATTTATCTAATGTCTTAAGTAACGATGTAGCATTTATCCTTCCATCATCGAAGGAAATCATACCTTTTATATTTTTTGTTTGGAATGCTTGACTTATATTCTTGATAATTATTGAGTCTCTTTTTAAAATTTGTAAGTTTAGATTATTATTTTCATAAACAAATTTCTCTAACTTTTTAAACTTTTCTTCATTCGTAGTTAGTTGAATTAATGGTTTTTTAATGTTTAATTCATAATTGAATTTTTTCAGAAATTCAATCCATTTTGGCCATAATTCAATGCTTTGTCTCCTTAGATCCCAACTTCTACCTCTCCTTTTTTGATACATATTACCCATCATTAGGCCTAAAGCTGCATTGCTACTATTTTTTTGTTCATATGGATCTATTATTGTTATCCGAAAGCCTAATTCTGACAATTCTAAGGCATTAAATTTTCCAATAATTCCTGATCCAATAATAACTATGTGTGCTTTTTGAAAATTTTCTTTTAAGCTTTTCATTGATATATTAGATATGATTGTTTACTTGAATAAATAGTTAAAGATTTTTTGGAACATCCTTCAATTATATTCAAAATTGTTTGTCCCGATCGTCCTGGCCTCGTAAGTTTACTCGCAAGTTGGATTTCAAATTATGGTGGCAATATAAAGCATTCTGATCATCATACTGATCAAGATGCGGGTTTGTTTCTTAGTCGCATTGAATGGAATAGTAAAAATCCATCTTTCAATAGAGATGAAATTTATAATGAATTTGAAAAAATTGCTGCTGAAGTAAACGGAAAATTTAATGTAAATTATTCTGATGAGATTCCAAATGTTGCTATTTTTGTTAGCAAACAAAATCATTGTTTGATTGATTTACTCTGGAGAGTAAGAAATGCTGAACTCAAAATGAAAGTGCCTTTAATAATTTCAAATCATTCTGATCTTGAAAATATAGCAAACGACTTTAATGCAAAATTTGTTCACATTGATACCTTTAATATTGATAAATCTGATGTTGAAGATCAATTTTTAAATTTACTAAAAGAATATGAAATTGATCTTGTGGTATTAGCGAAATATATGCAAATTTTGAGTGATTCTTTTTTAAAACAGTTTTCTTCAATAATAAATATTCATCATTCTTTCTTACCTGCATTTAAGGGGGCGCAACCATATCATCGAGCATGGAAGAGGGGTGTTAAATTGATTGGTGCTACTGCCCATTATGTTACTGAAGATCTTGATGAAGGTCCGATAATAGAGCAATGCACAGTTAACGTAAGTCATAGAGACGAAGTTGATGATTTGATTAGAAAAGGAAGAGATATTGAGAGAATCGCATTAGCTAGAGCAGTTAGATTACATCTAAATCATCAAGTATTTGTTTATAACAGTAAAACTGCTGTCTTTGATTGAAAAAAATTTTTTAGTCTTCTAATTCTATTTGTATTTGCCTTTCATAAATTGATTCTTCATTAAAAGCTCTTGCTATCAAGAAACTGGCAATGCAGCTTATTAAAACAGGTTTCATGATTAGTAAATTTTTTGTTAATGCAAAAGCTAGAAACATTGCTGTTATTGGTGTTCGTGAACATCCTGCTACGAAGGCCCCCATGCCGGCAAAAACATATGTACTTGGTGCATGTCCTGTGGCAATTTCTACCCAGCTCCCCATTATTAGTCCGATTGACCCTCCTAAAGTAAGCATTGGATAGAATAATCCTCCAGGAGCTCCAGACGCTGCAGCTAAACCTGTCGTGATAAATAATACTAAAACTGCTAACAAAGCAATCCCAATGCTTGTATTTTGCTCAGCTATTACTTTTTGTAATTCATCTAAATTATGAAAGGTACTGGGTAAAAAAGAATAGATACTTCCTAAGATGAGCCCACAAATACTCATTTTTAAAATAAATTTATTTTTATACCACTTTTTACCAAGATTCTGCATTAATAAAACAAATCTGCTGTACATTTCTGCACAGATCCCAATAATTATTCCTAGTAAAACTAGGTAAATAAAATCTACAGGTAAGAAAAAAACTGATGGGTCATATTCTTTTTGAATCAAAAATCCTATATTAAAATCAAATCCTCCTGCTTTAGGATCTAAACCCAGTGCTTGAATAATATCTGCAGATGAATCTGCGATGAAAGTTGTAATTATTACTAATAATAAAATTACTGGTCTCGCAGAGTTTAATAGCTCTTCTATAGCATAAATAAATCCTCCTAATGGAGCGCTAAACACTGCAGCTATTCCAGCACCACCACCTGCTGCGACTATTACTCTCCTGAATGCTGTAGGAGCTTTGAGCCATTTGGCCATTTGCCAAGCAACAGATCCTCCCATTTGAACAGATGGACCTTCTGGACCCAAAGGGAATCCACTACCAATAGCAATAATTCCTGATACGAGCTTTACTAATCCTACTTTTATATTCATAGGTACTTTTTTATGCCTTAAAAAACCCATGATTTGACTAACACCTGAACCTTTTGCAGCAGGAGCAATATTTTGGATCAAATATCCTGCAATGGCTCCTCCTATGGCTCCAAAGATTGGTAATACTGCAATAGATGGGAATTGGTCTAATAGTGCTAATCTCCAATTGTTAATGAAGTAGATTCCAGTTTTAAAAGATATACTTGTAATTGAAGCTCCTAAGCCTGTTAGTAAGAGAGATAATGCTACGACAAGAGATCTCTGTCTTAATAATTTTTTGATGCTACGAGAAGAATTATTACTGGTCTTTTGAGTATTTTCTTTTATGAGGTTTGGCATAATCCATGATCACTTTGATAAACTGAAATCGCGCATTTCATCAAATTGAAGATAACGATAAAGTTCATCTGAATATGGATTAATTTTATTTTTAGTAATATCCTGATATTCTTCTACTTCAGGAATTTTTCCAAGAAGTGCGCAAACTGCTGCTAATTCAGCACTTCCTAAAAATACTTGCGCATTTTTCCCAAGTCTATTATCAAAATTTCTAGTACTAGTAGAAAATACTACAGATCCTTCTTCTACTCTGGCTTGATTTCCCATACATAAAGAACAGCCTGGCAACTCTAATCTTGCACCACAATTTTCAAATATTTTGTAATATCCTTCAGCCTTAAGAGTATCTTCATCCATTTTTGTAGGTGGACAAATCCATAATTTAGCTTTTAAATTTTGAACTCCTTCAAGAACTTTCGCGGCTGCTCTGTAATGACCAATATTTGTCATGCAAGAACCTATAAAAACCTCGTCTATATTTGAATTTGCAATATCTGTGATCTCCTTTACGTTATCTGGATCGTTAGGACAAGCAACTATAGGTTGTGTTACTTTTGCTAAATCAATTTCAATGATTTCTTCATACTGAGCGTTTTTATCTGGTTGAATTAATAAGGGTTGTTTTAACCAATTTTTCATATCATTTATTCTTCTTGTAATCGATTTTGAGTCTTCATAATTGCTCTCAACCATTTTTTCTAGCAGGCATATATTGCTTCTTAAGTATTCTTCAACAGTGTCTTGGGATAAAAGTATTGTGCTACCAGCGCATGACCGTTCTGCTGTAGCATCAGTTAGTTCAAAAGCTTGTTCAAGTTTTAGGTTTGGTAATCCCTCAATTTCCATAATTTTCCCGTTAAAGATATTTTTCTTATTTGCCTTCTCAACAGTTAAGAGCCCTTTTTTAATTGCGAAGAGAGGGATTGCATTTACTAAATCTCTTAAAGTAATTCCTGGTAATAATTCTCCCTTAAATTTGACAAGCACAGATTCCGGCATATTTAATGGCATTGATCCTATTGCAGCGGCAAAGGCAACAATCCCAGAGCCTCCAGGAAATGAAATGCCAAGAGGAAATCTTGTATGACTATCTCCACCTGTGCCAACTGTATCGGGGAGAAGCATTCTGTTAAGCCAGCTATGAATTATGCCGTCTCCAGGTTTAAGAGCTACTCCACCTCTTTGAGATATAAAATCAGGTAACTCTTTATGAGTAACGAGATCTACTGGTTTAGGATATGCAGCTGTATGACAAAAACTTTGCATCACTAAATCGGCAGTGAATCCTAAACAAGCTAGTTCTTTTAGTTCATCTCTAGTCATCGGCCCAGTAGTATCTTGACTGCCAACTGTGGTCATAATTGGCTCACATGTCATTCCTGGCCTAACTCCATCTAATCCGCATGCTTTTCCTACTATTTTTTGAGCTTGAGTAAAGCCAGAATTACTTCCTGTTGGGTTTTGTGGTCTGATAAATATTTCACTGGGTTGAAAATCTAATTTGTTTCTAATTTTGTCCGTAAGAGATCTTCCAATCATAAGATTAATCCTACCGCCAGCTTGAATTTCATCAGTAAGAGTTGATGGATTTAAGTCGAATTTGCTTATTAATTCTTCAGTATTTAAATCTTTTTCAATTTTTTTAATTATGCCTTCATAAGGATATATCTTAATAATATCTCCTGTTGTCATATGAGATACGTCAGCTTCTATAGGTAAAGCCCCTGAATCTTGGGCTGTATTAAAGAAAATAGGGGCTATTTTACCACCAATTATTATTCCACCTGTTTTTTTGTTTGGAACAAAGGCAATATCTTCGCCTATATGCCAAATGAGTGAATTAATAGCAGATTTTCTAGAACTCCCTGTTCCAACAACATCTCCAACATAAGCTATTGGTAAATTTTGTTTTTTTAAATTATCAAGAATCTTAAGACCATCTGGTTTTTTAAATTCCAACATAGCCAATGCATGCATCGGAATATCTGGGCGTGTTGTAGCATGAACCGCCGGAGATAAGTCGTCTGTATTTGTTTCCCCATCAACTTTAAATACTAAACAAGTAATTTCTTTCTCTAAAATTTTTTTATTTTTGAACCATTCTGCTTTTGCCCAACTATTTACAACTTCTTTTGCATAAATATTATTTTGAGATAATTCATATATTTCATTAGCTGAGTCGTAAACAAGAATGATATTTTTTAAAACTTCTGCCGCTTTTTTAGCAAGTAAATTATTTTCGCCTTTAAGTATTTCAACTAAAGAATTTACATTATATCCACCTATCATTGTTCCTAGTATTTCAATTGCTTTTTCAGGATTAATTGATTTGCAATATTTTTCGGAATTAACAATAGCTGTGAGCCAGCTTGCTTTTACATAAGCAGCCTCATCAACTCCTGGTGGTACTCTATTAATTAGTAAATCAAGTAAATAAGATGATTCGTAATGACTATCTTGTTCAAGTAATTTTGTAACACAATTTGTTTGCTCAGCATTTAGAGGTAAAGGAGGTATACCTTTGGTAGCTCTTTCAGCTACATGATCTGCATAATCTTTTAGCAATGTTTCCAAATTCTTCATTAGTAAAGTTTAATGCCTAATCTATTGTTATTTTTAATATTGAAAAGGAGAGTATTCATAAATGCTTTTTTAAATATTCAAACTTCTTAATTAATCAATGCCGACATCATCAAATAATTCAGCGTTAGAAAAGACATCAGATTTACATGTTGTTGAAACACGTCCATTAATACCTCCAAGTAGATTACATAATGATATACCTTTAGATCATGCCTCTGCTAATACAGTATCTAAAACTAGAAGATCGATACAAAATATTTTGCATCATAATGATCAGAAGCTTTTAGTCATTGTTGGTCCATGTTCAATTCATGATCTAGAAGCCGCAAAGGAATATTCAAAATATATTCAAAACTTTCGAGAAATTTATAAAGATAAATTAGAAATAATTATGAGAGTATATTTTGAGAAACCAAGAACAACTATTGGCTGGAAGGGATTGATAAATGATCCTCATTTAGATGATTCTTATGATATTAATACTGGTTTAAGAAAGGCAAGAAGTTTGCTTTCATATCTAGCAACTCGTGGAATACCTTCTGCTACAGAATTACTAGATCCAATTGTTCCTCAATATATTGCTGATTTAATAAGTTGGACAGCCATAGGTGCACGTACTACTGAAAGTCAAACTCATAGGGAAATGGCATCTGGATTATCAATGCCCATAGGTTTCAAAAATGGAACGGATGGTTCTTTTGCTACTGCAATAAATGCAATGCAGTCAGCTTCAAAATCGCATCATTTCTTAGGTGTAAATGAAAATGGAATGGCTGCTATTGTTAATACTACGGGAAATCCAGATGGACATATAGTTTTAAGAGGAGGTTCAAAAGGCCCAAATTTTGAAAGTGGTCATGTTAAAAGAATTTCAGCTGAATTGAAGCAATGTAATCTTCCTCATAAAGTCATGATTGATTGTAGTCATGGAAATTCTAATAAAGACTTCCGAAAACAGTCAGAAGTGCTGAAAAATATAGCTTCTCAAATTAGTAATGGTGAAAAAAATATTTTAGGAGTTATGCTTGAAAGCCATTTGAAGGAAGGAAATCAAAAACTTATTAAAAAAGAGGATCTCCAATTTGGTAGGAGCATTACAGATGCATGCATAGATATAGAAACAACAGAAAAATTACTAGCTATTTTATACAATTCAATTAGTTAGTTATGAAAAAATTAAAAAATAATGCTGATGAGATTGGAACAATCAAGTTATCTATTCCTAAAACACTAAATTGTTCGAGCAAAGTTGCAAAAAAAGCTATTGTAAAATAATTTAAATTAAAACTATTTTGCTGGGCGTATCCTATTAAGCAAACTACTATCAAGCTGGTTAAAAACATTGTCATAGTCCCAAATAAAGATTTTTTTTGTTTAAAAAAAATCCAATTCTTTGAGTTAAAGCTTTTGCCTAATAAACCAGCTAGTCCATCCCCAAATGTCATGATAAAAAATCCAGTTATTAATGCATATGGATCTTTATTCCAAAAAAGAAAAATTAAAATAAACAAACTTAGACAATAAAAAAATGTTCCATAACTTTTCCTCTCAACATCTTCAATTGTTGGGAATATTTTATATGTGTAATTTATTAGAACCGTTAATGAGACAATTCCTGTAAAGATAAGAGCTGAACTTTGCTCAATTTTTAAAAATTGTGCAATTGGTATTAAAGGTCCTATTCCAATATGTATTATTTTTCTGACAATTTCTTTGCTATCTTCATTAAATTTTTTAAAAACTATTGATATTAAAAAAATTGAAAATAAATATAATAAAACTATCGTAAATTTTATCAATTTGACTAAGCTGCTTTTTGATGATTCGTCATTACTCTAAGTTTTAATATTGCTTTAGCTTCTAGCTGTCTTACTCTTTCTCGTGAAACATTAATTTGTCTACCTATTTCTGCTAGTGTTAATGGTTCCTCTCCATCAAGGCCGAATCTGAGCCTCATGATTTTTTGTTCTCTTTCATTTAATTGGGACAGCCAAGTTCCTAAATGCTCTTTTTGAATAGTTCTATCCATGCCTTCCATAGGCTCTTCAAAATTTGGATCAGGTATAAGTTCGCCTAGAGTGCTTCTGTCTTCTTCGCCTCTTGCATGAGCATCAAGAGAGGCGCATGGAGCACTTTGAGAAATTAAATCTTCTAAATCTTTTTGATCAATTCCCATCTCAGTAGCCATTTCTAATCTGGTAGGTTGTCTACCAAATTTGTGTGATAATTCTCGAGAAACTCTCCTCATTTTCGATAGTTTTTCACTTATGTGAATAGGTAAACGGATTGTTCTAGCACTGTTATCAATTGCCCTAGTCATTCCTTGCCTAATCCACCAATAAGCATAAGTTGAAAATTTATATCCCATGGCAGGATCAAATTTATCAACAGCTCTTTCTAAGCCAATAGCGCCTTCTTGGACAAGGTCCAATAATTCTAGCCCTTGATTTTGATATTTTTTTGCAACAGAGACAACTAGTCTTAGATTTGCTGCCATCATTCTATCTCTAGCTCTCTTGCCAATTTTAATTTGATAAAGATTGCGTTGCGTTCTATCAGTTTCAGGAATTTGTAGCAATTTTTTCATGTTTTGAACATGATGAGCTAACTCTATCTCTTCTGCAGGAGTAAGAAGAGGTACTCTACCAATACTACTTAAGTAATGACCAATAGAATCAGAAGCGAGTCTTCCAGATTTTTTTTGGCTTTGTTTTGAAGTTAGACTGGATTTTGTTTTGCGAGACTTGCCCGCAGTGTTTGGTAATCTTGGCTCATCAAAATTATCTTCTGACGAACTCTTTGCAGATTCCAGAGGGATCCCCATCACCCTGGCCTCCTAAATAATGGATTTTTTAAAAAGCTAGCACTGAAATTGAAATAAAAACCACTTTTACTTTGAAACTTTAAAGACAAAAAAAGAATTTTTTGTTCCAATTTCTTCAAATCTTTTGATATGAGTGGCTTTTATAAAAATAAAAAAAAATGTAAAATATTAAGTATTTTTTTAAATGTTATAAAAATCAATATTTTTTTATTTTTGTATGAGGTCCATTTGTGAACGATTAACTGCTGAATTTAATGAATATTTTTCATAAGATCCATCCTCTTTCATTGTCCAAGAAAAGTAATCATCATTTATGTATGTTTGCAAAAGCTCGTATAGTTGAGATTTCAATTTGCAATCTTCTATTGGAGCAATAGCCTCTATTCTTCTATCAAGGTTTCTTTTCATCCAATCTGCACTCCCAATATAAACTTCATGATCATCGTTATTGCAAAACCAAAATATTCTTGAGTGTTCAAGAAAATGTCCAATAATGCTTATCACTTTAATATTTTCGCTTAATTTTTTTCTTTGTGGATACAAGCAGCAAATACCTCTTATGATGAGATTAATTTTTACACCTGCGTCTGAAGCTAAATAAAGAAGTTTGATTAGTTCTGGATCTACTAAAGAATTCATTTTTGCAATTATTTTAGCTTTTTTTCCTTCCTCAGCATTTTTAATTTCTCTCTTTATGAGAAATATAAATTTTTCTCTCATTGATGATGGAGAAACTAATAATTTTTGAGGACGTTTTTGTTTGGAAAAACCTGAAAGGTAATTAAATAACTCAAGTAGATCTGATGCAATTTCAGGGTCTGTTGAAAGTAATCCTAAATCCGTATAAAACCTTGAAGTATTAGAATTATAATTTCCTGTTCCTATGTGAAAATAATTTCTTAATCTTCCCTTTTCTTTTCGAACTATTAAAGCTATTTTTGTATGCGTTTTAAATCCTATAATTCCATAAACAACATGAATTCCAGCTTGTTCAAGTTGCTTTGCCCATTGAATATTATTATCTTCATCAAATCTTGCTTTTAGTTCGACAAGAGTCATTATTTCTTTCCCATTTTCTGCGGCCCTCATTAAAGCTTCGATAATAGGCGAATCGTTTGAAACTCTATATAAAGTTATCTTTATAGCCATTACGAGGGGATCATCTGCGGCTCTGTTTATAAATTCTTCAACTGAAGTTTTAAATAAGTCGTATGGATGATGAAGTAGGATGTCTTCTTTTCTAAGTAGCTTGAAAATAGAATTTATATTTTTGTTTGAATGCGAATCTAAAATTTTTAATTGCTGGTTTGTTTTTCCAATTAAAAGATTTTCTTTTAAATCATCTCTATTGATTTTTGTTAGTAGATTTAAATCATCAAGGCCTAGAAAACTTTTGCAAAAGTATATATATTCTTCTTGTATTGAGATACTTTCAATGAGTAATTTTAGGATGTTATCTGGGATATCTGATTCAACTTCTAATCTAACTACATCTCCTCCTAATCTTCTCTTCTGCAAACTTTGTTCAACTGCTAGAAGAAGATCATCAGCTTCAAGTTCTTTTAATTCTAAATCTGCGTCTCTTGTCACTCTAAAAAAAGAGTAATTTATACATTCCATGCCGTTAAATAAAGTATTTATATTATTTCCAATCAAATCTTCAACACTTATAAAAATGTGAGAGATTTCTTCTTTACTATCAATTATTTCATTTGGAATTTGTATAAATCGATTTATATTTTTTGTGGGAATTTTTATTCTTACAAATTGATTTTTAGAGTCGTCCCTATCCTTTATTAATGCTGCTAAATTTAAACTTAAATTACTTATAAATGGGAATGGATGTGCGGGATCAACAACTAATGGAGTTAATAAGGGGAATATAGATGAAGTAAAGAAGTTATCACACCAATTTTTTTGATTTTCACTTAGATCCTTATATTTTTTTAAAATTATACCTTCTTTTTTTAATTCATTATTTAACTCATTGTTTACAAAGTTTTCTTGACGAGTAGTTAAATTTTTTACTTCTTCGTTGATTTTTTCTAATTGCTCTTTTGGGGTAAGTCCATCAATACTTTTTTTGGTAATTCCTGCTTCAACTTGAGCTTTCAATGAAGCTACTCTTACCATAAAAAATTCATCGAGATTATTACTAAAAATTGAACAAAATTTTACTTTATCTAGGACTTTGTACTCTTTTCCCATCCCAGTTAGGAGTACTCTTTTATTGAATTCTAGCCAACTTAATTCTCTATTAATAAAAACATCAGCTTGGCTTTTCATTAAATGACTTTTGATTTTTGATCTTTAATAGAATTATTATATTTACCCTCTGCAATAAGGTATATCATGAAAATTAAGATAATGGAACCAGCTATAAAAGGAGATTTAGGGCCGAAACTATCATAAACCCTACCAGCCATTGCAATTCCTAAAACTCCTCCAAGACTCTGCAAACCCTGAAGGTTACTTAGAATTGATCCTTGTTTATCAACGTCTAATTTCTTGGATATTAATGCTCTTAAGGTAGGCGTTATTAATCCTGCACCAACTGCTAAAAATGAAACAGCTGAATAAATATTAATTGTTGCATTTTCTTTTGGAGTAGTTATTAAAAGTGTACATGCTACAAGAATGAAGCCTGATCCGATAAGTGTTAATCTCATTTCTCCAAATTGCTTTACAAGAGGCCCAATAAGTCCTCCTTGAACAATAATTGCGATGATTCCTACTACAACAAGAGTTCCACTTGATGCTTTGGTAGTCCAGTTTAAAGATTCTTGAAGGAAAAATATTAGAATATTGGTTAACCCAGTAAAAGCAATAAAGTAAATAAAAAAAGCTAAAGATAATTTTTTTATCTTTTCTTCTTTGAAGACTGTAAATAGCTGTTTTAAAGGGTTTTTTAAAAAAGTTTTTGATTTATTTGAAGGGCTATTAGGTTTCGTCTCTGGTAAGTAAAGAAATACAAGGAGAAAATTTATTATTGGAATGATTGAGGCTATCAAAACTGGAATAATAAAATTATTATTTGTATTTTTTGCAAAAATTACAACAAAAATATTACCTAAGAAAAAGCTTAAACCAAAAGCTACGCCAATAAGACCAAATGTTTTTGCTCTTTTCTCAGGGCTTGAAATATCTGCAAGAATTGTGGTAGCAGTAGCAGCAGTCCCCCCACTTAAACCGTCAATTAGTCTTGCTAAAAATAATAAAAATAATGGGATAGAGGCTATTGAATTTGACCAATTAAAAAGAACTGTAAAAGATAATATTGATATTCCTATGACTGAACCAGTAATACAAAAAAGAGTGACAGGTCTTCTTCCATATCTATCACTCATAAGTCCTATAAAAGGAGAAGCTGTAAATTGAGCTAATTGGTAAGTGCATGACAATAAGCCATATGTACTAGCTTTAGAGTCAAAAAGTAAAACAAAAGAGGGTAAAATGGGTAAAAGTATACTTTCACTTAAACGATCATTTAGAAGAGTGATAAAAGCACTAAGTAGAGTAAATTTTTTATTTGGTTTCAATAAACTCTCTTTCACAATATTTACCTTCATTGCGATTAACTTCTACTACCATACTTGTTAATGGAGATTATTGTGCCCGGCATTGTTTATTTAGTTGGTGCAGGTCCTGGTGACCCTGAGCTTTTAACTCTAAAAGCTTTACGCCTAATAAAAAATTGTGATGCATTAGTTCATGATGCTTTAATCCCGGATGAAATAACAAAAGAAGCAGGGAAAAATACAGAAATTTTCCATGTAGGTAAAAGAGCTGGAAAGTGTTCTGTACCTCAGGCTGAAACTAATGCTCTTATTTTGAAATTGGCAAAAGAAGGCAAAAATGTTGTAAGGCTAAAAGGAGGAGATCCATTCGTTTTTTCTAGAGGTGGTGAAGAGGTATCGATTTTAGAAAAAAATGGAATTTCAGTTGTAATCGTTCCTGGCATTACTTCTGGGATAGCTGCCCCCACATATTTTGGTATTCCACTAACCCATAGAGATGCTGCGAGTTCCGTAACTTTCGTCACTGGACATGAGCGTGTAGATAAGGGAAAAAAGACAGTGAATTGGAGAGATTTAGCTAAATCATCAGATAGCTTAGTAATTTTTATGGGTATAAAAAATATTGAATTTATTGTGGAAGAATTAATTTTAGGCGGCTTATGTAAGGAGACAAAATGCGCTGTTATTCAAGAAGCTACTTTAAAAAATCAAAAATGTTTGATAGAGAAATTAGATAATCTTCCAGATAAAATCAAAGATAAAGAATTTTTAGCTCCATCAATTATCATTATTGGAAAAATTGTTGAATTTAAGGTTAATAACAATATAACTAAAGTATCTGATGTCTATTTACCAGATATCAATAAAGTTCAATTATATAATAAATCCCAAAAGTAAATTGGATCGAATTTAGGTTTAAGCTTTAAATCATTAACTTGATTAATTTGTCTGCAAGATAAGCTATTAATTGCAACTATTATGTCATCATTTTGAAATTCTGGAGGGATTAATTCTTCTTTTACAATTTTCAATTTTAAAGCTTTAGAAACCATAATCCCCTCTAAACAGCCGCTTTCTTTTCTAGGAGTTATCCATTGATTATTTCTTTTAATTAGAAGATTAAATGTACTTCCACAACAAAGTTCACCTGACGTATTCAAAAGGATAGAATCATCAAATGATTTTTCATTAGCTTCTGTCAAGACTTGTATTGCCTGATTATATGAAAATGTTTTGCATTTACTTATAAGACTGAATTCATTTATTTTTTCCCTTTGACTAATGCAAACGCTTATCGGATTAAAATTTGGTTTGATTATATAGAACTCAAGCCATAAGTTATCCAAATCTTTTGTCTTTGAAGTGCTATCAATTGTTAGTGCTCGACCTTCATTATTTCCTCGACTATAGTTTATTCTTACTGAAGCAAATTGATCATTTTTAAGCGATAACTTTATAATTCCATCGTGAATAAGTTGTCTCAAAGTTAATTTATTTATTTTGAGATTAATATTTAAAATCTTGCTACTTTTTTCTAACCTTTTCAGATGTTCATCAAAAAGAATAGGTTTGTTTTTTTTAATCAAAATGGTTTCAAATATACCATCAGCAAATTTTAATCCTCTATTATTAGCAGCAATAAATATTCTATCAATATCCAACCATTGATCCTTGTGCCAGGCTAATGTTTCAATCATTTTAGTGAATCGATTAACGGTAAAAGTTTCCACTTTAGTTCATTAGTTTCCTCTTCAGGGTTTGAGTCAATAACTATTCCGCAACCAGCATATATATTAATTTTTTTGTCTTTAATTAAAAATGATCTTATTAGAATATTGCTGTCAAACTCTCCATTCCAGTCAAGCTTTAAAAATGAGCCACAGTATGGTCCGCGTTCGCATTCTTCTAATTCAAAAAGTCTCTGGCATGATCTTAATTTAGGAGCTCCAGTTATAGAGCCCCCAGGCCAACAAGCTTTAAGTAAATCAATCCAGTTCTTGTCTTTTTTTAATTTGCCTCTGATTACTGAAGTTAGATGATGAACTTTTAAGAAACTTTCAAGTTTTAATATTTCTGGCACCATAATACTTCCTGTTTCGCAAACTTTACTTAAATCATTTCTTATTAGGTCAACAATCATAATATTTTCGGCTCTATCTTTTTCGTTCGTTATTAAATCGATAGCATTAAGTGCGTCTTGATTTAAATCCTTATCTCTGGATCTAGTTCCTTTGATAGGTCTTGATTCTACAAAATTTTTATTATCTATTTTTATAAATCTTTCTGGCGAGGTAGATAATACAGCCTCTTTATAATTATCATTATTTATTATTATTCCTCCAAAGGGAGCTCTTAATTTCCTTCTTATTTTCAAATAAATATCTAGAGGATTATAGTTTTTGGAAGATTCAATTTCGCATTTAGTTGTTAGGTTTGCTTGAAATATATCCCCTAGGGAAATTAATTGTTTCAATTTTAGAATATTTTTCTGAAATTTTTCAGCCATTTCGTCCAAATTTATTTTTGAAAAATCAAAATTCAAATCTGTTTTAATAATAGTTTTTTCTTCAATATCTTTTATATTGTTGATTATGTTTTTATAATTCATCAGTTCAGATGAGTTTGTGCCTTCTATAATTATTTCTTTTTTTATTAGATTACATTTAATGATTGGATCATATGATGCAATCCATAAAGTTGCCATATTAGATTTTCGCCATGGGTTTTTAGGTTCTATGTAAACTCCAGCTTCATAACTTAACCATCCGATCCAAAATCCTTTTTCAATATTTTTTAAATTGTTAAATGGATTATTAGTTTTGTCTAAGTTATTGATATCTCTTGATTGGATTATTTTTTTAGGTTTAATTCCTATTATTGACCATTCCCCATTTTCTTTGCCATCACTGTCTAGCCAAGCTAATCCTTTATCTCCGAATTTTTTTGTTAGATGATGCGTAATCAGTGCTGGATCCATCCATTTTTCTAGAATTATTTTTTTTATCTTCATTTTTTATTATTGTTATTAAGCCATTTTTCATAAGCGGCATTTCTAATTCTGCAGCTATCACACTTACCGCATGGTTTTGAATTGCCCGAATAACAACTCCATGTTTTATCTAAAGGGACATGATTATCAAAAGCTAATTTAATAATTTCCTCTTTATTTAAATCTAATAGTGGTGTCCAAAGTTTTATTGGATTATTTTCTCTTCCTCTTTTATTAGCTAAATCTGCTAATTCTTGAAATTTTTTAATGTAGTCAGGTCTGCAATCTGGATAACCAGAATAATCTAGTGCATTAACTCCTAATCCTATAAAATCAGCATCTATTGCTTCGGCATAACTTAGTGCAACGGAAATAAATATTGTATTTCTCCCAGGAACATAAGTATTAGGAATTTTATTAGTTTGTACTCCTTCTATCGGAATATTTTTTTGAGTATCAGTTAATGACGAGCCTCCCCATAAAGATAAGTCAAGCTTAATGATTTTAAATTCTTCGATATCAAAGTGTTTTGCAATTATCGATGCAGAATTTAATTCTTTTTTATGACGTTGACCATAGTCAAATGAAAGGCCAAAAATTTTAGCTTCGGATTTTTTTGCGATACCAGTAACTGTAGAAGAATCTAAACCTCCAGATAATAAAACTACTATCGATTTATTTTTAAGAGTCATATGATTTCAATTAATTTTTAAGTATTTGTGAGTTTGAAGGCTCAATTTCCAATCTGGATTATTTTTTACGAAATCAATAGCAAGAGAAAAACCATTCGCATTGTTCCATGCTGGCTGTAAATAAAAAATTTTATCTTCTTTTTTTAAGCCATCTTCGCTTTTAGAGAGTTGATATTGTTTTAAAGTTTCTTTTTTTATTTGAATAGCAAATTCAATATCTTTTATTTCATTTATGATTATTTTGATTTCATTACAGTTTTTTAAAAAATAATTTTTTGGAGGTGAGTGTCTTTTAGGAGATAAAGTAATCCAGTCATAGATTCCTGATATCGAATTAACTCCACTTGTCTCAATATGAATCCTCATTGGCTTTTGTTCTTCTCCCATCGTCATTTTTTTTATGGCTTTGCAAAAATTATCCAAGTTATGTTGTAAAGGTTCTCCACCTGTAATAACGCAAAAAGATGCTCCTTTTTCTCTGGCAATTTTTATGCGATCTATTATTTTTTCAATTGATATAGAAGGGTGTTTTTTCTCGTCCCATGAATTCTTGGTATCGCACCACGAACATCCAACTTTACATCCGGCTAATCTTACAAAAAAAGCACTTTTTCCAGCGTGATAACCTTCACCTTGTAATGAATGAAATTGTTCGACTAAGGGTAAAAAATTTGTCATTTTCATTCAAAAAAATAAAGAATATTAATTTGATTGAGTTAACTTATCTTGAGAGGCTTTTATTAAGCCTTTAAATAAAGGATGAGGTTTGCCAGGTCGTGATAAAAACTCAGGATGATATTGACATGCTAAGAAGTATGGATGATTTTCTAACTCAATTAACTCAACTAATCTGCCATCTGGTGATGTACCACTAATTTTGTATCCAGAATCTAAAAAACTTTGTTTGTAGTAATTATTAAATTCGTATCTATGTCGATGTCTCTCATAAATAACATCCTCATCATATAAGTTTTTTCCAGTTGTATTTTTTGTCAATCTACATGGATAAACTCCAAGTCTCATTGTCCCTCCTAAATCAACTACATCTTCCTGTTCTGGTAATAAATGTATCACTGGATTGGGACTGTTTGGGTCTAGTTCTGAACTAGATGCATCTGGAAGATTAGCTACATTCCTAGCCCATTCTATAACTGCACATTGCATACCAAGGCACAAGCCTAAAAATGGAATTTTATTTTCTCTTGCGAATTTTATAGCCGAAATTTTTCCATTTACTCCTCTATTGCCAAATCCCCCGGGCACGACAATTGCATCAACTTCATTTAAGTAAGTTTCTGCTGAATTTTTTTCTATCATTTCAGCACTTACCCAATGTAAATCTAATAAAGCCTTTTGTTCAATGCATGCATGTCTTAAAGCTTCAACAACGGATAAATATGCATCTCCAAGTTCAATGTATTTACCTACTAAAGCAACTTTGGTTGGAGCTCCAGGATTTCTTAGGTTGTGTATTAGTTGCTCCCAATTTTTCAAATCACATTCTTTATCTTCAAGCTCTAAGTACTTCAGGGTTTCTTTACATAAACCCTCTTTTTTTAATGAAAGAGGCACAGAATAAATACTATCTGCATCTAATGCTTCTATTACGGAGTTAATATTGACACCGCAAAATCCACTAAGCTTTTTTTTGAGACTTTCATTTATTGATTTATCACTTCTGCATACTAGTAAATCTGGCTGAATTCCTATTGATCTCAGTTCTTTAACTGAATGTTGTGTTGGTTTGGTTTTTATTTCGCCAGAGGTTTTTATGTAAGGAAGTAATGTTACGTGAATATATGCAACATCATTATTATTGACATCATTTTTAAATTCTCTTATTGCTTCTAAAAAGGGTAAAGATTCAATATCACCTACAGTCCCCCCAATTTCAGTAATAATAATATCTGCATTGCTGTTGGCTGCTACTCTATGAATTCTCTCTCTTATTTCGCCAGTTATGTGAGGTATAACTTGCACAGTGCCACCATTATAACTACCTCTTCTTTCTTTATTAATTACTGCTTGATAAATAGAACCTGTCGTGACACTATTTAATCGAGTCATCGCAGTATCAGTGAATCTCTCATAGTGCCCCAAATCTAGATCTGTTTCAGCTCCATCTTCCGTAACAAAAACTTCTCCATGTTGAAACGGGCTCATCGTGCCTGGATCAACATTTAGATATGGATCTAATTTTAGTATTGAAACGCTATATCCTCTAGACTTTAATAATCTCCCTAAGCTTGCAGCAACAATTCCTTTACCAATGCTAGAAACTACGCCTCCGGTGACAAAAACAAATTTTGACATTAAATATTTTTAATTAAGCACAGCCTCCTTATATTTTATTTAAACAAAAAACTTTTAGAACATCCATAAATATTCTTATTCATCAATTGTTATTTCAATATCTAATTCTTTTAATTGTGATTCGGAGACATTTGAAGGTGCATTTGTGAGAAGACATTTTGCTTGTTGATTTTTTGGAAAAGCAATTGTTTCTCTTATTGAATCTGCACCAATGACAAGCATGGTAATACGATCTAATCCAAACGCTATTCCACCATGAGGAGGAGCACCCATTTCTAAGGCTTCTATTAAAAATCCAAATTTTTCATCAATTTCTTTATTATTAAGTCCTACCGTTTTCAGAACCTCTCGTTGTAAGTTCGCTTGATGGATACGTAAAGAGCCACCACCTAACTCTAATCCATTAAGAACTAAGTCATAAGCATTGGCTAAAGAGTTCTCGATTTCTTTTTTAAAGTTTTCAAAATCTTTAGATTCTATATTTTTTGGAGAACAAAAAGGATGATGTAAAGCTTCATATCTATTTTCCTCTTCATTTCTCTCAAACATCGGGAAATCAGTAACCCATAAGAAATTCCATTTACTTTTATCTATGAGATTTAAGTCTTTTGCAATATATTGTCTCACTCTATCTAATGATTGGTTGACAATTCCTTTATCTCCAGCTCCCAAGAGGATTAAGTCTCCATCTTGTGCTTCTGTGATTCTTAAAATATCATCTATATGCTCTTCACTTAAATTATTTTTAATTGCCCCAATAGTCTCAAGCTCATCTCCTTTGACCCTTATAAAGGCCAAACCACCAGCGCCTGCATCTTGAGCTACTTGGAAGATATCACCTCCTGGTTTAATTCTTACGTTACTAATACTTGAATTACCTCCTTTGACTGTTATGGATTTTATGTAACCTCCAGACTTAATTGCCTTGGTAAAAATATTAAAGCCAATATCACCTAATACTTCTCCTAAATCTTTTAATAACATTTGATATCTAGTATCTGGTCTATCAGTGCCGTAATTATCCATTGCTGCTTGCCATGACATTCTTGGAAAAGCATTATCAAAATTAATATTTAATACTTCTTTCCATATTTTTTTTATAAGACTTTCATTAAAAGAAATTATTTCTTCTTCACTAATAAAGCTCATCTCAATATCTAATTGAGTAAACTCTGGCTGTCTATCTGCCCTTAAGTCCTCATCACGGAAACATTTTGCGATTTGATAATACTTATCTAAGCCTCCAACCATTAAAAGTTGTTTAAATAGTTGTGGGGATTGAGGTAGAGCAAAAAATTCTCCATTCGAAAGACGTGCAGGAACAAGAAAATCGCGAGCGCCTTCTGGAGTTGATTTTGTAAGTAATGGAGTCTCTACTTCTGTAAATCCAAAATTATCAAGAAATTCTCTAGCAACTTTAATAATCTTATGTCTTGTTTTTAAATTTTCTAGTAACTTCCCCCTTCTTAAATCTAGATATCTATACTTTAATCTGAGTTCCTCTTTTGTATTTTCATAATCATGTATAGACACTGGAAAAGGTAAGTTTTTTTTAATTTGGTTGAGAATTTGCAAATCTTTAACCTTAAGCTCTAACTCTCCAGTACTTAAATTTTTATTTATTGAATCTTTGGGCCTTTCATTAATAATTCCGCTAACCATTATTACCGTCTCATTTCTTAGAGTTTCCGCCTGTTTAAATAGATTTGCTCCATCATCGGGGTTAATTGTTATTTGTAAGAATCCACTATGGTCTCTTAAATCAATAAAAATTACACCACCATGATCTCTTCTTCTATCAACCCATCCGCATAGATTAACTAATTTACCAATATCTGTATTATTGAGTTCTTCGCAAATTTTGTTTCTCATCTAAGTATGATTTATTTATCAATAACTTATAATAATTCTTTAAGGGTAAATTTAGTTAATAATTCTTTTTATAAAACGCTCTTTTTGTTATAACTCCTTTGAATTTTTTGCCTCTTATTAATATTTGAACTTCATTATTTATTAAGGCATGAGAAGTATTTATGTATGCAAAAGCTATAGCTTGTTGTTTAGTTGGAGACCAACTGCCGCTAGTTATAGTTCCAATATTTTCTTCACCTTTAAGTACTGCGCAACCTTTTCTTCCTATTGCTTTACCTTCTATAGCGAGACCAACTAACTTTTTTTGAATACCTAATCTTACTTGCTCTTCAAGAAAACTTCTTCCAAAGAATTCGTGATTATTTTCTAGATGTACTAGCCAGCCCAACCCCGCTTCATATGGAGAAGTTTCTTCATTTATGTCTTGACCATAAAGATGCATGCCTGCTTCAAGTCTAAGAGTATCTCTGGCTCCTAAACCACAAGGTGCAACATTTTTGGAAATTGAGAAATCCCATAAATTAATTGCTGCTTTTTTAGATAAAAGTATTTCAAGACCATTTTCCCCTGTATATCCTGTCTTGGAAAAAAAGATTTTTTCTTTGGGACAAATATGTTCAAAAATTTTATATTCGCATCCGAAGTTAGGGATATGTGAGATCGAAGATTTAATCCATTCTTCAAATAAATCGAATGAGTTTTCCCCCTGTAGTGCTAAAAGTACTTTGTCTTTTTTAAAGTTTGTTATCGAAATTTCATAATTATTTAAATTATTTTTTATCCACTGAAAATCTACGTTATATCTACTTGCATTTACTATTAACAATAATTCTGATATATCATTTTCTTGTATACCAAGGTCATAAATTATTAAGTCATCTATTATTCCTCCTTTTTCATTGAGCATTACTGTATAAAGTCCCTGACCTTCAGAAAAGGAGTGTAAATTTGTAGGAAAAATTTTTTGAATATAATCCTTTGGATTGATTCCCTTGATAGAAATTACACCCATATGAGAAATATCAAACAATCCCGCTGAAGATCTAACTGATTCATGCTCTTTGAGTAATCCTGAAAATGATATTGGCATTTCCCAACCTGCAAAATTCACTAATTTTGCATTGGATTGAACATATTTTGAAAACAGAGGACTTTTAAGCAAATCCATGAAATATTAAATTTTAATTTACTATTTTTACACTTTAGTTTAGAAATTTTTTATTGCATATTTTCTAATGACAAAATTAAGCTTCTAAGTACTTTAGCTGCAACTATGCTGCTAACTCCGCTTTTATCAATTTCTGGAGATAATTCCACAATGTCTGAAGCCACAATTCTAAAGCCTCTTAAAGTTTTCAGGATTTCTTCAAAATCATTCCAAAAAAATCCTCCCGGTTCTGGAGTTCCCGTCCCTGCTAATAAACTGGGATCAAACCAATCTAAGTCTATTGTTAAATAAATTGGACACTTAGAATAGGGTAGAAGAGCTTGTCTTAACTGTTGTGCATTTCCGCCTGGGCAAAAGTTAACTAATTGATTGTTATTATGCATAATTTGAAATTCTTCTTTAGTCCCACTTCTTATTCCTACTTGGAAAATTTTCTTTTCAGTTAGCACCTCTAAGCATCTTTTCATTGTACAAGCATGACTATGTTTATTTCCTATATATGATTCTCTTAAATCTGCATGAGCATCAAGTTGAACCAATATCAAATCTGGATATTTTTTTACTAATGCTTCAATAGCTCCTGTGGTAATAGAGTGTTCACCTCCAAGCATAATAGGACTAAGGCGTTTATTAATTAAAAAATTTGTTGCTGATTTGACCGATTCAATAACTGACTTTGAGTCATTTTTATCAATTAGTATTGACCCAAAATCAACATACAAAATATCCTCTAAGTCTTTATTTAGATTTGGACAATATGTTTCTAAACAAGAACTGACTTGTCTTATTGCTTCTGGACCAAATCTGGCGCCTGGTTTGAACGAACATGTTCCATCATAATTGACTCCAAATATACCAATTGAGCAATCGTCAGGGTTTCTTTTTGCTCCCATAAAAATCGCATTTTCGTTATCAAATAAATTTTTTATCATTCTATGAATTGAGTTCTTTCACAATTTTATTTGGCATCATTTTGAATGCTGCATTTTGAAAATTTAAATTCCAAATTTCACAACCTTTTTCTATGCTCAGGGCTTCATTGTAATTTTGCTTTGATAGATTTAGAACTTCTTCAGAGGCGAATGTCCAGCTCCAAATACCACTAGGATATATAGGCACAAAAGAATACATAGTTTCAGAGACTCTAAATATTTTTTTCAGGGTTTTCAAAATACTTATGTGAATATTTTTGAAGGATTCAGGAGATTCGCTTTGAGTTGCTAAGATACCATTTTTTTTAAGAATTCTTTTGCATTCTCTATAGAACGAATCTGAAAATAATAAATCTGAAAATTCTGAGGGATCTGAACAATCTATAAATATAACGTCGTAAAAATTATCTCTTGTTTTTTTAACCCATTGAATACCATCATCAATATGAATCTTTAATCTTTTGTCATGCCATGCTTCGCCACCAATTTCTTTTAAAAATTTTTTAGATATTTTGATTACTTCCTCATCGATCTCTACCAGATCAATTTTTGATATTTGAGAGTATTTAAAGCATTCTCTTGCTGTACCGCCGTCTCCTCCACCAATAATTAATACATTAGATTTTTTGTCAATGCTACTTAATGCTGGATGGACAAGACACTCATGATAATATTTCTCGTCTTTTAATGATGTCATCCAACAACCATCTAGCATTAGAGCTTTGCCATAATATTCATTTTTAATAACAATAATTTCTTGATATTTTGAGTTTTGTTTAATTAAGATTTCTCCATTTAGACCGAATCTTGAGCCTTTATGATATTCATCTATCCATGTTGAAATATGAGTCATTTGTTTTTTAAGAATTTTTTCTTTTGAGTTTTTGCTTGGCTATTTGCCATAGCCGTTGAAAATCTTTAGGGGTTTGTTTTTTAATATTATCTCCTGCATGATGTTCAATGATTGAAAATCTGTCTAAAAATTTTTTATTAGTTTTTTGAAGAGCTGATTCAGGATTTATTTTTAAAAAGTTTGAGAGATTCAGAAGGGTAAAGTAAATATCCCCATATTCATTTTTTATGTCTGAATCATTTTTACTTTTTATTGCTTCCTTTAATTCATTAATCTCTTCTTCTAACTTTTCAAAAATCTGATCGGTACTCTCCCATTTAAAACCATATTCTTTAACAACATTTGTGATTTTATCTGTTCCAACCGTTGGCGGTAAATTTTTGATTTTCAAATTTAAATTTTTACTAATCGATGATTGAATATGAGTTGCTTCTTTTTCTGAATTTTTAATATTTCCCCATATCTGTTGCGATTTTTCTAGAGATACTTTTTCTTTTTTGTTAAAAATATATGGATGTCTATTAATAATTTTCTTGTTTAGATTTTTTATAACATCATTTAGTTCAAATTCTTTGTTTTCGTAAGCGATTTCAGAATGCAGCATTACTTGTAATAAAAGATCGCCCAACTCTTCACAGATGTTATCCGCATTTTTTTCATATATCGCATCTATAAATTCACTACTTTCTTCATTTAAGAATGGGATCAATGATTTATGAGACTGTATTTTCTGCCATGGGCATCCCCAAGTTTTATCTTTCAATGATTTGACATTAGATATTAAAATTTTAAAGTTCTTTAAAGTCTTTAAATCGGAATTTTTTTGCAAGTTATATATATCGTTTGAGGACATAGGATATATTTTATTAATTCAATTTTGCCTTAATCATGAAATATTTAAATACTTAGTAAAAATATTTCAACTTCATCCATTAGAATGGTTTATTATAAGGGCGATTAGCTCAGCGGTAGAGCGCCTGCCTTACAAGCAGGATGTCCCTGGTTCGAACCCTGGATCGCCCATTTATTATTTTTCTAATGACTGAGATCGTCAATCTTTCAATCAGTCAAAGCGCTGCTTCAGAATTATCTAGGCAATCTTCTTTTGGAGGTTCTCCTGGAGAAATGTCAATTGATTTGGTTGAGGATAAAAATTGTTCCGAAGGATGGATACATTTTAAATTAAGGCCAGGTACATGTAATGGATCTCCTATTTCAAGAACTGAAGGAGTCACTTTATACGCGGATGTACAAAAGTTTAATTTACTTAAAGATTTAAAATTAGATTATTACGGTGATTTAAGCGGTGGTGGATTTCTGATTTCAACACCAAAAAATGCAAAACGTTGTTCCTGTGGTTCTGGCTTCAAACTTTTTTAGAATAATGAAGTTTCCTTTTTTTGCAAACTAATATTATTTTCATTAATTGGCTGCTATCAAGATAAAATAAATAAAAAGTTTATTGAAATAAAATTTGCATATGACAGAGATGAATGATCAATTATCTTTAGAGAATTATTCACCTTTTGAAGTAGAGAAAAAGTGGCAAGAAAAATGGGAAAGTTTAAAGGCGTTTAGTCCTAACCCTGAGGATGAAGGAGAACCTTTTTGTATTGTTATTCCCCCACCAAATGTTACTGGATCTTTGCATATGGGACATGCATTTAATACAGCTTTGATAGATGTTGTAGTTCGTTTTCAAAGACTTTTAGGTAAGAATGTTTTGTGTTTACCAGGTACTGATCATGCTTCAATAGCTGTTCAAACTATTCTCGAAAAACAATTAAAAAGCGATGGTAAAACAAGCGAGGAAGTTGGAAGAGATGAATTTCTTAAAAGAGCATGGAACTGGAAAGAACAAAGTGGCGGCAGAATAGTTTCTCAATTAAAAAGGATAGGATATTCAGTTGACTGGACTCGAGAAAGATTTACTCTGGATCAAAAATTAAATGAGGCAGTTGTTGAGGCTTTTAATATTCTTTATAAAAAGAATTTAATTTATAGAGGTGAATATTTAGTTAATTGGTGTCCTGAATCTCAATCTGCCGTAAGTGATCTTGAGGTTGAAATGCAAGAAGTAAATGGTCATTTATGGCATTTTAAATACCCTTTAATTTCTGAAAGTGGCGAACAGTTAGATAAGTACTTAGAGGTTGCAACAACAAGGCCAGAAACTCTTTTGGGCGATACTGCTGTGGCAGTTAATCCTGATGATAATAGATATAAAGAATTTATTGGTGTCAAAGTAAAAGTCCCTTTCGTTGATAGAGAAATACCTATTATTGCTGATTCACATGTTGATAAAGATTTTGGTACGGGATGTGTCAAGGTTACTCCAGCTCATGATCCAAATGATTTTGCTATAGGAAAAAGGCATAACTTAAAACAGATTAATGTAATGAACAAGGATGGAACTTTAAATATTAATGCAGGCAAATTTCAAAATTTAGATAGATATGAGGCTAGAAAGAAAATCATCAAAGAATTGGATAACTTAGGCCTTTTGACAAAGATAGAGGACTATAAACATACTGTTCCTTTTTCTGATAGAGGTAAGGTGCCAATTGAACCTTTATTGTCAACACAATGGTTTTTGAAAATGGATGAAATATCTCAAGGATGTCTTAATGAAATTGATTCTAAAAAACCATCGTTTATTCCCTCACGCTGGGAGAAGGTTTATAAGGATTGGTTAGAGAATATTAATGATTGGTGTATCAGTAGGCAATTATGGTGGGGGCACCAAATACCAGCATGGTACGTTTTAGATGACTCTCAAGACACAATAGAACAAAATACTCCATATGTCGTTGCAAGAAATGAAGAGGATGCCTTAATCAAAGCTAATAAACAATTTGGATTAAATATTAAATTGGTTCGTGATAAAGATGTTTTGGATACTTGGTTTTCAAGTGGTTTATGGCCTTTCTCAACCCTTGGTTGGCCAAATTCAAATGACCCCGATTTTAAAAAATGGTATCCAAATAGTGTTCTTGTAACGGGTTTTGATATTATTTTCTTCTGGGTGGCCAGAATGACAATGATGGGGAATACTTTTACGAATAATATTCCTTTTAAGGATGTTTATATTCATGGTCTAGTTCGAGATGAAAATAATAAAAAAATGAGTAAAAGTTCAGGAAATGGTATTGATCCAATACTATTAATTGATAAATATGGTTCTGATGCTTTGCGATTTGCTTTGATTCGAGAAGTTGCAGGTGCTGGACAAGATATTCGGCTTGATTTTGATCGAAAAAAAGATACATCTTCAACTGTTGAAGCTTCAAGAAATTTTGCGAATAAATTATGGAATGCAACTAAATTTGTATTAATTAATAAAACTTCTAACAATAATTATTCGCTTAATGACAGTGATGAAACTTCTTTAGAGTTGTGTGATAAGTGGATTTTATCTAAACTGAATAAGGTAAATACAAAGGTAACTGCTTTGTTGAAAGAATATAAATTGGGAGAATCTGCGAAACTACTATATGAATTTACGTGGAATGATTTTTGTGACTGGTATGTAGAATTTGCTAAACAAAGGTTTAATAATAAAGAGACTAATAATAGACAAATATCTGAAAAGGTTTTAATAAAAGTGCTCAATGATATTTTGGTGATGATTCATCCTTTTATGCCGCACATTACTGAAGAACTTTGGCATGTACTGCAACTTGAACCAGATAAAGAATTATTATCTCTTCAAAAATGGCCAACCCAAGAAAATAAATTTGTTGATAATAAGCTTGATAATTCCTTTCAGCAACTCTTTGAAATTATTAGATTGATTAGAAATTTGAGAGCTGAATTAGGCCTCAAGCCATCAGAAAAAGTACCTGTTTACTTAGTTTCAGATAATGATGAATTGATGGATTTTTTAAAAATTTTAGTTGATGATATTCAAACCTTAACTAAATCTTCTGAAGTATTTATTTTTAAACCTAATGCTGTTGATAAAAAAGAGTTTGCTAAATCTTTTTCTGGGATAATTAGTGATTTAGAGGTTTACTTACCTTTTCAGGATTTTGTAAATATAGATGCATTAAAGGAAAGGTTAAACAAGGATTTAAAAAAGGTGACTATTGAGTTAGATAATTTAAATAAGAGATTATCTAATAAAAATTTCGTGGATAAGGCTCCAAAAGATATTGTTGA
>QCIJ01000008.1 GCA_003216755.1 Prochlorococcus sp. AG-402-K22 | reverse complement strand
CAAGCTGATATTCCCTTAAAGCTGGGGCATGGATAAATAAATCATTTAAAGAATCAATCCCAAATCTATGCACCCACTTAAGAACAATATTTTCTTTAAGCAAAATATTATTTTCTGAAGAGGCTTTTTTAAAAACTTCTATTAGATGATTTTTTAAAAGCATAAATTTTTAATTTAACTTTCTATTTAACAGAGGCCTTATGATAATCAAGGAAAAAACTGTTAAAGAAAATAAAATTGATATACAACTCTTACAAGTTAAATCACCATATGGGGCATGTAAAGCCACTAATTCTAAATTCATAGTTTCTGTGTAAGCAGTCCTAATAGGTTCAATCGCAAAAGTTAATGGATTTAATGAAGCTAACCACCCAAGCCAATTTGGCATGAAAGAGATTGGAGCTAAAGCAGTGCTTGCAAAAAGAAGAGGTAAGTTTATAACAAATATAAGAGCGATTAATTCAATATGCCCGGGCAAAACAAACGCTAAACATAAACTTATTGATGTCACAAAAAGAACTAATAGAATTAGTGTTGTAAAAACAATTCCTAAACCATATAAGTTGGGCCATCCATAACCCAAAATGTATGAAACAACCATTATTACAATACTTTGAAGAAAGCTCAGGATTGTTATATAAAAAAAAGAAGATAAAACTATGGATAATCTACTAGTTAAAGGAGCCACGAGTAATCTATTAAGAAATCCAAACTCTCTATCAAACATTAAAGGAAGACCAGAGTTTAGGGCTCCGCTAAAAGCAGTAAAAACAATAAGTCCCGCCCCTAAAAAATTACCATAAGAATCAACTCCTGGTAAAAAACCTTCAGGAGCTTTAGAAAATAATGCCCCAAATAAAAAAAGCCAAATTATGGGCTGTAATATTCCAGCTAAAAGAGTAGATGGTCTTCTTTTTAATTGAATAAATAATCTCTTTGTTAAGGCAAATGTTTCTTGATATAAAAAAAATAAATTATACTGTTGTAATTCCATGATTAGCAGTAATTAGTTTTCATTATAGTTAGATAACCAAAAGTTTTTTTTATCGCATTGATTGCTTTGATTCTTTTTTAAGGTCTCTTTTCCCTGCCATAGAAATTTCGGCATCTAATAATGTTTTCCCGGTTGCCTGAAGATATACATCATCCAAGCTTGGCTGACTTTGGGTAAGAGAAAAAATTTCAAACTTTGAGAAGGCCAATTCCACTTTGAGCTTCGTAAGTAAATCTTTTTCCTTATCTGCTACAAAATTTATTGAGAAACCTTGAGCTTCATTTATGATAATCTGACTAATTCCATCTATTGAAGATAAAATTTGACATATATTTTTTGCTTCTTCCTGATTACTAAATTCTCTTACTTTCAAAGTTACTCTATCTCCTCCTAATTTATTTTTGAGTTCTGCAGGAGCCCCCTGTGCTATAACTCTTCCATCATCAATTATCACTAATCTGTCTGCCAATTTATCTATTTCATCAAGATAGTGACTGCTTAAAATAATAGTCATTCCATTATTTCTTAAATCTTTCAAAAGTTGCCATATAATATTTCTACTTTCAATATCTAAACCAACTGTAGGTTCATCCAATATTAATACTTGGGGTAAATGTAAAAGTCCAGCTGCCAGATCTATTCTTCTTTTCATTCCCCCTGAATAAGTTCCGCACTTACGATCAATCCAATCATTCATTTCTAATTGATCTATTAATTTTTTTATCCTTTCAAATTTTTTGTTTTTGTTGATGTGATATAAATCTGATTGAAAATCCAAAAGCTCTCGTCCAGTTAATATTTTATCAAGTGCAATGTCCTGAGCAACATAACCAATTAATTCTCTAATTTTCCTTGAATTTTTTATCAGATTAATATTATTTATAAAAACTTCTCCACTATCAGGCTCTATTAAAGTAGCGAGTATTTTTATTAGTGTTGATTTGCCAGCACCATTTGGACCTAGTATTCCGAATAATGTTCCAGCTTCAATTTCCATCGATAAATTTTTTAATGCCTTGATATCTGAATAAGATTTTGAGAGCCCTTTAACTTTTATATAATTCATCAAACTTACTATTTACTTAAAAAACATTTTACATCTAATTTAATTACTAAGCAGAGATACTATAGATAAAAATATTTGCATAGATTGCTGCTCAAATTCTACGGATAGTTGGGTTCTGGAAATTAATAACAAAAGACAAATACCAAACATATAGAGAATAGACCACCTAAAAAGAGACTTTGCTCTTATAAGATCATCAGGAGATTTCTTTAATTCATTTATTAATTGCAAAAGTCTTCCATTAAATGGCAATAACATAATTCCATATAAGAGACCCCCTTCAGGTAAAGCAAAAACTCCCATAATACTCATTAAAACTGTTGCCCATCCATAACGAGAAATCGCTTTAGCAGTAAAAACAGATCCTTTAACAGAAGGGAGCATAGGAATACCAACAGATGCGTAATCATCCTTCAACAAAATTGCAAGTGCCCAAAAATGAGCTGGAGTCCATAACATTACTAAACAAAACAGCCACCAACCACTAAGACCTACATGCCCTGTAGCAGCGGATGCTCCAACTAAAGGTGGTATCGCACCAGCAACTCCTCCGAAAACAATATTTTTTGTTGTACGAGGTTTTAAAATAACTGTATATAAAATCACGTAGCTAAATAAACCAAGAAGAGTTAATCCTGCAGCCAAATAATTTACACCACTTACTAAAAGCATCGAAGCTGCCAGAGTACATGATACAGCAGCTAAAAATACAGTCTCAGATGACAACTTTCCTGCTGGCAAAGCTCTTTTGCTAGTTCTTGTCATCCTTTTATCCAATTCCATTTCCCATAAGCAATTAAGAGCTCCTGCTGCCGCCGCTGCCAAAGCTCCGCCTCCTAAAGTACAGATAAGTTTCGGCGAAGACAAAGGCCATTCCTCTGTTAAAGCCATTCCTCCCAAAGTTGTTGCCAGTAAAAGTGGGATTAATCTGGGTTTTGCTACTTCAAGCCAAGGCGGCAAAGTTAATCTTTTTCTTGAAGGTACAACTTCATCCCTAATTGAAGATTTATAGTTTAAGTTTTCTAAGTTACTACTGTTCATGAATTGATACCAAGCATTTGGGGATTTAGGGAGTGGTTTAAACCTTTTTTGGTAAAAGGATTTCTAAAAATTAATGTTGTTAATATCGCAATAAATAAAGAGGCATTAAGTTGATGACCGATAATAAAAATAGGTTCATTCAAATTTGTTTTAAGACTTAAAACACCTAAAACAATTTGAGAAAACAAAAGAAAAATAAGTGCTGAAAGATATTTCCAATTTTCAGTAAGCAAACTTCTCTTGTAAATTGCAGTGGCAATAATCAATAGAATTGAAAAAGTAATTGGAAAAGCAAATAGTTTATGAGTATTTAGAATTAGACATTTTTCATTTAAAGATAAGCATATATGTGCTGACCAGGTTGATGAAAGCCTTACTCCAATAAAAGATTGAATCAGAGTAAGTAAAAGAGGAACAAACAGTAATAATCTCCACCAAAATAATGGCTCCTCTATTTCTTCATTTTCTAAATTTTGATTTATTGAAATTGTGGTAATGAGAAGGAGAAATGCTATTAAAAGATGGCCTGTAACAGTATTTGAATCAAGGAGATTTATTACTGTTAATGCTCCAAAAGATCCTTGGACAATAACAAGAAAGAGTAATAATGAATAAGTTTTAGGTAACCAATTTGGAATTTCTTTTTTCCAAATAATTGAGAGAGCAAATTTAAAAAGAATTAATACTCCAACCAGAAAAGCATCTAGGCGATGAAACCACTCTAGAAAAACTCTCAGGTTCATATGACTAAAAGGCAAAAAAGATCCATAACATAATGGCCAATCTGGACAAGCAAGGCCAGCCTCCATGACTCTCGTAGCACCTCCAATTACAATTAGTGCGATAAGTGCAAATACACAATGACTTCCTAATTTTTTAAAAATTGGCAGATATTTTGATTTATATAATTGGTTATTAATCAAATGGATAAAACCTATTATTTTGCATAATAATTTAGATTCAAAAACCAAACATTAATTAAAAATTAATATGTTTAATTTAAAAAATAATTTATTGATTTAATCTTTTTTCCCTGACAATTAAATCTAAAAAGTTATTAATAATACGTCTTTTATTTCTTAAATCTTAAGAAGTTATGAATTTAAATGATTTTCTTTTAACAAAGGATGCAGAATTTAAAAAAATGAATATCTTAAATATATCTACAATTTTAGAAATCAATTGTTAAATAAAAACATTTATTTAATAGTAATCATTTCACTTGTTTTTGCTATATCTTTTTGGATTGGATTTAATGTGAATTTGCTTCCTGCTGAAGCAAGTATTAATGCGCCAATTTATGATGAACTATTCAAAATCCTTTTTATCATAGGCCTAATTATTTTTATAGGAATGACAATAGCTGTTGTTTATAGTTTATTTAAGTTTAGGAAAAGAAATGATCAGATAGGCGATGGAATTGCTTTAGAGGGAAATTTAAGCCTAGAAATTGTATGGACAATTATCCCTTCAATAATTGTTTTATTAATAGGTTTATATAGTTACAACATCTACGACAGAATGGGAGGAATGAAGGAACTAAATCATAACCACGAAATGATGAGTTCAAATTCTGAAAAAATATGGGCTGGAATTAGTCAAACTTCTGATAATCAAGTATCAAATAATTTATCAATTGAAGTTTCGGCTATGCAATTTGCATTTCTATTCAATTATCCCAAAGGCAATTTCATATCAGGAGAACTACACGTTCCTGTTGATCAAAAAGTATCAATGAAAATGGAATCCAAAGATGTCATTCATGCTTTTTGGGTGCCAGAGTTCAGAATTAAACAGGATATTATTCCTGGACAACCGACTATTCTAAATTTCACTCCTACAAAAGTTGGGAAATATCCGATAATTTGCGCAGAATTATGTGGCCCATATCATGGAGGTATGAGAGCCTCCATAATTGTTGAAGAAGAATCTGATTACAACGAATGGTTTAACAAAAATAAAAAAACAGAGGTAAATTTATGACAATATCAATTGATCCACAAAAAACTAATAATGAAAGTCTTCAACCTAAAGGCTGGCTTAGATACTTTAGTTTCAGCCTTGATCATAAAGTAATCGGAATACAATACTTAGTTTGCGGTTTTCTATTCTATTTAATAGGAGGAACCTTAGCGAGCGCTATAAGAATTGAACTGGCCAGTCCAATGTCTGATTTTATGCCAAGAGATGTTTATAACCAAGTTTTAACTTTACACGGAACAATAATGATATTCCTTTGGATAGTGCCTGTAGTTAACGGTGCTTTTGGAAATTATTTAATTCCATTTTATGTAGGCGCGAGAGATATGGCATTCCCAAGATTAAATGCTGTGGCTTTTTGGTTAATTCCTCCTTCAGGTTTAATGCTGGTAGCAAGCTATTTTGTTGATGGCGCTGCTCAGGCTGGATGGACGGCTTATCCACCTTTGAGCATAACTACTCCCCAATCGGGACAAATTATTTGGATTCTGAGCGTTCTATTACTTGGAGGCAGTTCTATATTTGGTGGAATAAACTTTATCGCGACCATTATCAAATTAAGAAGACCAGGATTAAAACTTATGCAATTGCCAATGTATTGTTGGGCAATGCTTGGGACAAGTCTATTAGTTGTTTTATCAACTCCTGTTTTAGCAGGGACTTTAATTCTACTTAGCTTCGATATCATCGCTAAAACAGGGTTTTTCAATCCTGTTTTAGGTGGCAATGTCGTAGTTTATCAGCATTTATTTTGGTTTTATTCTCATCCAGCTGTATACATTATGGTCCTTCCTGCCTTTGGTTTAGTTAGTGAAATACTTCCTGTACATGCTAGAAAACCACTTTTTGGATATACAACAATGGTTTTTTCAATAATGGGGATCGTAGTTTTAGGTTTAGTTGTTTGGGCGCATCACATGTTTACGAGTGGAACCCCCCCGTGGATGAGATTATTCTTTACTATCGCAACAGCATTTATTGCTGTTCCAACAGGTATAAAATTTTTCAATTGGGTTGCAACGTTATGGGGAGGTAAAATTTCCATCAATAGTGCTATGTTATTCTCTTGCGGATTTATTATAAATTTTGTTTTTGGAGGTATTACAGGAGTTGCTTTGGCACAGGTACCTTTCGATATTCATGTACATGATACCTATTTCGTTGTAGCCCATTTTCATTACATAGTTTATGGAGGGACTGTTTTTATTATTTTCTCTTCAATTTATCATTGGTTCCCCAAAGTAGCCGGAAAAATGCTCAATGAAAAACTAGGAATTTTACATTTTATAATTACCTTTATTGGATTTAACTTGTGCTTTGCTCCTCAACATTGGCTTGGTTTAAATGGAATGCCAAGAAGAGTTGCAGAATATGATCCTCAATTCCAGTTCGTTAATCAAATTAGTAGTCTAGGTGCTCTCTTGATGGCTATGAGTACAATTCCTTTTTTAATTAATGTATTCCTTAGTGTTAGAAATGGAAAAGATGCTGGAGATAACCCTTGGAATGCTCTTACACCTGAATGGTTAACATCTTCTCCACCTCCAGTTGAAAATTGGGAAGGAGAAGCTCCATTAGTTGAAGAACCTTATGGTTATGGTAAAGAATTTTCTGAACAAAAATAATACATATGACAACTCTAGATAGCTCAAAAGAAATTCAAAAAAATAATTCTGAAGTTAATGAAACACATGAAGACTTCAGGATGTTTGGTCTTATAACTTTCCTAATTGCGGACGGAATGACTTTTGCTGGATTCTTTGCTGCTTATTTAACTTATAAAGCAGTAAATCCATTACCTGATGGCGCTATTTATGAATTAGAACTGCCAATACCTACACTCAATACAATTTTGTTACTTGTTAGTAGTGCAACTTTTCATAAAGCAGGCAAAGCACTTTTAAAAGATAAAAACTCTGATTCCCAAAAATGGTTATTTTTTACTGCTTTTCTTGGAATTATATTTTTAATATGTCAATTATTTGAATATTTTCATTTACCTTTTGGATTAACCGATAATTTATTTGCAAGTACTTTTTATGCTCTTACTGGTTTTCATGGATTACATGTCACTTTAGGAACTTTAATGATTTTAATTATTACTTGGCAATCTAGAATCAATGGCGGAAGATTAAATAGTCAAAATATGTTCCCATTGGAAGCTGTTGAATTATACTGGCATTTTGTAGATGGAATATGGGTTATTTTATTTATTATCTTGTATCTTTTATAAAAAACTAAATTTCAAAAATTAAATATATTTTTTATTAATTTATATTGCCACAGTTCTCCTTTTTAGTGAGAATATATAATTAGAAATTTGTCAGATAATGCTAGAAGGAAAAGAACTTCTTGAAAAAGCAAAATTATTAAGTAAAAAATCTGAAGATGAGATAGCAAAAGGTTGTGGGTACGTAGGACCTAGCGGTAGAGTCTTAAGAAAAAGTTTTTATAGGGCGCTTATCGAAGCCAAGGGTTACAAAATAGGAAATGGTCGTCAGGGGAAAACTGGTAATAGAGCTTCAAGAGGCAGGCAAGCAGAATTTAAAACTAAGGTTCACGGTAATGGGAACCTATTAATAGGTCATGCGTACACTAAGAAATTAGGTCTAGAACCTGGTAAGGAATTTAAAATTGATCTAAAAAAAGAATCAAAGACAATTTATCTGATTCCATTAAATTAGAAAAATATTACCAGCCGTTTTCTTTAAGCCAATCTGAAGAGATATTATTTGTAGAAAAAGCTTCTTTATTATTCCTATTAAACAAAAGTAATTTCTCTACATATTTAATAAGTGCATCTGCCTCAAGGTTAACGCAGTCACCAACATTTAATTTATTCAGATTAGTGTTATGCCAAGTATGAGGAATTATCGCAATAGTAAATATTTCTCCTTCCTTCTCATATTTTGCAATTGTAAGACTGATCCCATTTACACATATACTGCCTTTATAAACTACATATTTTGAAAAATTTATATTTTTCCACTTGATTGATAAATGCCAAGAATTCTCTAATTTTTCTATATTCTCAACTTTCCCAAGGCCATCAATATGTCCGCTCACAATATGTCCACCAAGACGATCAGATATACGAAGAGCGGGCTCCAAATTGACAATCTGATTCAGATTAGACTTTAATCCTAGAGTTGTTTTTTTTAATGTTTCTTCACTAACGTCAACCGTAAACTTATTTTGAAAAATTTCTTTAACTGTTAAACAAATTCCATCAACAGCTATGCTGTCTCCGATTGCCATATCAAAAAAATTATCTAGAACTTCAATTTCTAAAATATTTTTTTCCTGTTTTAATTTTCCAATTGATTGGATTATTCCTGTGAACATAGATTAAAGAAAAATATTTTTACAAAATTTTGTATTTACTTTAATTTACTTTAAATCATTTTCAACTATAAATAAATTAAAGAGTAAATAAAAAGAAATTGATCATTTTTCGATGATTATTAATTCACAAAAAAGATCATTTGGTAAAGGGGCAAAAGTGAGCTTGTTCACTTTAGGGACAATGCGATCAACTGGAAGTGTCGAAAAAATGTATGACGTAATAAAAAATGCATATTACGTAGGAATTAACCATATCGAAACAGCACCTTCTTATGGTGATGCTGAATCACTTATTGGAAATTCAATAAAAAAACTAGCAAAAGAAGAAAATATAAAAGAAAAAAATTGGGTGATTACCACCAAAGTTTTACCAAAGGGTGATTTTGAATTTTTAAAAAATAATTTTAAAAATTCTCTTAAAAATTTAAATCGCGAGAAAATTAATAATCTTGCAATTCACGGCGTTAACTTAAAACAACATCTAGATTGGGTACTAGCTGGAGAGGGGAAGAAATTCATATCATGGATACTTGAAAAAGAACTAGTTGATCAAGTTGGGTTTAGTTCACATGGCAGTTATTCACTTATTAAAGAAGCAATTAACTGTGAAGTTTTTAGTTTTTGTAGTCTTCATTTACATTATTTAGATCAATCTAAAATTTCTTTGGCAGAGCAGGCTAAAAAAAAAGGTATGGGAGTTTTAGCAATATCGCCCGCTGATAAAGGCGGAAGATTATATTCTCCAAGTGATATTTTGTTGGAAGCCTCTAAGCCTTTTCATCCACTAGAATTAGCATATAGATTTTTGTTGGCAAAAGGAATTACAACTTTGTCCTTAGGAGCCACAAACAAAAAAGATTTTGAGTTTGCCAATAAACTTAGAAACTCTTGCGAGAGACTTACAACTCCTGAAAAAAACGCCCTGAATAAAATTGAGGAACTAGCTAATAAAAGATTAGACTCAACTAAATGCGAGCAATGCAGAAGTTGTCTACCATGCCCAAATGAAATTCCTATTCCAGAAATACTTCGTTTGAGGAACATATCTCTTGGTTATGGCCAATTAGAATTTTCAAAAGAAAGATACAATTTAATAGGACAAGCTGGCCACTGGTGGGAAGAAAAAAATTCCTCTTTTTGTCAAGAGTGTAATGAATGTATTCCTAAATGTCCTAGTAACTTAGATATACCAAATTTATTAAAGCAAACCCATAACTTATTAATTGACACTCCTACAAAAAGATTATGGGGTTAAAGATTCATTCCAGGAATTTTTAAGATTAATTTTTTGTTCGCTTGTTAAGACAGAGAAAGACCAACTATTATCCCAACATTTCTTAGAGGGACCTGGGATTGGGGACATCCCAGATTTATATTTAGTTTGCAAATAATCACTATTGAATGGTAGATACCAACCTTGACTTATTAATTTATCTACTATTGATTTTTTTTCTAAATATTTAATCCATTTAATTAATATTTCATTATTTAGATTTGATCGGCTAAGGAGAAAATGCCACATTAAAGGTACTCCTTCGCTTGGGAAAACTAAAGAAAGCCTTGGATCTATTTTTAAATATTTTGAGCAGAGACTGTAAGGAACTATAGCTACGCAAGCATCCGAATTTATCAACCAATTGAGCATATTTTTATCATCAAATAACATCGCTTGGCTTTTGAGTTTTTTTAAAGAGTTAGTTGAATTAATTTTTTTGGCAATTGACAATATTATTCTGGGACTTTGTGGAAAAATAATTTTACCTGTTAATTTTTTAGAAAGGAGGAAATCCCAAGAAGTTCTTGCTGAATTTATTAGTTCTTTATTATTTTTAATAATAATTGTGTAAGGAACTACTCCAATAGGAAATAATTTACTTCTTTGATTTTCATTAAAACTTGCTAAAAAATCTATCGATCTCTTATCCAGATTTTCGATCAATGTATACTGATTTATTTTTTCAAATTCTGCAAAATTTATACTATTAATCCATCCATCATTTATTAATGTAAAGTCAGAATCTAAAATTATGTTTCTATTTTTTTGTTGCTGAATATTTTCAAAATTAATTTTTTCCTGCTTCCAATCTTTTGGAATCGTATCTTTAAAAGATTTTGGATAAAAAGAATTTTGTAGCGCAATCTTTACTTTATTTGGAACATTACTGCAAGAGTTTAAGAGAAATAAAAGAGAAAGTTTACCCCAATTTAAAAATTCTCTTCTGGTTGCAAATTTTGAAAACATTTAGCAATCCTTCTCTAAAGAAATTTGACCTAGACTCTTCATCATTTCCAGATTTTGTTGACACAATGAAACTATATCGTCATTTTTAAATCCATTTAAGTACGCAAGTAATGATATTCCACCAGCGCCTACACCTTCTTTTACATGACCCATTTCATAATCCTTCAATTCTTTGTATATTGACGATTTAAAATTTAAAGGGCTTGCTAAGCCTAATAAATTGACATCATATTTCTCATTAATTAAATTTAATAAATCATTTAAAGAATTATCTTTTACAAGCCAGCCCGTAGTTGCAATAAAAATATCCTCAATAACATCATCTTTATTTTTTTCTCCTAAGAATTCTAATACAAGCAAAGTGACAGCCAACATTTGACTTCCACCGGACAATATCACAGGTTGGTTTGCTAACCTAGCGCCAATTAATAAACCCATTGAGAAAGCTTGGAAAGGATCTCCAACCGCTGCGACTACATCAAAAGAGTCAAAATCATTCTTGAGTTTTGCATTTAAAAGTCCCTTTTGAACTACTTTTCTTCTGAGATCTCTTGGAGCTTTAAATAAACTACTCCCTACTAAATTAGACACTCGCAAACCAAAAGCTTCCATTACAGCTTGAGCAGTTGTGGTACCTCCCGGCACAGATTCAGAAATTAAGATTGGTTGTTTTGATGATTTTCCTATTTCAAGACCTCTTTTAAAGAGATTTACAACTCTTTCTCTGGTCATAGATTTACCAGTAGTCAGACAATTTGACGGTCCCAAATCCCTATCTTCAACAAACAAATGATTAAAATGAGGCTTTACTTCTATTCCCAAAGGAACAATAACTGGATAAACATTTATAAGCTTTGAGCAAACATGACTTATTAGGGCCGGAGTTACTCCTGCATTGAGGGGAGGCAATTTATATTTATGATCTTTTGAAGGCCCCATAAGCAAAAATTCGGCGTCAGCGAGGGCAGTAATTCTCCTTGACCTTGCATTAATACCAGCAGCGGATATTCCTGGAATTTGAGATGTATTAGTGCCTGCAATTACAAGAAAAATTTTGAAATTATTTATATTCTTTTTCAGAATATCTATCCTTTTAAGTTTCCTTTTTTTATTGGATTCATTTCCAAAAAAATTTATTTCTAACTCTTTACTATACATTCTTATTTTTTTTTCAATTGTTTAAATCAACCAAGCTATTTATTAATCTTGGAGGATCTGGAATAGTTAATTTAAATCTTGGGAAAAGAGAGTATGCAACTATGTGTACTGTTAAAACATAAACGATTTCTTGGAAAATTATTAAAAAAATTGCACCTAATTGGATACTTAAAATTGATGGAGAAAAAGGTAAATTTAATAATCCAATGAATTTTTCTATCAGACCATAACTTGCTCTAGTAATTAACACCCAAAGGTTATCTCCAACCAATGTGGATAATGCAATTACTCGTAGAAAAAAACCGAGGGTTCCAATAATGACTCCAATGGTTAAACTTAATCTCCAACTCTTTTCTTTAAACCAACACCAGCCTAACCAAAAAGCCAAGATCCCATAAGGGAATAAAAACAAGGTTCCTCTAACAGGGCCCATAATTATGAATAAAAGTAGAAATTGTATTAGGAGTCCTTCCAACGCAGTTTTAGTTCCTCTTCTCAACTGTAAGAGGATCATTGGCAGAGGTAAAATCAACCTTAATAAAGCTCCCCCAATTGGCAAATAATACAAGGCAACCCATAATAAAGCCGATAAAGATGCGAGATATGAGGTCTCGACAATATTTAATGCTTCAGTTTTTGTTGTTATTTTCATTTTTGTTGAATATTTTTAATCAATTTTTATTCATAGTTTTATTTTCTGAGTCTAAGATACGTTCAATCTTTTCTATTTCAAAATTTACCTCAGAATTAGTTAATATGGTACTTAACTCTTCAGTTGGATCCTTTGGATCAACATCTTTTAAGATGAAAATTATTTTGTAAGATTGAAGCTCAATTTTTCTTTTTTTTGAGAGATTCTTAATTTTGTTATTTTTTTGTTTTGGTGTTTTTTCTAAATTGATATCTTTTTTATTCACTAGATCATTTTTTAGCTTTTCTACTTTTTTTATTTTTTTATTTGTTTTTTCGTAAATATCTTTGTTTTCTTTTTCTAAATTGGTATCTTTTTTATTCACTAGCTCATTTTTTGGCTTTTCTACTTTTTTTATTTTTTTATTTGTTTTATCGTCAATTTCTTTGTTTTCTTTTATGACGATACCTTTATTTACTAAATTCTTTTTTAAATCTCCATCTTGGTTTATTTTTTCTAAATCTTTAAAACTACTTTCAAGAAAATTTCCAATCCTCCCTCCTGAGCATGATTGCAATAAAATTAATAAAATTAATAAAAAAAATTCTTTTTTTTTTAAAATCATATTTTTTCTAACTTTTCTTTTTACTTGTAGTTTTTTTATTACTTATTTTTGTTTTTTTTGAAATAGAACCTTTTTTATCTTTAAGTTTTTCTTCTAGAAGAAATATAGCATCATCTAAAGAAAATTTTTCTAATTCAGTATCTTTGGCAATCGAAACATTAGTTTTGCCACATTTTAAATAGACCCCATATCTTCCATTTAATATTTGGATTTTTTCTTTAAATTCTTTCGGTTTTCCAAAGTCTTTAAGTACCTCTTGACCACCTCTACCCATTTTTGGCATTGCAAGAATTTCTAATGCTCGTTTTATATCAACAGTAAAAACATCATCCTCTTTTTTTAATGATCTGTTTTCAGATTCATTTTCATTTTTAATCCATTTAATATAAGGGCCAAATCTTCCTCTATCAGCCTCAACTACTCCTCCTTCAGGATGAACTCCTAACAATCTAGGCAAACTTAAAAGTACTAAAGCCTCATCAAGAGTTAGATCATCAGTTCTCAACTCTTTGGGTAATGAAGCTCTTCTTGGTTTAGCTTTATCTTGATCATTATTTCCCAATTGTACGTATGGTCCATAAGGACCAAATCTTAAAAAGACTTTTTCCCCAGTTTTTGGATCAGTCCCAAGATCTGATGGACCACTTAAAATTTGATCCACTTGCCTTATATCTAAATCTCCAGGAGTTATATCCATTGGAAGATTACCTTTTGCCTGAATTTCATTACCAGATTCATCAATTTTTGTACCTTCTAGCCAAGGTCCGTTAGAGCCTATCCTGACTACGCAAGGAAGGTCTTCGAAATCAACTTGTCTATAAGCTTTACCATCAATATCTCCCTCTGTTTTCTGAACTTTCACCTCCAGACCATTTTTACCTTTATAGAAAGTTTCGAGGTATGGTAGCCACTCAAGATTACCTGAAGATATTTCATCCAGTGAAGATTCCATTTTTGCAGTAAAAGTAGTATCAACTAAATCAGGGAAATGTTCTTCTAATAGTGCGGTAACAGCAAAAGCAGTAAAAGTTGGAGCCAAAGTATTGGAAGATAAATTTGCATAACCTCTATCTACAATTGTCCCAATAATGCTTGCATAGGTAGAAGGTCTTCCAATCCCCTCTTTTTCCAGAACCTTAACTAATGCAGCCTCCGTATATCTTGCAGGTGGTTTAGTTTCATGAAAAGTAGATTCCTTATTAGTAACTTCAAGACATGTTCCAGTTGTTAAGTTTGGGAGAATAATTTCTTGTTGTTCAAGGGATGAACTTGGGTCATCACTTCCCTCGACATAAGCTCTGAAGAATCCTGCGAAATCAATACTTTTCCCGCTCGATTTAAATAATCCATCCCCCACGCTAATTTCAGCATTAATCATTGTTAGCCTAGCTTCCGCCATTTGACTAGCTACAGTTCTTTTCCAAATTAAATCGTAAAGAGATAAATCTCTACCAGTTAGATTAGTTTCCTTAGGTGTTTTAAATACCTCACCTGCCGGCCTAATAGCTTCATGTGCTTCTTGAGCATTTCTTGCAGTTGAATTAAATTTTCTTGGTGAGTTAGATAAATATTCTTTTCCATACATTGAACTGACACATTCTCTAGCAGCTCTTGTGGCTTGTTCGGAAAGATGAACTGAATCAGTCCTCATATATGTTATGAAACCTCTCTCATATAGTCCTTGTGCACATCTCATAGTTTCTCTCGCAGACAAACGAAGCTTCCGGTTTGCTTCTTGTTGCAATGTACTAGTTGTAAATGGAGGAACTGGCTTACGAGTGGATGGTTTCTTTTCGATTTTTGAGACTAACCAATCCTCAGAGGAAAAAGTATTCAATAAATCATTTACCTTTTCTTCTCCAATTATTAAAGATTTATTTCCTTGTTTTAATTTTCCTGTCTGTTCATCGAAATCAGCACCATTAGAAATTCTTTGACCGTTTAAACTAAATAATTTAGTTTCAAAAGTAACATTATCTTTTACTAGGGAAGCTCTAATCCCCCAGTAACTAGCTTTTTTAAAGGATCTTCTTTCTCTCTCTCTTCTAACAAGAAGTCTTACTGAAACTGATTGAACACGACCAGCAGATAGACGGGGGGCTACCTTCTTCCAAAGTAAAGGAGATAATTCATATCCAAAAAGCCTGTCCAAAATTCTTCTGGTTTCTTGAGCCTGAACAAGTTCCATATCAATTTCTCTTGTTTGATCCAAAGCTTTATTAATTGCCTTTTTTGTGATTTCATGAAAAACCATTCTCTTAGTGGGTATTTTGGGCTTAAGTATTTGCAGAAGATGCCAGCTAATACTCTCTCCCTCTCTATCTTCATCAGTTGCAAGTAATAGTTGGGTCGCGCCTTTCAATGCATCTTTCAGCTCTTTAACAACCTTTTTCTTATCTTTTGGGACTATATAAAGTGGTTCAAAATCCTCTGTTGTATTAACTCCTATCCTTGACCATTTTTCCTTTTTAACTGCAGCAGGGATTTCGGCAGCTCCTTTTGGAAGATCTCTTACGTGCCCCATTGAGGCAAGGACTTCATAATTAGAAGGCAAAAACTTTCTTATAGTTTTTGCTTTGGTGGGACTTTCAACAATAACAAGTGTGTGATCCAAGGTTTATTTCAAAAATTGGTGTTTTTGCTCAGTTAGGGCATATTATAATTATTTGAAGCTTTTGCAAGTAATTTCTTCTGAAAATTTCAAAAATCATACCCACAAATTATAATCAAGTTAAGATTAACTCTTAGACCCCTACAATCAAACATCTAATTTAATCCAATTTAATAAAGTGCCCAACGAAATCTTTACAATTAATTTAAATGCTCAAGCCATTATTCCAGAGGTTTTTATTTTACTAGGTATTGTTGGAACACTTCTTGTAGATTTAGCTGGAGAAAAAACTGCATCGAAATGGGCACCAATAATTTGCTATTTATCAATTGGCAGCTCTCTTGTCAGTTTGGCATTGCAATGGAGTAATCCGGTAGAAAGCGCATTCCTTGGGTCCTTTAATTCAGATAATTTGGCAATCGCATTTAGAGCAATAATTTCTTTATCAACCTTAGTTTCTTTACTTATAAGTTGGCGGTATACAGAACAAAGTGGAAGCCCTATTGGCGAGTTTGCTGCGATAGTTCTTTCGGCCACCCTTGGAGCAATGCTTTTATGTGGATCTACTGACCTTATTAGTGTATTTATATCTCTGGAAACTTTATCTGTAGCAAGCTACTTACTTTCTGGTTACCTCAAGAGAGATCCAAGAAGTTCAGAAGCGGCCTTAAAATACCTCCTTGTTGGATCAGCTGCTGCTGCTGTCTACTTGTATGGATCCTCTTTTCTTTATGGCTTAAGTGGTTCAACAAACTTAGCGAAAATAGGTTTAGAGATTATCAATAAGCCCTCCTACATTACTTCACTTGCTCTTGTATTTGTATTATCAACAGTTGCATTTAAAATTGCTGCTGTTCCCTTTCATCAATGGACTCCTGATGTATATGAGGGTTCACCTACACCTGTAGTAGCTTTTTTATCTGTTGGTTCAAAAACAGCGGGCTTTGCATTCGCAATAAGAATATTAAGCACAACTTTCTCTTCTTTTGACGAAGAATGGAAACTTTTATTTACCATTTTGGCCATATTGAGCATGGCTCTAGGGAATGTTGTAGCTCTAGCTCAAACCTCAATGAAAAGGATGCTAGCTTACAGTTCTATTGGACAAGCAGGATTTGTAATGATTGGAATAGTATCTGGCACACAAGATGGTTTGTCAGCAGCTGTTTTATATTTGGCTGCATATCTGTTTATGAATTTGGGTGCATTTTCTTGTGTAATACTTTTCTCACTAAGAACTGGTTCTGACAGAATTCTTGATTACTCAGGACTTTACCAAAAAGATCCTCTCATTACATTAGGTTTAAGCCTTTGTCTTCTATCTCTTGGGGGTTTACCTCCAATGTTAGGATTTTTTGGAAAGATATACTTGTTCTTTGCAGGTTGGGCAAATCATCAATATCTATTAGTAATAGTTGGATTAGTAACTTCAGTTATATCTATTTATTACTACATTTCAGTGATAAAAATGATGGTAGTTAAAGAACCACAGGAAGCTTCTGAAATAGTCAAATCATATCCTGAAATTAATTGGGGAATTGTAGGATTACCTCCCTTGAGAATTGCACTTTATACTTGCGTCGCAGTAACTGCTCTTGGAGGAATCCTTTCTAATCCTCTTTTTAAATTAGCTAATACAGCAGTTTCAGAAACTCCTTTCTTACAAGATATTATTGCTACAGCAAGCAATATTTCCTAGAAGAATTCTTCAATAAATGTCTAAGAAAGTCGCGAGTTTAGAAAATATATCTAAAACATATGGGAAAGAGGATCTAACTGTTAAAGCCTTAGACAGCATAAACTTAGAAATTCATAAAGGTGATTATTTAGCTGTTATGGGAGCTAGTGGCTCAGGCAAAAGTACAGCTATGAATATTATTGGATGTCTAGATAGACCATCCGAAGGTATTTATAAATTAAATGGCATTCCTGTTGAGAATTTATCTGATGATGAGCTCGCGGAAATACGTAACCAAAAATTAGGATTCGTTTTTCAACAATTTCATCTTCTTTCAGACGCAACTGCACTTGAAAACGTAACTTTGCCTATGATTTATGCTGGTATTGATCCCGAACAAAGATTAAAGCGAGGTAAGAATGCTTTAAAAAAAGTTGGCCTTTCAGAAAGAATGAATAATCGTCCAAACCAATTATCCGGAGGTCAACAACAACGAGTTGCTATTGCGAGGGCTATTATCAATAACCCTGCAATTTTGTTAGCAGACGAACCTACTGGAGCACTAGATTCAAAAACCACTGAAGATGTATTAGATCTTTTTGACAAGCTGCATGAATCTGGAATAACTATAGTTTTAGTTACCCATGAAGATGAAGTTGCAAATCGCGCAAAAAAAATAGCCAAATTTAAGGATGGAAGAATAGTTGAATTAAAAGTTAATTAAATTCAAAACCTTCTAATTACCTTCAGTTGAGTTTTATTTTCAATTCTTAAATTACCATTCGAATCAATATCTTTGATTTTCCATGTATGAGGACAATAACCACTAGGTAAAAAACTTTTAGTAAGAAACTTATTCGCAGATTTAATCACATATTCTTTCTTCTTATTAGATTCAATTGAATCATAAAAAGCTTTAAGAACTTTGGCTGTCCAATAATGTTGATTAATATTCTTAGTTTGAAGTACTTTTGATAATGAAATACCTTCTGATGGAGTGTAATTTAAAACATTCATGCCAAGTCCTACTCTTACATAGATAATTTCTTTACCTCTTGTTATCACCCTTGGTAAAAATCCAATCAACTTTTTAGAACCAAAAAAAATATCATTTGGCCATTTCAAACAAACATTTATATTCTCTTTTTTAAGCATTTCACATAACTTAATACCTAAAGACAAATTAAATATTTGACATTCAAATTCTTTTGAAAATATTGGGTAAGCTGCACTTAACCAAATCCCGCCTTTTGGAGAAACCCAAGTTTTTGAGTTTTGGCCAACCCCTGAGAACTGTTCTCTTGCGATTATCGCAACTGGCTGATTTTTCTTTATTTCAGAATATCCAAGCAAGTTTGTTAGCTCATTTTCGGTACTTTTACATTTTATTTTGTAAAGAAGTCTCCAGGTTGGATATTGAACCTGGATTTTTTTTAAGTAAAAAACTGTCTTAGATGCAGATCCAATAACTTTCACAAATTCTTTATTAAAACAACGAGCATCTTTTTGAAGATTAGATTAACTTTAGTCTTAATAAGTAAATTTTACAAATTGGATAAAAAGTATTTGCCAATAGTGAATAGAAGGAATCCACATCAATTAAAAAATTGTCTTGATAATTTCAAAAAATCATGGGGAGACTTAGATAAACTTTCTAAAATCAACGAAAACTGGAAGAACTTAATCGGTTTGGAACTATTTCAAGAATGCAAACCATTAAATATTGAAAAAAAAATACTTACTATTGCAGTAAATCATCCACAGTGGCGCCAAGCTTTAATCTATAACAAGCATAAATTAAAAGAGAGAATAGAGAAAATTGGAATAACTTTGAATGAAATAAAAATAATACAAAATTATGAAATTAAAAATAAAAATATCAAAGCTTCTAATGCAAAGATAGTTTGGGCAAAGCATCCAAGCAGAATCCATCAAAATAATATGTGCTTTTGTACTCTCTGTAATTCCCCTACTCCTGAGGGCGAAATCAAAAGATGGGGAAAGTGTTCTTTTTGTTGGAGAAAAATAAATAACTAAATTCTTTATTTAGTTAAAATTAGTATTCCCATTTGCCCCCCAAAAATAGTCCTATATTCAGCTTTTTTAAATCCAACTTCCTTAGCAATATTTATAAGCTCATTTTTCTTTGGAAAATTTCTAATACTTTTTTCAATATATGCGTACTCTGGACCTAAATTAAAAAGCCGCGAAATGGTTACTACAATAAATCTCAAATAAATTTTCTGAAAAATATTGGATAAAGAACTTTTTGTTGAGTGATTAAAATCCAAAAATCCTGCCCTTCCTTTATCCTTCAAAAGATCAAAAACTTTTTTTATTCCTTCTTCAACATTATTCAAGTTTCTAAGTCCATATGACATGCAAATCCCATCAAAATTTTTTGAATAATCATTAATTTCTAATACATCTTTAATTTCCCACTTAATAAATTTATTTTTTTTAAGCTCTGATTTTTTTTTTGCAATATTTAAAATATCCTCTGCACTGTCAATCCCAGTAATTGAACCCCTTGGACTAACTCTCTCAGAAATTAAGAATGCTAAATCTCCAGTTCCACAGCATAAATCAGCCCAATCTTCACCATTTAAAGGTTCCAATAATTTAACTAATTTCCTTTTCCATAATCTGTGCAGCCCAAAACTTAATAGATTATTTAAAAAGTCATATTTATAAGAAATTTTATTAAATATATTTTTGACTTCGATAGTTTTTGTGAATTTCATTTTTAAATTTTTAACTTATTTCTTTTTGGTATTAAATTAAATTTTTTATTCATATGGTCTAATTGAAAGTTTTTTTTCGAGGAGAAAAGTCTTTATTTCTCTTAAAGAAAGTTTCTTGTCATGAAGTAATGATGCTAAAAGTGCGGCAGATGCCCTGCCTTCATTGAAAACATCATAGATATCTTCTAAACAACCCGCTCCTCCAGAAGCAATCACTGGGATATTAACAATCTTTGTAACAGATTCAGTCAGATGTAAATCATATCCATTCTGCGTGCCATCACCATCCATTGAAGTAAGCAAAATTTCCCCTGCGCCTAACTCCTCAACTTTCTTTGCCCAACTTAATACATCTATTGCAGTATTTTCTCTCCCTCCTTTTACATATACCTCCCATTCATCAGTCTTATTAACTTTTCTTTTAGCATCAATTGCTATCACGATACATTGATTACCAAATTCTCTAGAACTTTTAGAAATTAAATCTGGATTTCTAACGGCAGAAGAATTCAAACTCACTTTGTCCGCTCCAGCTCTTAAAAGATCATTAATTGAAGAAACAGAATCTATTCCTCCACCTACTGTAAATGGGATTTTTACTGATTTTGCGGTCCTAGAGACAAGGTCAACTAATGTATTTCTATTTTCTACACTAGCTCTAATATCTAAAAATACTAATTCATCTGCGCCCTCATCAGAATACCTACAAGCCAATTCAACAGGATCGCCTGAGTCTCTCAAGTTAACAAAATTTACACCTTTAACAACTCTGCCATGGGCGACATCTAAACAAGGAATTAAACGAAGAGCTACCATTTTAGTAAAAATTGTCCAAATGCTGTTAATCTTGCATAATAGCTTCCATTTTACCTCTTATGGCTGAAACAAAATTATTACCCAAAATCGGTAGTAAAATAAAAATTAACATTAACAAAGTAAAAGATAGACTACCAGCTAAATTAATCGACCAAATATCCTCGAATCCTAAAGCCGTAATAACAGGCTATAAAATGACAGACGGCAGAAGTATTGGAATCATCGCAAAATTTCAGAATGGTGAGCAAAATTGGTTTTTCCCAGAAGAAATTGAGAAAGGTTAAAGAGTAAAGTGAATGATCCAAAACAACTATTAGGAATTAAGGGTGCCTCTGAAACATCAAGTATATGGAAACTCCGTATACAGTTAATGAAACCCATAACGTGGATCCCTTTGATATGGGGAGTTATTTGTGGAGCAGCTGCAAGTGGGAATTTTGAATGGACATTTAGTAATGTTCTAGCTTCATTAGCATGTATGTTGATGAGTGGACCACTTCTGGCTGGTTATACCCAAACCATAAATGATTTTTTTGATAAAGAAATTGATGCAATTAATGAACCAAATAGACCAATTCCTTCTGGGAAAATTTCAATTAAAGATGTAAAAATACAAATCTGGGTATTACTTATAGCAGGTTTAATAGTTGCTTTTCTATTAGATTTATATGCTAAGCACAGCTTCCCCTCCGTCTTACTTTTGGCATTAGGAGGTTCCTTTGTTAGTTATATATATTCTGCTCCACCACTAAAATTAAAACAGAATGGTTGGCTTGGAAATTATGCACTAGGAGCATCTTATATAGCTTTACCTTGGTGGGCAGGACAAGCCTTATTTGGGAAATTAACTATCGTGACGGCTATACTAACACTTGCTTATAGCCTCTCAGGACTTGGAATTGCTGTTATTAATGATTTCAAAAGTGTTGAAGGAGACTCAAAGCTAGGCTTAAATTCTCTACCAGTAGTATTTGGGATTAAAAATGCAAGTAGAATAAGTGCAGGACTTATTGACATTTTTCAATTAGCAATGGTTGTAGTATTAGTCATTATTGGTCAACATTTAGCTTCTGTAATTTTGATTTTATTGGTAATTCCACAAATTACATTTCAAGATATGTGGTTACTAAGAGATCCTCTAAAGTTTGATGTCAAATATCAAGCAAGTGCCCAACCGTTCCTTATAACTGGAATGTTAGTTACAGCTTTAGCGATAGGACATAGTTTTTTAGTTACTTAAGGTGCAAAAGATTAAATTCAAATCTTTTGTTTTAATAATTCCAATATTAATTTTTTCTGGAATATCTTTTTATTTTTTTAGTCTAATATTTAGTACGTTGAAATTTGACGTATCTAAAAATAAAAAGTTTCGAGAAACCAAATATTCTTATGTAATATCATCTTCTGATAATAAGATCCTAAGCAAATTAAGTCGCAAATTTGAAATAGATAATAGTTATCATAAAATTCCATTTTTTCTTAAACATTCTTTTATATCTTCTGAGGATAAAAGATTTTATAAACATAATGGAATAGATTTAAAAAGTATTTCACGTGCCCTTATTCAAAATATTAGAAGTGGTTATGTTAAAGAGGGAGGAAGTACGATTACACAACAAGTTGCTAGATTACTTTTTCTAAATAATGATTTAAGTTTTCAAAGAAAAATCAAAGAAATATTTATATCACTCATACTTGAATTTAGATATGACAAAAATCAAATTTTAAAATTATATTTAAATAATATTTATCTAGGATCAGGAGCATACGGGGTAAACGAGGCTGCCCAAGTTTATTTTGGAAAATTTATAGAAGAATTGACATTATCAGAGATCGCATTAATTGCAGGATTAGCTCCAGCTCCATCAATTTATTCACCTTATCAAAATTTAGAACTAGCTATTAAAAATAGAAATAAAATTCTTGAATCAATGTATGTTGATGGATATATTTCTCTTGCAAATAAGAATAAGGCTATTAAAGAAAAAATAAAATTAAATTATCAAACAGCTGATAATTTTTTAGATGATAAATTACTAATAAACTTTATTCTTCAGGAAACAGATAAAAGAATTGGAAGTAAAAATGATTATAAGTTTTTAAGAATTAAATCTTCTATCAACAAAGATTGGCAAGAAAAAGCTCAAAAAATATCAAGATATGCTGGGCCTAAAAAACTTGAATTTGCTATGTTATCTATCGAATCAAACACAGGACTAATCAGGACAATGATAACCAGCAAAAATCCATCAATTAATGAATACAATAGAGTGATTTCATCCGTAAGACCATTAGGTTCTACTTTTAAAATAATCCCTTATGCCGCTGCATTAATAGAAGGAATAAAATTAAGCGATAAATTTGAAGACTTACCAATATGCTGGGAAAGTTATTGCCCAAAAAATTTTTCAGAAGACTATAGAGGTTCAATATCTTTGATTGAATCATTTAAAAGTTCATCAAATATCGTTCCTATATCAATAACAAAAAAAATCGGCTTAAAAAATATTATTAATTTAGCGAATTCATTTGGACTAGGCTACAAGCAAGAGTTTGAGGAATTCCCATCATTAGCTATTGGCTCCTACGGAGATAATCTTTTAAACATCACAAATGCATATTCTGCAATAAACAATAATGGTAAGATTCAAAGCCCTGAAATCATAGAAAAAATAGAATCATTTAAAAAACAACCTATTTGGGAAAAAAAATCTATTTCCAAGAAAATATTAGATTTAAAAATAAACAAGAAAATAAATATACTGCTTGAAAAATCTGTAAAAGAAGGCACTTCAAAAGCAGCCTCTATAAAAGGAAAGAAAATTTATGGGAAAACAGGAACATCTGATGGAAATAAAGATCTCTGGTTTATTGGTTCTATTGATAACCTTACAACTGGGATCTGGATAGGTTATGACGATAACAAGGAATCTGAATTATCTAGTGGAAATGCAGCTTATTTATGGAAGAATTTCATATCTGAAATTTATAAAATTATAATTAAAAAATAAAATAAATTTTTAAGATTTATAAGAAATTATTGCAGAATAAAATCCATCACCAGGATAATCCAAGCTAGGCAAAATTTGCTTTTGACTAACCAATTTTAAAGTTTTGTTTTTTTTAATAAATCTTTCAATTAATAGATTATTTTCATCGGGACAAATAGTACAAGTTGAATAAACTAAAGTGCCATCTTTTTTCAAAAGAGGGAAAATACTCTCCAAAAGTTTTTCCTGTAAAAAAGTTAAAGATTTTATTTTTTCTTTACTTAAAGACCATCTAGAATCTGGATTCCTAGAAAAAGTTCCAATGCCTGAACATGGAGCATCTAATAAAATTTTATCAAAATAAGATATAAACTTGGGATTTAATTCAATCAAACTCGTAGCATCAGCCTTAAGGGTATTAACAGATTTCAAATTTAACCTTTCTAAATTTGATTGCAGTATTCTCAATCTTTTTGCTGATCTATCTACGGCAATGATTTCAGCACTATCATTTGTTAATTCTGCTAGGTGCGTAGACTTACTTCCTGGAGCTGCACAAGCATCTAAAATCTTTTCACCTTCTTTTGGATTTAAGAGAGGTGCTATCCACTGAGAAGATCTATCTTGAATTGTCCAAAGTCCATCACTATATCCTGGTAAATTTTTTATAGATCTTGGATTAGATTTTAAAGTAATTCCATTATGTAAATCTTTAATAATTTCAGCATCAATTTTATTTTCATGAAGTACTTTCAAAAAGTTATCTAAATTAGTTTTTAAATGGTTAATTCTCAAATCAATTGATGGTTTTTTATTAAATGCCTTAATGATATTTTCACCCTCGCTACTGCCGACCCATTTATAAAGATCCTTCAAAAGCCATAATGGAAATGATTCAAGATATGAAATTCTTTCTTTTCTATCAGAAGATAATTCAGGAAAAATTTTTTGTTCTAATTTTCTTGATGCATTTCTCAATATCGCATTTACAGTTCCCGCTAAACCATTTAAATCTGTTTTTTTAGCTACTTCTACAGTTGTAGAAATAGCAGCAGGAAATGGAATTTTATCCATTTTCAATAGTTGATATAAACCTATATGTAGAAGCCATCTTAACTTTGGAGGCTGCTTTTTATGAGTAATTTTTGATGTATGATCCGTCCAAAGATCAAGAAATTTTCTATACCTTATGCATCCAAAAGATAATTCCGTAATAAAAGCTATATCAAGAGGATTAAATTGATAATTTTTTAAAACCTTTTCAAGAGCATAATCAGAAAAATCACCATAACTAACTTTTAATAAAATTTCCCAAGCTGCCTTTCTTTGTAAATATCCTATGCTCAAAATATAATTTATTTTTAAAGATAACTTTAATATACAAAAAATTCAAAAATTTAAACTACTTTTTCAATTGTAGAATTAAACCAAATAAAACCTAAGATAGAAATAAGTGACAGATTAAATCCTAAAAAAAGAAAGATATTTAAAGAATGGATTCTTTCCCGAAAAAATATTTTCTTCTCTTCTTGATACTTCATTAGTAAAATAAAAACATAGTCAGGATTTCAAACGGCAACCAATATTGATAGATCCTGAATCAAGCATTCTGCCTAATTTAATTGCTATGGATTCCTCCAACCTTGTGAAATTAGATTGATGGGTAGTTATCCAATCTAATTCAGAAAAAGTGATAATGCCAGTCGAATTACTTTTTAAAAAAAGTGTTCCAATTTCCATTAGATAAATCTAATTTTCTTAAACTAACATCCGTACTTAATATTTCGTCATAACATAATATTCTTTTAATTTTTCAAAGACAATTGTAGGTTATTACTTTTAATTTATTGAATATCTCTTAAAAATTTATCAGCCGTTTTTAAGTGATTATTTAATTTTTCCTCTGACATTTTATCGAGATTTCTCGTTAACATTGCCAGACGATATTGCTTTCTAAAAAAGCTTTCATTATCTTTAATAAATTTCCAAAATAAGCCATCCCATATTTCACACCATGGGCCACTTTTAAAATTAGACATTTTTTTTACATAATTAGAGCTTGATATATATGGCTTTGTTGAAAAGATACCTCCATCACTAAACTGACTCATTCCGTAAACATTTGGGACCATAACCCAATCATAGGAATCAATAAACATTTCCATAAACCATTTATAAACTTGGTTGGGGTGAATTCTACATAGAAGCATAAAGTTGCCAACAATCATTAGCCGCTCAATATGATGACAATAACCAAATTTAATAATATTTTTTATAACAACGTCTACTGGTTCAATTCCTGTATTTCCTTGATAAAAAGATTTTGGAATTGGCTTATCTTCAAAATTCCAAAAATTACTATTTCGCATTTTTGTTCCATACTTCTTATAAACAAGGCAAATAAATTCTCTCCATCCAATAATTTGACGAATAAAACCCTCTAAAGAGTTAATTGGAACATTATTATTTTTGGCATAAAGTAATGCTTTATTTACCACTTCATTTGGCGTTAGTAAGCCACTATTTAAAAGAGGAGAAAGTAAACTATGCCATAAAAAAGAATTTTCTTTAGAAATAGCATCTTCATAATCTCCAAACGAGAAAAATCTATTTTTAAAAAAATCATTTAACCATTCATCTGCTTCATCAAAATTAGTTGGATATAAAAAGTTATTACTTTCTCCAATATACTCAATATCAGAATTGGCTAATGACCTTTCTGCATTAACTACAAATTTATTTTTTTGTAATTTAGGTGTATCAGGTATGTTTATTTTTTTTGGTAATTTTTTTCTGTTCATTTCATCGAAACTCCATTTACCACCTTCAGGGGTATTATCAGGATTAACTAATATCTTTTGGCTCTTTCTTTGGTTCTCATAAAATCTCCCCATAAGGGGTTTTTTTGTATTTGATGCAAATAAATCTTTTAAATCTTCACTGCTCATAAACATAGGAGAAGGCAAAATATTTAAAGCTAAATTATTACTTTCAACAAAATTATTAATCCTCTTCATTATTAAAAAATCATGAGGGTCAATAAGATTTATTTTCTGATATTTATCTTTAATAAATTCTGATAAATAGTCAACTGTAGAAATATTATTCTTGTTTTCAATATATAAAACTTTAAAGCCAGATATTTCTAAATATTTTTTATAAGAGAGCATAGATGCTCTATGAAAAACTAATTTGTTTTTATGGTTAATTAATTTATGAAATTTATCATTTCCAAAAAATAATGAGTCTTCCAAAATTAAAATTTCACAATTTATTTTTAAGATTGGACTTTCTCTAAAAAGTTGATTAGGGAAAATAATTGATACTTGTTTCATATTTGGGACTTCCTTTTACTGCATCTTTTTGAACAGTAGATAACATCATCCCAACAGTTTTTCCATTTTTTACGCCACTCGAACGGCCTATTGCAAACAGGACAAGTTTTAGTGGAAATATTTTTCAAAATTTATAATTTTATTTTATGAGTAGATTTAAATCTAGTTGAATCTTTAAGCGCCATATGTTTTGTATTTCTTCCCGAAACTCTCTTTCTCCAGACTTTGAAGGATTTGGGTTTAAGATTTTGACGCATAATTTTTATAGCATCTTCCTCTTTTAAACCAAATTGATACTCAATAGCTTCAAAGGGTGTTCTATCTTCCCAACACATTTCTATTATTCTGTCTATGTCGATATTTTCCATATTTATTGTTCACATTGGGAGGTACAAAGTTTTTCAATATCGGATCTACCTGTAATTTGAAGTCTATATTTTGCCCAATACTTATATACCAGTCTTAATATGGGGGATAAGAATTTAATCTTCAAGGGATAATAAACCCAACCTAAACCAACTAATTCATAAGAATATGCAAGTACATCTAGTCCCCTAATAATTTCACCATTTTCCATGATCCCATGCAGGTTTGACATGGCTTCTGAATATGAGATGTCATTAAAAAGACTTTGATCATAATCCTTACAATTAATATCTATAAATACAATATGATTTAAGACATCTCTCTTTTTTAGAAAATTTGTTTCTCTCAAACAAAGTGGACAACCACCATCGAATAAAAAGGTTAATTTATTTTTCATATTTTATTTCAAATATAGAAATTAAATAACTTTTTTGTGGGATAAAATATTTTTTTTTAGAGTACAAACTTTATAAAGGCTTAATAATTGCCAGTCCTAATTTAGTGAAATTCTATTATCTTATAAATTAATAAGCCATTGATCAAGGGATACATCAATGGTTTAAAACTATTTATGATCAGTCATCTAGAAGATGAACTCCTTCTCCTACGTCAGGAGTAAATTTACAATATTTTTCAAAAATAAGTCCAACACCTCTCATTTTTTCTCCTAATTCATCGTTAAATTTATTCCATTCTTCCGATTCACGCTCAGGTAAATCCCACCCTTGTTTTTCTACCATACTTGTTATTAATGTATAGTCCCATTCTATGTATGCCATTGAGTTAATTCAAACTACCAAAATATTATAAACCAAGAGATTTAATAGGTAATCAATATTTTTTTAATATAATTTAAAAGTGTAAAAAAATTATAAATGTCAATTTTGCCAAGAAGATTTGAACGAATCAAAAGTGTTTTAGATTGCAGAATGAAAAACCTGACTGTTTTAGTTGAGGATGTCAATAAACCACATAATTTATCCGCGATATTAAGGACATGTGATGCAGCAGGAGTTTTCGAAGCAAATTTTATTAGTAAAACGAATGCCGTTAAGACTTTTAATAGTACTGCTCAAGGAAGTCAAAAATGGGTAAAACTGAATAATCATGAAAACTCTATCACGGCAATATCTGATTTAAAGAATAAGGGTTTTAAATTATATGGAACGACTCTTAATAGTGAATCAGTAGATTATAGAAATTTTGATTATTCTCAAAATACATGTTTTGTTTTAGGAGCAGAAAAATGGGGACTAAGTAATGAACTTATATCAATGGTTGATCAATCAATTTTAATACCTATGAGAGGTATGGTTCAATCTCTGAATGTTTCAGTTGCTGCTTCCATATTATTATTTGAAGCTATTCGCCAAAGAAAAAATAAAGGTATATTGCCCGCTAATGGAGAAGGTTTAAATATTGATGAATATCAAAAAACACTTTTTGAATGGTGTTACCCAGAATTAGCTGCGGTGTATAAAAAATCAGCTAAAGAATATCCAAAGTTGAATGATCAAGGAGAACTTGATCCTATTACAGGCAAATAAATTTATTCAAAATTTTGACTATCAAAAATTTCTTCAAGATCCTCTCCTATAAAAGAAAGACCTAGAACTAAAAAAAACATTGCCAAACCAGGGAACAAAGCCGTCCACCATATACCTGTAGGTAAAGCGGCAAGAGCAAGATTTAAATCACTTCCCCACTCTGGGACATCTGCAGGAACACCAAGACCTAAAAATCCTAAACTTCCTAATACCAAAACAGCATCCGCAGCATTTAGTGTAAGCAGAATAGGCAAAGGTGTTATTACATTTGGGAGAATATACTTAAAAATAATTGTTTGAACATCAGCTCCTGAAACTTTAGCTGCTTCCACATAAGTTTCGGATTTAACCAATATTGTTTGATTTCTGATTAATCTAAAATATTGAGGGGAATAAACAATACACAATGCCAAAGCTGCGTTAAGGATACCCTTACCAAATACAAAAGCCACAACAACTGAAAGCAAAATTACAGGTATTGAAAAAATAGTATCCATTATTAGTGATAAGCATTTATCAAAAAAACCACCAAAATATCCACTTAATAATCCCAATGGCAAACCCAAACTTAATGAAAAAAGAATAGCTAAGAATACAACTTCTATAGCTAAGGATGATCCTTGCAAAGTTCTTAAGCAAACATCTCTTCCTAATCTATCTGTGCCACAAAAATGATTAAGCGAAGGAGGGGCAAAGATATCATTGCTTAACGTTGAAAATGAATAACCAAAAAAATTATTGGCCTCTAAAAATTTCATTATTAAAACAACAAGAAGATAAAAAAGTACAATTAGAAATCCAGCTTTTCTGATATTTACGCCGACACGATTAAATGAGTTAATATCCAAAATCTTTTTTTACAGATATGACTGAAATATACCCAATTCTTTTAAAAATAAATAGCTATAAATTTTAAATTTAAAAAATTACTGGTTTAATTTAAGGACTGCCATAAAAGCTTCTTGAGGGACTTCAACTTTACCCATTGCCTTCATCCTCTTTTTACCTTTGGCTTGTTTCTTTAAAAGTTTCTTTTTCCTAGAAATATCTCCTCCATAACATTTAGATAAAACATCTTTTCGCAAAGCACTAATACTTTCACTTGCGATAATCCTACTACCTATTGATGCTTGAATAGGTATTTTAAATTGTTGTTTTGGAATTAGTTCTTTTAATTTCTCAACCAAACTTCTGCCAATTCCATATGCCTTGTCTTTATGCACAATAGAAGTTAATGGATCTGCTCTTTCTGAATTTATTAGAACATCTAATCTAAGAAGGTCATTCTTTCTATAGCCAATCAAATGATATTCCATTGATGCATAACCTTGGGTTCTACTTTTCATTTGATCAAAGAAATCTGTAACTACTTCTGCTAATGGAATTTCATAAATCAAAGTAACTCGATCTGTTGTTATATATTTCATATCTATAAATACTCCCCTTCTTTCCTGACATAAACCCATTAGTGTTCCATTAAATTCATTGGGAGCATAAATTTCCATTTTCACATAAGGCTCTTCTATTGATTCTCTAAGTTGTGGATCAGGAATTGTAGAAGGATTATCAATAAAGATATGTTCCTGCTGATTTAAATTAACCTTATAGATAACTGATGGTGCCGTTACGATTAGATCCAAGTCATATTCTCTTTCTAATCTTTCTTGAACAATCTCCATATGGAGAAGTCCTAGGAATCCGCACCTAAATCCGAAGCCCATTGCGCTACTGGTTTCGGGCTCATATTTTAAAGCTGCATCAGATAATTGTAATTTTTCAAGAGATACTCTTAAATCTGGGAATTGATCAGCATCAGTAGGGAATAAGCCACAAAAAACCATAGGATTTGCTGTCTTATAACCTGGCAAAGGATCATTGGCAGGTGAATTTAAAAGCGTAATGGTATCTCCCACTCTCGCATCAGCAACTGATTTTATAGAAGCAGCTAAATAACCAACTTCTCCTGCATGTAATTCATCAACTTGCTGCTGATCAGGTGCCATTATTCCTATCTCATCTAGTTCATAATTTTTTTTACTCGCCATTAATAATATCTTTTCTCTCTTATTAAGAGACCCAGATATCACCCTGAAATAAACAATAACTCCTCTGTACGGATCATAATAAGAATCAAAAATGAGTGCCTTTGTAGGTAGTTTAATTTCATCTTGAGGAGGAGGTACTCTTCTTACAATTGCTTCCAATATATCTTTAATACCAACTCCAGTTTTTGCTGAACAATTTATTGCATTAGATGTATCGAGTCCAATAATTTCCTCTATTTCTTGTTTTATTTTTTCAGCATCAGCACCTGGTAAATCAACTTTATTTAAAACAGGAATTATTTCAAGATTATTTTCTAAGGCAAGATAAACATTAGCTAGGGTTTGAGCTTCTACTCCTTGACTTGCATCAACAACGAGTAAAGCGCCTTCACAAGCTTGAAGAGATCTACTAACTTCATAAGAGAAATCAACATGCCCTGGAGTATCTATTAAGTTCAAAACATATTCTTGAGAATCGTCAGCCTTATATTTCATCCTAGCGGCCTGTAACTTGATAGTAATTCCTCTCTCTCTTTCAAGATCCATACTATCCAAAAATTGTTCTTGCATATCCCTTTGCTGCACAGTACCAGTATCTTGAAGCAACCTATCTGCAAGAGTAGATTTACCATGGTCAATATGAGCGATTATGCAGAAATTTCTAATTTTTGAAACCGATATATCAGTCATATAGAAAGAAAAATTCTCCTCTTAATTACATCTTGGTTAATATTAGCTAATTAGAATTATGGATGGAAACCAAAAATGGAATTATTTCTTTTTTTAATTTCTTTTATAAAGGTATTGTAATTTTCAGAGACTGATACTGATAGTTCTGGATAAATTAAGTCATTTATTTTTTTCTGAAGATTATTCTTATCGTTTAAAAATAAAACAGATTTTTCTAGAACCTCAACCATAATTGAAACCGCTGTACTTGCTCCAGGAGAAGCTCCTAGCAAAGCAGATAATGACCCATCAGATGAATTTACAATCTCCGTTCCAAATTTCAAAGAACCGCCACCTTCAGTTTTTTTAATTATTTGGACTCTTTGACCAGCATTCTTTAAATACCAATCAGAAGGATTAGCTGATGGCATCATATTCTTTAAATTCTCAACTCTTGAGTTATGGTTCTTTAATGATTGTAATATTAGGTAATTAATTAAATCGTTGTTCTTGAAACCAACGTCTAACATAGAAAAAATATTATTCTTTTTAATTGAACTAAATAAGTCAAAGTATGAACTTTGCTTTAAAAATTTTGTTGTAAATCCAGCAAAAGGTCCATATAAAAGAAGTTTTTTATTATCAATCCATCTGGTATCTAAATGAGGCACAGACATTGGTGGCGATCCAATATCAGCTTTACCATAAACTTTTGAGTTATGTTTTTCTGTTAGATCTTTTTTCTCGCAAATAAGCCATTTCCCACTAACAGGAAATCCCCCATAACTCTTTGCTTCTGGAATTTTCGATTTTTGCAAATAATTAATTGTTTTTCCACCAGCACCAAGAAAAACATAGCCTGTTCTAATTGAAGTTTTTCTACCTTCTGAACTAATTTCTAGTTCCCATTGTTTTTTATCAATTTTCTTTAAATCTACTAATTCTGTTTTGTATCTAATTTCAACATTTTTATTTAAAGAAACTAATGACAAATACTCTTTTGTGAGAGCCTCAAAATTAATATCTGTTCCTCTACCTATTTTGGTAGCAGCAATTTTAGTAAATGGATTCCTATCTTTTGTTATTAGAGGAGCCCATGATGAGATTTCATTAAAAGATGTAGAAAATTCCATATCAATAAATTCAGGATTTTCGGTCATTTTCTGAAATCTTTTTTTTAAAAAAGAAATATTATCCTGACCAGACACAAAGCTAATATGAGGAATAAATTTTAGAAACTTTTTAAAATCAATTTTCCCTGCTTCATACAATGAGGCCCATAAAGATATGGATGTTTCAAAAGAACGATTTATTGAGAGCGCTTTATCTATTTTTATATTTCCTTTTTCATCTAAAGGTGTATAGTTTAATTCGCAATTAGCCGCATGTCCTGTACCTGCATTATTAAAAGCGCCAGTACTTTCACTCCCTGGAGCATTTAATTTTTCTATAATAAGAAACTTTATATCTGGTAAAACTTCTGAAATTAGGAGGGCTAAAGTACTGCTCATTATCCCTGCCCCTACTAAGACTGCATCAAAGTAGCTATTGTCATTAGTGGGATTTTTAAATGAAGTCACAACAGAAAATTATCTTTTTTGCAATTAATCAGATTTCTTTCTAGGCTTATTATAAAGTTAATCCAAAATTATGAGTACTGAAACACTCTCGCTGACAAACGAAAACGTAGAAAAAGTCCTTGACGAGCTAAGACCATTTTTAATATCTGATGGAGGTAATGTAGAGATTGCAGAAATAGATGGTCCAATTGTCAAAGTCAGACTTCAAGGAGCATGTGGTAGTTGCCCAAGTAGTACTATGACTCTAAAAATGGGTATTGAAAGAAAGTTAAAAGAAATGATTCCTGAAATAAGCGAAGTAGTCCAGGTTTTATAAAAATTTTTAACTAAAAATATATTACTTAGTTTTTAATTCCTTCAACAAAGATGATTCCATATCAAGGCAATCAATTGGAAGTCCTTGCCCAATAGCGATTAAAAGAGGTGCGAGAATTCCTAAAGTAAAAACTAAATTTGATTGGCTTACATCATATTTACTCAAAGTAAAAGTTATCAAATAAATAATTGAAAAATACGCGTGTAGGGAAAAAAATTCTTTTGGCTTTAGGACTGGCCACCTCAAAGTATTTCCCAAGAAATATAAAAAACCTGTCATAAAAAATAGTTACATGAAGATTAAACCAAATATAAACATAATCCTTTTTAGAGACTATTTATAAAAAAATTTACCTAAGATAATAATTAAAAAAACATTAAATCTTCATTTCTATTTGTAAAAGCTAGACATCCTTACAAAAATACGCTTATAATTATTTTGTAGCAACCGCTACTTTTCGTTCACCCTCATTTGAGGGCGCAGTTCGAGTCATACCATGGAACGGGGGATGGCCGTGTTGTCACATCGGAACATGACTACTTTAACTTACAGAGGTAAAAACTACGTTCAAAACAAAGATGCTGCTCAAAAGCAACTTGTTGAACTAACCTACAGAAGAAACGTATACACCAATAGAATGGATGACGCTTCTTCAAGTAATGAAAAAGCAGAATTAAATTACAGAGGTGTAAATTACACTAAATAATTTAATTTAAAAAGAACAAGCCCCTTTTTCAGGGGCTTTTTTTTGGCTATATTTATTAGGAGTCCTTTTGAAAATATGTCTGAAAGTTGCTGTAATACAAACGCATCGAATAAAGCACCTATTGAATTCGATCATAAAGATAAGATTCAAAAAAGATATGGGTCAGCCGCACTAGAAAAAGAAAGTTGTCTTTGTACACCAATTGGGTTTAATCCCGATTTACTTGAAGCAATTCCTCAAAAGGTTATAGAAAAAGACTATGGATGTGGTGATCCAACAAAATATGTTCAAAAAAATGATATAGTATTAGATCTTGGAAGTGGTAGCGGCAAAAATGCTTTTATTTGTTCCCAAATTGTTGGGAAAGAAGGGAAAGTTATTGGAGTTGATCAGAATCCTGCCATGCTTGCTCTATCTAGATCAGCCTCTAAGGAAGTTACAAAAAATATAGGTTTCAACAATACAGAATTTCTAGAAGGTTCAATTGAAAAACTTGATGAATTAGATAAAGATTTAAATCCATTAATCGGAGATAAATCGGTTGATATTATTTTAAGTAATTGCGTTTTAAACTTGGTAAGTCCAGAATCTAGAAATAACCTTCTAAGAAATATAAAAAGAGTTTTAAACGATAATGGAAGAATTGCAATTAGCGATATTGTCTCTAACAAAAAAGTTCCTTTAAGATTGCAAAATGATCATGATCTATGGACAGGATGTATTAGTGGAGCATGGTATGAATCAGACTTTATAAGTGATTTTAAAGAACTAGGATTTAAAAATTTAGAATTTGCAGAAAGGGGTGCTGAACCTTGGAAAGTAATTGAGGATATTGAATTTAGAACAGTAACTTTAGTAGGCAATCTTTAAAAAATTTAAGAATTTAAAAATATAATTTAAATTTTCTATGGTAAATAATTTAAGAGATCAAATACCAGCATTAAAAAATAAGTATTATTTCAACTATGGAGGTCAAGGACCATTACCAAAATCTTCTCTAGAAGCAATAGTTAAAACTTGGGAAATTATCCAAGATTTAGGACCATTTACCAATGATATGTGGCCATTTATTTACAAAGAAATATTGACAACAAAAAAAATCATTGCGCAAAAATTAGGTGTCAATTCAAAGAATGTAGCTTTAACCGAGAATATCTCTTCAGGTATGATTTTGCCTTTTTGGGGAATAAAAGTAGAGGAGGGAGAAGAGTTGTTAATAAGTGACTGTGAACATCCTGGAGTAGTAGCTGCAAGTCGAGAGTTTTGTAGAAGAAATAAATTAATATTCAAAATTTTGCCAATCCAAAAAATTAAAAATCTAAACGATGAAAATATAATTTTAGAGATTTTAAAAAATCTAACTAGTAAGACTAAAATCCTAATTATTTCTCATATTTTATGGAACTTTGGATATAAAATTCCTCTAAAACAAATTTTTACAGAATTAAAAAATAATCGAGAAAATTCTTATCTACTTGTTGATGGAGCTCAAACCTTTGGGCACATAAAAATTGAAGAGGAAGTTTTTTATTCTGATTTATATTCAATAACCTCTCATAAATGGGCATGTGGTCCAGAAGGCCTTGGAGCCATCTATGTCTCAGATAGATTTATTCATGAAACAGATCCAACAATAATTGGTTGGAAATCATTAAAAAAAGAACAAGGCATCTATGAACCATCAGATAATCTTTTTCATGATGATGCAAGGAAGTTTGAAATAGCTACCTCTTGTATTCCTTTACTTGCTGGGCTCCGGAATTCTTTAGATCTTTTGGATAAAGACTGCCATGAAAAAGAAAAAAACAAAAATATCAGAAAATTAAGTGAAAAACTTTGGGACAAATTAAATCAATTAAAGGGAGTTGAATTAGTTTTAGAAAAAAAATATTTAAATGGGATTGTTAGTTTTAATATCGAAAAAATTAAAGATAAGGATAAATTTGTAAAGAAACTTGGAGAAAAGAAAATTTGGATTAGAGTTTTAGAAGATCCAAAATGGTTTAGAGCATGTGTACATCAAATGACTAAACAAGCTGAGATTGATTTACTTGCTAAAGAAGTAAAAAAAATATTGACTTAAAGATCTATTGATATAAAGAAAAATATAGTTTACCAAGGTATCTCCGAGCTGTCCCAGGCAATAAATTTTCCTGTAGATGCTGGTGATTGATTTTTAATAATATTGATCAAGAATTGGGAGGATTTTTCTTTACTAAATAATTTATGTTCTGGCACAAATTTATGAAAAGGTCTAGATAAATCAGTATCTACTGTTCCTGGATGAAGCAATGTGATAGTAGTCTTTGGGAAACGTCTAGCCCATTCAATACTTAAAGATTTAAAAAACTGATTTTGCGCAGATTTTGCAGCTCTATATGAATACCAACCTCCAGTTTGATTATCTCCAATGCTGCCCACTTTTGCACTTATACTTGCAAAATTAAAATCAAGATCTTTTGGGATAAATTCTTCAATCGCTTTAGCTAATAAAATAGGAGAAAAGGCATTTATGGAGAAACTTTCCATCATATTTTTTTTATCAAGATGTTGTAATCTTTTTTCTGGCTGAAGAGAATCACTATGAAGTCTGCCTGTAGCATTAACAACTAACCTTAATTTTGAAGGATGATTTGCTATTTTATTTTTCAACTGCAAAAGTGATTGAGAATCCTCTATATCTAATTCCCAAAAAGAATTAAATTCGCTTTTTCTTCCACATAAAACAACATCTAAGTCTTTTTCACTTTCACTCAAATCTTTAGTTATTTGTGTTCCAATTCCACCTGCGCCTACAACTAAGGCTAACCCTTTCATCTTATTAAAAATTGCTTAATCGATTCTAAGAAACTTTTCTTGTGATTTGCGTAAAAATCTTTCTAATTTGATTAGTAATTTTTATTTAGATTTACTTTTTTCTTGTAATAATTTGTGAGCTATTTTTCTATCATCAAAATCAATCACTTTATCATTAAGAATTTGATAGTCTTCATGTCCTTTCCCTGCAATTAAGACAATATCTTCTTTATTAGCAAATTTGATGGATTCATTTATTGCTTTAAATCTATCAATATTTATTGTTATTTTTTCTCTTTTTTCTATACCCATCAAAATATCATTTACTATCTTTTGCGGCTCTTCTGATCTTGGATTATCTGAAGTTATAAATACGTGATCAGAAAACTCATCAGCTATTGATCCCATTAAAGACCTTTTACTACGATCTCTATCTCCGCCACAGCCAAAAACAGTTATGAGTTTCCCTTTACAAAGTTTTTTAATTGATTGCAAAACTTTTTTTAATCCATCAGGAGTGTGGGCATAATCAACAATTACTGTTGGAAGTGATCTTAAAACTACGTCATTATCAATTTGTATTTTTTCCATTCTTCCAGGAGCACCAGGGAAAGATTGTATTAACTTTGAAAGATCTTTTAAAGAAAAATTAAGTTTATACAAAATTGTTATTGCTTGAATCGCATTCATTAAATTAAATTCACCAACAAGTGGAACAAAAAGTTGAATTTTTTCCCTAGGTGTATGAAAAATACAAGTGGAACCATTTTCAGTAAATTTTTTATCTGTTACGAAAAAAAAATCCTCATTTTCAAATTCACTTTCAGTAATCTTTGTAGAGACTAATGAAGATCTTTTTTCAAGATCAGATGATAATTTAGATATCCAATGGTCATCATGATTTAATACACAAATTCCATCTTTTTCTTTTAAGTAAGGTGGGAAAAATAATTTTCTTTTTGTTTGAAAATATGATTCCATATCTGAGTGATAATCAAGATGATCTTGAGTTAAATTAGTAAAAATAGCCGCCTCGAATTCGCATCCTGATATCCTGTTTTGAGCAATAGAATGAGAACTTACCTCTAATATCGCGAATTCAGATTCTACCTCAACAGCAGCATTTAATTTCTTTTGAAGTTTATCGGCGAAATCAGTTGTATGAGAAGCCACTTCTGAGAAGCCAGGCCATCTATTGAGCAAGGTCCCAAATAATGCAGTCTTTTTTCCCAATTTTTCTAAAAGATATTCCAATAAAAAAGTGATTGTCGTTTTTCCATTTGTACCTGTAACACCAATAAGTTTAAGTTTTCTTGAAGGCCTATTCCAAAACTCAGCGACTATTTGTCCAAAAATATAATCTAAATTATCCTCTATAACCAAAATCCTTTCTCGATCAATAGATCCAATTTTCTCTTTTGCAGCAGACCCAATAATGGCAGCATCCGCACCATTTTCAATTGCCTCAATACAATATTTTCCTCCATCAACATTTAAACCAGGCATACCTAAAAATAAAGTTCCTTTTTGAACTTCTTTAGAGTTAAAAGAAATATTATTGATTTCATGATCGATTAAATCTAATGAAGGAATAATTCCTACCAAATCTAAAAGTTTATGTAATTTTACAGATCTCATATAAAAAATTATTTCTCCAGAAGGGAACTAATATTTTTTTGAAACCAATTCTTTAATTGATCATCTTTTAATCTTGGAGAAATGCGAGGCAATTCTATAATCTCCTCTAATCTAATTCCTTCAACAGCAATAACAGGTACTTCATAAGTATATTTTTTATATTTATCTTTATATAAATCGACCCTATCAATATCAATTTCTTTGAGCTCCTCCAGATTGGGGAATAACTCATTAAGATTTATTTTTGCCAGTTTGTTTTTTAATGAATCACAAAGGCAACATCCCTGCCTAACAAAAATAAATATTTTCATTCATTTAGTCAGGCACAGGGTCACATCCACAGGGAGTTAAAGGATGACATCTGCTTAATCTTCTTAAAGTTAACCACCCTCCCTTCCAAGGTCCATGTCTAGTAATTGCCTCATATCCATAAGAGCTGCAACTTGGAATAAATCTGCATCTTGGTCCAAAAAAAGGAGAAAACCACTTTTGATAAAACGAAATCATAAAAAGAAGTATAGAAGTAATTGATTTATTAATAGTTTTGAACACTTTAATGATGTAAAATAATGTTTCTAGTAGTAATTAGTTTAATTGAATTTAATCAATTATCCAATTTATTGCAAATTTCTATTTTATTTAAAATTATGTCAAGATACCGCGGCCCCAGATTAAGGGTTACGCGTCGCTTGGGAGAACTACCAGGTCTCACCAGGAAAGCCTCAAAGAAGTCTAATCCTCCAGGTCAGCACGGCCAAGCCCGTCGCAAGCGATCAGAATATGCAATTCGTCTAGAAGAAAAGCAGAAACTTAGGTTTAATTATGGAGTTTCTGAAAAACAACTAGTACGTTATGTAAAAAAAGCTAGAGCTCAAGAAGGATCTACAGGAAATAACCTACTAAGACTTTTAGAAAACAGACTTGATAATGTTTGTTTTAGATTAGGTTTTGGAGGTACGATTCCAGGCTCAAGACAATTAGTAAATCATGGCCATGTAACAGTTAATGGAAAGGTTCTTGATATTGCTGGTTATCAATGCAAATCAGGCGATGTAATCGGAATTAAAGAAAACAAAGCAAGCAAAAAACTTGTAGAAGGTAATATAGAATTCCCTGGTTTAGCAAATGTCCCACCTCATCTTGATTTAGATAAACCTAAATTAACGGGAAAAATAAATGGGAAATGCGATAGAGAGTGGGTGGCTCTTGAAATAAACGAACTACTAGTTGTTGAATATTATTCAAGAAAAGTTTAATACTACTTTTCTTTGGATTATTAAATCTCTCATTTTTTAAAAGAGAGATTTGATTTAATTCTTATTTTTAAAAATAATGGGAAATAATGAAAATAATATAAAAAAGCCAGGTTTTAAAACCTTATCTATTCACCATGGGGAAACATTTGCAGAGGAAACTGGATGCGTTATGCCTCCTATTTTTTCTACATCTACTTTCAAACATGGAAATAAAGATAATTTCGACTACACAAGATCAGGTAATCCAAACTTTAGTATTCTAGAAAGCGTCCTTAAATCAATAGAAGATTCTAAATACTGTACAGTTTTTGGATCTGGAATTAGCGCGGTAACTGCAATTTCATCAACACTAAAATCAGGTGACAAGATACTCTGCGAGTCAAATCTCTATGGTTGTACAGTGAGGATGTTCGAAAGAGTTTTCAAGAAATTTGGACTAGAAGTTTTATACACAGATTTTACAAACGAAAATAATATCAAAAAGATTTCATACTTCGAGCCAACCTTGATATGGCTAGAAAGTCCAACTAATCCACTTTTGAAGGTACTTGATATTAAGGCGATTTGTGATGAAGCGAATAAACTACAAATTCCAGTAGTTGTGGACAACACCTTTTCAACGGCACTTATTCAAAAACCATTGGACCTTGGTGCAACACTATCACTCGTAAGCACAACAAAATTCATTAATGGACATAGTGATGCACTTGGTGGAGCAGTACTGACAAATAATGAGGTATGGAATAGTAAGATGCTTTTCTCTCAAAAAGCTCTAGGGCTTCAACCATCTCCTTTTGATAGTTGGCTGATTACGAGAGGAGTAAAAACTCTTCCTTTAAGAATCGAACAACAAACGCAAAGTGCAAAATTAATTTCTGAAGAATTAGAGAATCATAAAATAATTAGTAAAGTAATTTATCCTTTTAATCAAAAACATCCGCAATTTAATTTAGCAAAATCGCAAATGAGATCTGGAGGTTCGATGATCACCATAAAATTAAATCTTAAAAAAGAGGATACTTTTAAATTTTGCAAATCTCTAAAATATTTCTCGCTAGCAGAAAGCCTTGGAGGAGTTGAAAGTTTAATTTGTCATCCCGCGACAATGACTCATGCTTCTGTTGATGATGAAACAAAAAATCTTTTAGGGATAGATGATGCTCTTGTCAGATTATCGATTGGATGTGAAGAAACAAACGATTTAATCTCAGACATATTATTTGCTTTAAATAAATTCTGAAAATTGAGAGATTTACTTAAAAACCCTGTATGGAAAAATTTAGAGTTAGGATATTCTATTCCTGATAGTATTCATGCTGTTTCTGTAGCATTACCAACTTGGAATGATGTAATAAATTACGAGGAAAAAAATCAAGAATGCATGAATTTATTGAAGTCCATTTACCCAAGATTCGGGCTAAACCCCATAGTGAAAAGATTATGCGAAAAAGTAAAAAAGGGAAATTACTACAACAATAAAAGTATTTGGCCATATCCGAATGAAAGCATAGCTTTTAAAGCTAAAAAATACATTGATAGAAATACTTTTGAACAATTCTCATTAATAGAAAAAAGAGATAATTTAGCTCTCTTAATAACTGAAGAAGAAGGAAGTATTTATGCAAAATCTTTTTGGCAACATACTGGTCTTGGCATATCTTCAAGGGCTGCTGCTATAGAAATAGGTCTTGAAGATTGCCCTCCAAAATCTTATGTAAATGAATGTTCTCAAAGAATAAAAAATAGAATTTCTAAATCTACAAAAATTAACTCAAATGATATTCACTTAACTTCATCTGGAATGTCTGCATTGCATACATCATTAGAAATCATATATAAATTATTTCCAGCTAAACCAACACTCCAAATTGGTTTCCCATATGTAGATGTACTTAAATTACCAATGAATATCTTTCATGGAGCCAAGTTAATTACAGAAGAAAATTGCGAGGATATTGAATTAGAAATCAAAAGCATAAGCCCATCAGCATTAATTATTGAACTACCGAGTAATCCAATGCTCAAATGTGTAAACATTAAAAAAATTTCAAAAATAGCAAAAAAGTTAAATATTCCCTTAATTGTTGACGATACAATCGGTTCAAATTTAAATATAAATTCCCTAGAACATGCAGATATAGTTTTTACTTCACTTACAAAAATTTTTTCAGGTAGTGGGGATATTCTTGCCGGATCATTAATACTAAATCCAAAAAGCAAATGGATTGATCAATTTAGAAATGTATTAAACGAGATTAATCTTCCAACACTTTCCGATGGAGATACAGTTTATCTTGAGAAAGTTAGTAGAGATGTAAATCAAAGAGTTTTTGAACAAAATAAAGCATGTTTAGAATTAAAAAAAAGATTAGAGACCCATAGCGAGATTAAAAATATTTTCCATCCTGAAAATTGTCCAAATTTTAACTCTTTACTTACTTCTGATGGAGGATACGGCTGCTTATTATCATTTGAATTAAATGGAGGATTGAACAAAGCTAAGAAATTTTATGATTCTCTACAAGTATCTAAAGGTCCTAGTTTAGGTACAAAATTTACTCTAGTTTGTCCTTATGTTTTACTAGCTCATTATGACGAGTTGGATTGGGCTGAAAGTTTTGGTATACCCTCGCACCTTATTAGAGTATCAGTTGGATTAGAAGACCAAGATCAATTATGGAAAAGCTTTTCTGAAGCACTAAATAATTTCTAAACTCCTAGTATTTTCCGTATAGAAACTTATATACTCTTTTTCTGAATAATAGTTAGTATTAATATATATTTTCTCAATATATAAATGGCAAAAATTTATGAGGACAACAGTTTTGCTATTGGAAACACTCCATTAGTAAAGTTAAAATCAGTTACTAAAAACGCGAAAGCTACAGTACTTGCAAAAATTGAAGGTAGAAACCCCGCTTATAGTGTCAAATGTAGGATTGGCGCAAACATGATCTGGGATGCAGAGAAAAGTGGAAAACTTACAAAAGACAAAACTATTGTTGAACCAACTTCTGGAAATACAGGAATTGCTCTAGCTTTTACTGCTTCAGCAAGAGGTTATAAACTGATCCTTACAATGCCAGAATCCATGTCAATTGAAAGAAGAAGGGTTATGGCAGTTTTGGGTGCTGAAATTGTTTTAACAGAGGCATCTAAAGGTATGCCTGGAGCAATAGCTAAGGCTAAAGAAATTGCAGAAAGTGATCCTTCTCAATATTTCATGCCAGGTCAATTTGATAATCCAGCAAACCCTGAAATTCATTTCAAAACTACTGGACCAGAAATCTGGGATGATTGCGATGGTGAAATTGATGTTTTAGTTGCAGGGGTTGGAACTGGCGGCACAATTACAGGAGTTTCAAGATACATTAAGCAAGAGAAGGGCAAAAATATTACTTCTGTGGCTGTAGAACCCTCACATAGTCCTGTTATTACACAGACAATGAATGGAGAAGAGGTTAAATCTGGACCACATAAAATTCAAGGAATTGGAGCAGGATTTATTCCTAAGAACCTTGACTTGTCAATTGTTGATAAGGTTGAACAGGTAACAAATGATGAGTCGATCGAGATGGCTCTTAGATTAGCAAAAGAAGAAGGTCTATTAGTTGGAATATCTTGTGGAGCTGCTGCTGCTGCTGCTGTTAGATTAGCTGAACAAGATGAATTTGCGGGAAAAACTATTGTAGTTGTTCTACCTGATTTAGCAGAGAGATATTTATCATCAATTATGTTTACTGAAGTTCCAAGCGGAATCATTCAAGAACCAGTCAAAGCCTAAATCTATTTTTTCTCCAGTAATGAATCTGGTGAAATATACATAGCATCGCCATAAGAGAAAAATCTAAATTTTTCTTTTATGGCTTTTTTATACAAATCTAATAATCTTTCTCTACCAATCATTGCACTTACTAATAGTAATAATGAACTTTTAGGAAGATGAAAATTAGTTAATAATCCATCAACTACTTTAAATTTATAACCTGGCTTAATTACTAAATCCACGTATTTCGCTATGGGAATAAAGTTATTAATTTCGTGAGAATAACAACTTTCAAGAGCTCTCACGCTAGTTGTACCAATAGCAATTATTCTTCTATCTGTTTTCTTTATTCTTTTTATTTCCTCCACTACTTCCTTATTAACACTTACCCATTCTTTATGAAGTTTTAAGTTACTTAAATCTTCTTGATCAATTGGTTTGAATGTTCCATAACCCACGTGCAAAGTTATCGGTAAGATTATTACTCCTTTTTTTTTTAAATTGGAAATAAGACTTTTACTTAAGTGTAAACCAGCTGTTGGTGCAGCAACTGCCCCCGGATTAGTTGCATACTCAGTTTGATAACTTTTCTCATGAAAAGATTCTTCTTCGGAATTTTTTATATAAGGAGGAAGTGGGATTTCCCCGTATTTATCAAGAAGGGCATTCATTAAATTGAGACAAGTTATATTTTCCGGAAATTTAATAAATCTCCCTCCAGTTTCTTCATCAACCCCATCAACAATCAAATTAATATCTTGTGCTAAAGGAGATTTTAATTTTAATTTTCTATTTATTTTTAACTTTTTCGCTGGCTTTGCCAAACATAACCAAACACATTCATGGGATCTTTCTAAAACTAATAATTCGACTAATGTCTTGTTTTCTAATTCAACCTTTAACCTAGCTTTCATTACTTTAGTATTGTTTACAACTACAAGATCGCCTTCTCTAAATTCATCTAAAAGATTCTTGGTAAATTTATTAGTTAAGCAGTCTTCTTCTAAAACACTATTTCTAACTATCATCAATCTTGATTCATGCCTAATTGCAGAAGGTTTACTAGCAATTAATGAAGGATCAAGTAAATAATCATAAGCTTCAAGCTTATAATCTCTTTCTTCATTATTAATTTGAGAAATCAATTAAAGTTAGGAGACAAGAGTCTCTGGCTCATCTTCAATTAGGGAAGCTAAGTCTTTTAAGAATGAAGCTCCATCGGCTCCATAGATCACTCTATGATCAGCTGTTAGATTTACTTGCATTATTTTTTTAACAGATATTGAACCATCACTATTAGCAACAACGGTTGGTTTCGATGATGCTATGGCTAAAATAGCACCGGTACCTGGAGGAAGAATTGCATCAAATCTATCAACTCCAAACATCCCAAGGTTAGATAAAGTGAAGGTTCCAGTTGAGTATTCATCAGGTTCTAATTGTTTTGATCTTGATCTTTTTACGAGATCTTTCCATTCCCTTGACAATTCAAATAAATCAGTATTACATGGTTCTTTTAAAACTGGAGTTATTAGTCCACCATCTTCCATCGCAACAGCAACAGCAATATTTATATTTTCCGGATAACAAATTCCATTTTCTGAAAAACTTGAGTTAACTTGAGGATGTTTCTTTAGTGTCTTTGCAACTGCCTTTACTAGTAAAGCAGTCATAGTCACTCCGTTCTGTTTTACTTTTTTGTAGAAATTATCTAATTTATCTGTATTGATGGAGTATCCTACCCTAAAACATGGCACATCTAAACTAGATTCCATATTTTTATTTACCGCTTTTTGGAGAGTATTAAATTGAATTGTTTCTCCAGGATTGCCAAAACTATTTCCTGAAGTTTCTGGTTTACTTTCAACTCCCAAATTTGAGCTAAGAATACTTGCAGGAGAACCACCTTCTCCTATCCATGGTATAGAAACAGGTTGGCCATTAGCTTTTAAAATATCATCGGATTGAATCCTTCCGTGCGGACCAGATCCATGAACTTTTGCTAAATCAACACCCATTTGAGAGGCTAGTTTTTTAGCTCTTGGAGATGCAATTATCCTCGAAGAAACATTATTTGTAGCGGCATTAATTTGGTCGCTATTAAAAGATGGGGCTACCTTTTCACTCTTTAATACTACTTCTTTTTCTTGTTTTTCAACAATTTCACTTTGGACCACTGATTTTTCTTCAGTTTTATTGCTTACCAATTCAAGTTGGTCCGAGCTAGAAACCTCGGGTTGATTTCCTTTATTTTGTTCTTGAACAGAAGCTATCTCATCCTCATTTTCTACAATAAGACCAATAGTTTCTCCAACAGGTGCAGTGCTGCCGGCAGGCATTAAAACAGCCGCAAGATATCCATCTTGAAAAGATTCAACATCCATATCTGCCTTGTCAGATTCAACAACCAAGACAGATTCACCTCTTTCAACTTTATCTCCTGGATTTTTCAACCATTCCACAATCTTGCCCTCCGTCATAGTAGAACTCAAGGCAGGCATGAATATTTCGTGAGACATAGCAGGTTAGTATTTGCAATGGTTTTGGACGTGGTGTCTACGAAAGTGTCTACACTTTTTGACGTTTGACAAACTTATCCTTACTAATTTAATTATACAAAAGTATGTAACCTACGGAAACAGTGGAAGATTAAGAAAGTAATAATTTAGATCGATTAGAATTTAGAACTTTTCGAAATTAAGATTTACTTATTTTTATCAAAAATACTAAATCTTCTCTTTAATTATTATCTATAGATTGAATAACTCCATCTTTAACAGTTATCGAGACTTGCATTTTTTCAATAAGATTGTCGCCCACAGTGACATCACAGAAACTATCCACTTGTCCCTGATCAACAATTTCATCCATTTTTAATTCGCGAACTTGACTCTGTTGTTGAAGTAGATTTCTTTTTTGTTCTTCAATTTCATTTCGTTTTGCTGCGACTTGTTGTTGCACTTGACTAACTTGTTCTTGAACTCTTGGATCAAGAGGATTAACCGATTGGGATCTAATATTATTTACTATTTGCTGCCCCTCCTGCTCAAGTTGAGATAATTGCTGGTCAATGTTTGAAATTGCTTTACTTAATTCTTTTTCAGCATCTTCCTTCCAAGTTGGTGTAACTACAGCTTTTATAGCTATTGAGCGCTTAATAGATATTGAGTTTTTTGTTTCCATAAAAAATTAAATTACCTTTTCAATATAGATAGAACAAATCAAATTTTCTTACTAAATTTGTTTTCATACATATTTTCTATTTGTAATGAATACTTTTTTTCTATTTCTTTTCTTTTTTGTTTAAGAGTTTGTGTTAACAAACCATTTTCTAAAGTGAAGGCATCAACAAAATAACAATCAAATATTTGTTCTTCTGATCTTGCTCCTAATCGACTTTTAAGCAAATTATTAATTTGTGATTTAAAAAATGTACCAATATTTTTATTCAGGTTTAATTGCGAAAGGTCTTCTTCCAAGAACTTATTTTTAACCAATTCGACATTAGGCACTACAAGTGCTGTTAAACATTTCTTGTCTTGTCCTACTAGTTGAATCTGATTAATAAATTCAGAACTAAGGATTTCGGTCTCAAGCGGATTCGGTTCTATATTTTCACCACTTGAAAGCACTATTGTATCCTTGGCTCTTCCTGTTATAAAAAGAGAACCATTAGGTATTAAAAAACCTAAATCGCCAGTATCAAACCAACCATCCTTGGATAAAACATCTTTTGTAGCTAATTCATTATTAAGATAACCTTTCATTACTTGTGGTCCCTTAACGAGAATCTTTCCGACTTCTCTGAACTTCAGAATCTTTTTTTTATCATCATTTACTATTTTGATTTCAGTAAATGCTAGAGGCTGACCGGATGATCCTCTAACATTTAATTCTCTTCTCCTACAAGTTAATACTGGACTAGTTTCTGTGAGGCCATATCCCACCAAAACATCTACTCCTAAAGATTCAAAAAAAAGATCCACATGTTCTGGCAATGCCCCTCCGCCGTTAATAGGAAATTTCAGTTTTTCTCCGCATAGTTTTCTAAGAATATTCGGCCATAAAAAAATAGTAGACAATTTATGTAAAGGATATCGACCAATAACAGAACCCAGTAAGGGGATTTTTGATTTAATAGTTATTTGATTGATATCTAAATTTCTTATCTTTCTTAGACTTCTTTTGAAAACTGAACTATTACTTATCAAAAACTTAATAAGTTTTTGATTCTTGGAGGGCATTTTTTTCAACGCTTGAAAAAAACCATCATATATTGCCTCCCATAGTCTTGGTACAGTGGCCATTACAACAGGTTTTATTTTTGTAATATCATCTTTCAGAAATTTTGGAATTGTATAGTATTGAGAACAACCGCAAGAAAAAAAGAAGTATTCAGCACTCCTCTCATAAGAATGCCAAATAGGTAAAACGCTTAATACAGAAGTTCCAGGTTCTGGATCAGCGATATAGGCTAAATTAATTACTTGATGTAAAAAATTTGCATGGGTCAAGGGTACACCTTTAGGTTTTCCTGTTGTACCAGAGGTGTAAAGAATAGTAGCAACATCATCAATTTTTGGTTTAAATTTTTCAATGATATTATTTTTTGAATTTTCTTGTTCTTCTGAACTTATAAATTGATTCCAACTTATTAAACTTTCAAATCGTTCATCTTCTAAATTAATTATAAATTTCAGTCTTTTTTTTAATTCTTCTTTATTGTTTAACTTTAGCCAAATTTCCTTAGATTGAATTATTAATCCTACCGAATTAGAGTGCTCAATTATATATTCTAATTCTACGGAAGGAGAATTAATACCTCTTACTGCATTTATAGCTCCTAAACGCATTAGGCCTTGATCGACTGCTAGCCATCTTGGAGAATTTTCAGATATTACAGTAACTACATCCCCTTTTTCTAACCCATAGTTTTTAAACGATAAAGAGACTTTTGTTATCAAATCAGCTAACTCAGAATAAGAGAATTTTTCTTTGTATTTCCCTCTTAAATCGCAAACAGCTAAAGTATCACCACATTTAAATTTTAAATTTTCCCAAATTTGATCTATATGATTAAGGTTTTCAGTAAAATCTCTATCTTTAGCAAATTTATCCTTTTTAGAAAGAGGTTTTGACGAAGGCCAATACGCTTTATCATTCATATTAAATCAATTTTGAAATTTTAATTTCTATTTTGATACAAAATCAAAATTAAATTCTTCCTGAATGATTTTTTTAACAATTCTCTTGACTTCTTGAATACTAAAATTTTTGTTGTAATCAATCATATTTGTCATAATACAATTCTCTATTCCGCAAGGAACAATTTTATTAAAGTTTTCTAATTCGCAGTCAATATTGATTGAAAATCCATTTATTGTGATCCATCTTTTACACCCAATTCCAATTGAAGCAATTTTCTTATTTCCTTTCCAAACACCAGTAAAACCTTTTCTAGATTGACAATCTATATTAAAATTTCCAAGAATCTTTATAATAATTTCTTCAATTTTTCTTAAATACCAATTTAAATCTTTATTAAAATTTTTCAAATCTAAAACCAAGTAAGTTACTAATTGTCCCGGCATATGACAAGTAACCTCACCACCTCTATCAATTTTAAAAACATCATATTTATTATCATTCAGAGAAAATAGTAAATTATCATAATTAGATCCTCTACCCAACGTATAACAAAGTTGATGCTCCCCTATCCAAATAAGATCAGGTTTAGAGTTATCTAAAATCAATGCCTCCTGATATTCTTTTTGTAATTTATAAACATCATTGAAAAAAGAAATTTTATCAGGTTGTTTAATTATTGCTGTTCTATTAACCATATTTAAGTAGATTTAGAAAGTAAGTAAATATTTTTAGATTTGTTATGAAAATTTTAATCCATGGAAAGAATCTTGAACTCACTGGAGCATTAAAAGAATATACTGAGGCAAAGATAGAAAAAGCGACGCATCACTATAAGGATATCGTTAAAGAAGCCGACATACACCTATCAATAGAAAAGAACCCAAGAGTCTCGTTCCAAACTGCAGAAGTTACTATTTTTGCAAATGGTACTGTCATTAGAGCTGAAGAAAAAACTGAAAATCTATACTCAAGCATTGATTTAGTTTCAAATAAACTTTGTAGAAAATTACGTAAATACAAAGAAAGAAACAATAAAACAATTCATAATAATCAATTTAAAAATAAAGAGTCTTTACTAATTGAAAGTATGGAATCAAAATTTTTAGATAAAGATTTACTTAAAGTAAGAATGGAAGCAAGTCTACCTGAGCCATCTATAAAAAATAAATACTTTGAAATGACTCCAATTTCATCAGAAGAAGCAAGAAAACAATTAGATCTAATTGATCATGATTTTTATGTTTTTCGAAATAAGAAAAATAATGAACTTCAAGTTATATATAAGAGGAATCATGGAGGTTACGGACTGATTCAATCTAAATAACTTTTAAATGCCCAATATTGAATATGAATTAAACGAGAAAATTCATGCAATTATTATCAACCCCTATTTAACCTGGGAGGAGTTCTGTGCAAATTGCGATTTAATAAAAAAATATAATATTAAAAATATTTCTACTTCACTTAATTATTTAGCTGATTTTAAAAATAGTTTGAGTAATTACAGCGCAAGCATAAATGCACTTATTTCTTACCCTTTAGCAGATTTACCAGTTTCATTTATTGAAGAACTAGTTTGTTTTGCAAAAGATAAAGGTGCAAACGGTATTGAATATATCCCAAATTTCATCAATTTATACAAAAGAAATTTAGAAACTTTCGCTGCTGAAATTGAGCAAGTTAAGCTGTCGGGATTACCAGTTTCAATAATCATAAATAAATCAAAACTTCAAGAAGAGGTTTTATATAGTGCTATAGAAATATCTTTGGAATTAGGAATAAAAAATTTTCAATTCGGAGACGGGTTTGGGCCTACTATTACATCCAACGATGTAGCCGAAATACTAAAGATAATAGGCTCGGAAAATCAAATCAAAGTTGTAGGGGGTATAAAAAAACTGAAACAAGTTATTGATTTGTTTGAAATGGGAATTAGTTGCGTTGGAACTTCTAATTTTTATGAGATTTTTCAAGAAGTAAAAGTTATTTAAATGTCTGGTTCTGGTGAGTGTAGACTTGAAGGTCTCTGTATTAAAGCTTCTCCATTAGGAGAAAATGATAGATTAATAACTATTCTTACAGATGAGCAAGGGATTGTTAGATTTGCGGTCCCTGGCGCTAGGCGTCCAAAAAGTAGTCTTGCCGCAGCTACTCCATTAACATATTTAAGTCTGCAGATTTTTGGCAAAAGAAATCTTAAATCTGTACGTCAAATTAAAATATTAAAAAGCTATTCTGGTCTAGGGAAAAATATTGAATGTCTTGCAGCCGCACAAGCAATAACTGAATTAACACTTTTATTAGTAGGTAATAATGACAAGCAACAAAACTATTTAGCTTGTGTTCTTGCACATCTAGATAGGATTTATTTATATGAAGAATCTAAAGAAAAAGATATTAAAATGCTCTCAATGAGTATTCAATCTTTAATTCATCTATTAGCTATTGGTGGTATTAATTTACCAATTCATCATTGCTGTAAAACAGGAGGACCGATAATTCCAACTTTAGGAAATTGGGAATGGAGTTGTTATTTTTTGCCAAATGAAGGGTTTTCATGCATAGAAGATCCTCAAAGTAATCTAAAAATAAATGCATCTGAAGTTGCTTTAATACAGAGACTCCTTTTCCCCGAATTGCCAATCAAATCTAATGGAGAGTTGTTAGGACCTAAAAAAGTTTGGCTTAAAATATTATTTATTATTGAAACTTGGATTGCTAGTCAACTAGAGAAAGATCTATCTTCACTAAAAATGTTGAGAGAAATATATAGTTAGGATTTTCATTAACCTTTAATAAATTTTAAAATTATGATCTTGGGGACTCTGACTGTTAACTTAATAAATAGTTAATTCAATTAATGTGGTCCATATTGCCTGGTTGGGTAAAAAATCTCCTTTTTGTGGAAATGTAACTTATGGTAATTCAACTACTGAGGAATTAAAGACCAGGGGGCATAAAATTAGTTTTATTCATTTCGACAATCCCTCTAGTTCAAATTCACCAAAACCATTATTTCTGGCAAATGATCCTGACGTAAGTCTCCCATATTTAATTAAGTCCCAAGTTTATACAATACCCTCCCCAAGAGCAGAAAAAGAGCTAAGGCTATCATTGGAAAGATTAAAACCTGATATTGTGCATGCGAGTCTAACTTTATCTCCCTTAGATTTTAGACTTCCAGAGCTCTGCAGTGAAATTAATGTTCCACTTATAGGAACATTTCACCCACCATTTGATGCAAAAAATAGAAATTTAACTGCGAGCACTCAACAATTAACGTATCAACTGTACGCTCCATCGTTAGCAAAATTTGATAAGGTAATTATCTTTTCTGAGCCTCAAAAAAATGTTCTTGAGAAATTAGGAGTGCCTAAAGAAAAACTAATAATAATTCCAAACGGCGTTGATGAAAATATTTGGAAACCTTTTTGCGAAAAAAATAAAAAATATGATCAGGTAAAAAATAAACTTGGGAATGAAAGAATCTTCTTATACATGGGAAGGATTGCCAATGAGAAAAATATCGAGGCACTTTTACGGTCCTGGCGCCAAACAAAAAACAATAATTGTAAATTAGTTATTGTTGGAGATGGACCAATGAAGCCAACACTTGAAAATAGTTTTTCAAACCTTAGTAATGAGAAATTAATTTGGTGGGGTGCCGAATTAGATTTAGAAACTAGGGTAGCGATAATGCAAATTGCTGAAGTATTTTTTTTACCAAGCTTAGTAGAGGGTTTGTCATTATCACTTTTAGAGGCAATGTCTACTGGTACTGCATGTGTAGCCACAGATGCCGGAGCGGATGGTGAAGTATTAGATAATGGAGCAGGAATTGTAATTTCAACTGATAATGTAGCTGCACAACTAAAAACTATAATCCCAATTATGGTTGAACACCCATCATTTACAAAAGATCTTGGGCAAAAAGCTAGAGATCGAGTACTTGAAAGGTATACAATTACTAAAAATATAAATTTACTTGGGGAAGTTTATGCGGACTTAAAAGATAATTTCAGAAACTAATTAAATTCTTTACTTCGGTTACTCGCTGAAACTATTGATTCAATTAAAGCTGATCTTATACTTTTATTTTCTAAAACTCTCAAAGCAGAAATAGTTGTTCCACCTGGAGAAGTTACTAAATTTTTAACCTCAGAAGGTGTTATTTGATTTTCTTTTATTAAACTAATAGTTCCTAGTATCATCTCCATAATAAGTTCTTCTGAAAGTATCTTTGGTAATCCGCCACTCAACCCTCCATCACTTAATGCTTCTATAATTAAAGCAATAATTGCAGGACCTGATGATGTCAAAGCTAAAAATATATCGAGGTAATCTTCCGTAAATTCATAAATCTTACTTGTATTTTCAAATAATTTTTTTGTAAATTGTTTCTGATCTCTTGTAAGATTTTCACCCCAAGCAATTCCTGTTAAACCCTTTCCAATTATTATTGGAATATTTGTAACAACTCTCACACATTTATGGTTAGGAAATTTTTGAGTAAGTCTATTTATTGAAACACCAGCAAGAATTGAAACTAAAAAATTGTCCTTATTTGACATGTTATCGGCCTCACTTATATATTCAAGATGCTGAGGTTTTACCGAAAGAAGTTTAACTTGACAATCCCAAATTATTTTTGAATCTTTAGAACTTGATTTATAGGCATTTATATTATATTTATAATTTTTTTTTATATTTTCTAAACTTTTTTCAGAATTTACAACACAATAAACATTCTCTGGCTGAATTAAATTTTTGTCTAATAGAGGAGTTATTATAGCTTTTGCAATATTTCCAAAACCAATAATCGCAATTTTGTCAGTCACAGATTAATCATGAATAAGCACTTAATTTAGAATTACCCCATGCAGGTTCGGGAGCAGTGTTATTTTCAAAATTATATTGTGGAGTGTTTTTAGAAGGTATATTTGAAGGAGAAGCTTCTTCAGGCGAAGAACTAGTTACATTTACACAACTTGGAGCAAAAAGGAAAATACTTTCACCCACTCTCTCTTGATGTCCATCAATTGCATATGTTCCACCAGCAATAAAATCAACCGCTCTTTGAGCCTGATCTGGATCCATCATAGTTAAATTAAGAATTACAGTTTTTCTCTCTCTTAATGCTTGAATAGCTTGAGGCATCTCATCGAAACTTCTTGGTTCCATCAAGCTTACTTCTGACGATGAATTTGAGATCCCAGGCATTCCAACAACTTTAGGTGATTTATTATTATTCATAAATTCGAAAGGATTTGAATTTGCAAGGGCATTTGAATTTCTTTGGTTTTGTTTGAAATCACTTAATTCATCCTCTGATGGATAATCCAACTCATCAAAATCATCATCGAGATACTCATCCCCTGCAACAACTGCCTTTAATTTAGAAATAAGTGACACCTTTTAAATCCTCATAAAATAATTACAAAGGTTTAAGAACCTTAAGTAATAGATTCATTTTTTAAATGAATAAACCACCTATACCTAGATAACGTTACTTGTTCTTTACTGCAAGTTTATAGATAAGATTTTTATAAATAAAAAAATAATTAGGATCTATCTCCAAAAAGTAATGAGCCTAATCTTAACCAGGTTGATCCAGAATCAATAGCCTCCTCCCAATCCCCTGACATTCCCATTGAACAATCTGGAAGTTGAAGTGAATCAGCTAAAGAACGACATTTTTTAAACAATTCTGAATTTTCCTTGGAGCTTAGTCCTCTGGGATTAATAGTCATCAAACCCTTTAATGTAATGTTTTTCAATTCTTGGATTTCTCTCCACTTCGATATTAAAAGTTCAGGCTTAAAACCCCCTTTAGAAGGGTCATCACTTAACTTAACCTGCAACATTATAAATGGATTTTTCTTCTCTTCATATGAAATACTAGAAATCTTTTGCAACTTTTCAAATGAATCTACTGAGTGAATGTATTTAAAATTTTGAACAATCTTTCTTATTTTATTACTTTGTATTCTTCCAATAAAGTGCCATTTTATTTGTTTAAGATCTTTTAATATCAATTGCTTCTCAAAAGCCTCTTGAAACTTACTCTCACCAAAATCATTTTGACCTATATTTTGAATAGTCTTGATTTCTTGACTTTTGAAACCTTTACTTACAGCAAGTATATTTACATTTGATGGGATTTGATTTTTTATTTTTAAATAATTTGAAGGGTTCACCTTTTACAAGAAAGTTTGTGTAAATAAATTCTCCCATTTCGGAAGATCTTCAGATGCTTTTCGTCTAGCTCTTTGAAGGCTCAATTCGGCCTGATTTCGAGCATCAAGATAAGGTATAACTTCAAAAAAAACTTCTCTCTGCCTGATTTCTACCAAAAAAAACATTTTTTGTGCATATAAAGTAGCATAAATATCTCTCCCATCATTTCCAGGAGAGACTTGGTACAACATTCCAAATGTTGGATGATTTAAATAACGCTCTGAACTCAAACTTAAATATTGTGTTATTTATAATGCACCATACAGTTTTCTCAGAAAAATTGCTATGCAAATAAAACATATCGATAATGTATTAATAATTACATATAGAGATTTGGAGGGATAAAAGGTTCTGAATCTGTTAGTTTTTATAATAATTTTTTTCTTAGAGAATAATGATTCTGCGCCTTGGTCGATTCTCAGAAATATATTTTGAAATAATCTTTCTACCAAAATTAACAAGACATTAAAGGATTTCTTAAATCCTAAATTTCTAAAATTTATTGATCTTACTGACACTGATTTAATTATATTTTGCAATTCTTCCTGCACTAATGGAATAAAACGCAACGCAATTAATAACTGAAAAAGCCACTTATTAAGTGGCAATCCGATTTTTCTTAATGGGGAAAGAAACCAACTTATCGCCCATACAATATCTTCTTGTAATGTAGTTAAAAGCATCAAATTAACACTATGAATAACAGTAAATATCAAGGTGGAAGTTTTTATTCCTAATTCAAAGGCATTTCTTGATAAGTTGTAAGGACCAAAATTTATAAACCATATCTTTTGTGAAGGAATTTGCAAAATGTTCCATTCCTTATGGTTTTCAACTAACACTTGTAATTCTTTGGGATTTCTTAAATAACCATCTAAAGATTGAATATCAGAAGATGCAAGCATTGATAAACATCCAATTAAAAATGATAAGCATAAGAGAATACACAAGGATCGCCACCATACTCTTGATGGCAATAAACTTATAAGAGTAACCAATAGTAAACAACCAACTAAACTCAATCTCCATATAGGACCTGCCCATATTGGAGTGATTAGAAATATCATTACTATGATTATTTTTAATCTACTATCTATAATTCTTAGCCAACTTCTATTACCGTAAACGTATTGACCAACAGAAAACTTGGTAAGTATATTCATTAATCTTTTTGAATTAACTCAATATTTTCCCTTTCGACTTCTTTATTTAATGCTCTTTGCTGTTTACCCCTCCACAACAAAATTAGAGGTGTGCCTTCAAACCCTAAATTTAATCTAATTTGTTTTTCAATATATCTTCTGTAAGTTATTCCAAATAATTTTGGGTCGTTTACAAAAAGAGTAAAAGTGGGAGGTTTATTCTTTACTTGAGTACCGTAATAAAGCCTACCTTGCTTGCCGCTTCTTTTCGTTGGAGGACTTTTCCAACTAATAGATTCTTTAAGAACTTCATTCACAACGGATGTTGTAACTCTTCTTCTATGTTGATTTACAGCATTAAGAGCATGCTCAAAAATATTCTCAACTCTTTGCCCTGTTAGGGCAGATATAAAAATCATTTTTGACCAGTGTAAAAAATAAAGTTTCGATCTAAGTTCTTTTTCTACTTGATAAATTGTTGAACTATTTTTTTCTACAAGATCCCATTTATTAACAACAATTATACAAGCTCTGCCTTGTTCCTCTATTCTCCCTGCCAACTTCTGGTCTTGATCAGTAACTCCATCTGTAGCGTCGACAACTAAGACACATACATCACTTCTATCTATAGATTTAAAAGCTCTATTAATACCAAAGAATTCTGTACCATATTTAACATTCTTCTTTCTTCTAATCCCAGCAGTATCCACAATTTTCCATTGGATATCACCTTTTTTAATAAGCATATCAATTGAATCAGTTGTAGTCCCACTAATATCACTAACTATTGCTCTTTTTTCTCCTGAGATTGAATTTAACAAACTAGATTTACCAACATTTGGCCTGCCAATAATCGACATCATTATCTTTTCTTCCTCATCCTGAATATTATTTTCGGGAAGTTCATCAATAACAAGATCTAAAAGATCACCAGTACCTGAACCATGAATAGCAGAAACAGGGTAAGGTTCGCCCAATCCTAATTTCCAGAACTCAGAGGCTAAAGAGATACCCAGAGTAGTAGATTCACATTTATTAACAGCAACAATTGTTTTACAGCTTGAGTTCCTTAACCATTTTGCTATTGATAAATCACCATCAGTAACCCCTTGATTCCCATCTACTACAAGTAAAGCGATTGAAGCCTCTTCTAGGGCTAAATAAACTTGTGTTCGTATCTCTGGTAAGAATTCACTATCATCATCAAAAACTAACCCTCCAGTATCAACTATTTGAAATTCCTTACCACCCCATGAAGCATTTTGATAAGTTCTGTCTCTTGTAACACCAGGCTTATCAAATACTATTGCATCATTACTTTCGCAAATACGATTTACCAAGGTAGATTTACCAACATTAGGTCTCCCGATTATTGCTATTTTTGGAAGAATCAATTCTTCTCTCCAAAGAAAATATTGTCTATTACAACTATACCTTTTATAGAATCATTTACCTTACCAAGAATAATTTATTTGATTTCTGGATCTCCAAAATGTCCTTTTGCTGGATTAAGAGGTGGTGAACTTCCTATTGGAATAATATTTTTATCGTTTAAAAAACATTTATTTTCAATAGCCCAATAAATTAACCAATTTACTGCGGTCGCCCTTCTAGTTCTTCTTGGATAAAGTTCGTTAATCTTATAACCTTTAAAGTTAAGAAAATTTTTCAGTCCCTGTTTATGATCCCTTGGGATTGATCGAGTCAAATGAACTGATGCTATTCGCTCTGAGATGATTTGAGGAGCTTCTACAAATTTATCTGACCAATAAGCAGGAGTTAATGCACTAGGAAACCAGCCATTCATAGGTAGTTCTTTTTTATAAAAAAGTCTTTCCCAAACCAATTCACAAACAAAAACATCACTAACTTTATCTTCAAGAACGAGAAATAATAGTTCCTTACAAATTGGCCAGGTAAATTGGTTTTCTGCTAAATCTTCCTTTTTATTCATTAATCCAACCTTATCAAAATCAAAGAGAAATAAGGCATAATGTCATTCTTATATTGAGATGCATATTGAATAATTTGGTCAGGCATGCCAACACTTAAAGCTATTAATGATTTATTGATGATATCCTCTTTTTTTAAAGTTTCTCTTACTAGATTCCATCTTTTCCCAACTTTCATAATTGCTAAGACCGTTTTATTTCCTCTACTATCCCTGATTAGAGATGTTAATTCTGAATTTGAAGAGGGGCACTCTTTGATTATCAAGGTCTCACCTTTTTTAACTAAATCAAAATCAGTCAAGGCTGCTGCTGCTGAAAGAGAAGAGATACCAGGTATGGTATTGGTAATAATTTCGGGATGATTATTTTTTATTAGCCTCAAAATATTTGAAGAGCTTGCAAATAGTGAAGTATCTCCAAGGCAAAGTAAAACTACTGATTCGCCTTTTTGTATAGTTTTTACAATTTTTTCTACTGAAATAGACCATATACTATCAGGATCAAAATCCTTCCTAGCCATTGGAAAAATAATAGGTATCTTTTTTTTAAATTTGGTATGTTTCTTGACTATTTCCGCAGCGAAACTCTTTTTGTTATCATTTGACACCGGAAAAACTATAACTTTTGCTTTTTTGATCGCATCCAAAGCAGCAATTGTTAGAAGTGATGGATCTCCAGGGCCTACACCAACGATGGTTAATGTTGGCAAATCAGTTTTATATCGATTAAGTAAACTTAAGAACTTGTTTATTATCATTTTTATTTTATTAACTTTAGCTATGTACCCTTGGCATCATAAAAGTTTCAGCTAGTATTGCTGACTCAATTTCAGACAATTCCTCTAACCTTTTGAAAGTTTGATTTTTAGAGAATTTAGTTTGCGCTAGTTTCCAATAAACTCCAAAATGTCTTGCCTCACTCTCAAGCAGAGACTCATAAAGTGCTTTCAATGATTTATCCTCAGAATTAAGAGCAAGCAAGCTTAATCTTTCATGACTTCTTGCTTCAATCAGTCCTGCAATCAAGAAACTATCAAGCATTCTATTGGGTTCATCCTTTCTTATATTCTTAGCCAATTCAGCTCCATAGGGTGGGGGTTTTAAAGTCCTAAGAGAATGTCCAAGATTCTTCAAAAAATAAAGTATTTTTTCAAAATGCTCTAATTCCTCTCTCGCTATTGGACTTAGAACTTCTGCCAGATTTAATTCTGAGGGATATCTAAACATCAATTGAATAGCCACTCCTGCTGCTTTTCTTTCACAATGAGCATGGTCAATAAGAATATCTATTGGATTAGATAATGCGAGTTTGATCCACTCATCAGAGGTTAATGACGATAAATATTTAATATGAGAAGAAGGCCTTTTAAAATCAACTAGCATTTAATTTTTAGTACTTATATATCCAATGATTCCTTCAAGAGCTAAGGAATAACTTGATATGCCGAATCCACTAATAATTCCTATAGCTTTATCTGTAAGAAAAGATTCTTTACGAAAATCTTCTCTACTAAAAATATTTGAAATATGTAACTCTACAAATGGAATTTTTGATCCAATTAAAGCATCTCTAATGGAAATCGAGGTATGAGTGAAAGCGCCAGCATTTATAATAATACCTTGGATACTTTTTACAGATTCCTGAATTTTATCTACTATTTCTCCTTCATGATTACTTTGAAAACATTCAAGATTAATACTCTTGTCTTTAGCAACTTTTGTTAGATCTTTTTCTATATCATTCAATGTTTTATTACCATATATTTCAGGTTCTCTAGTTCCCAATAAATTTAGATTTGGGCCATTTATCAATAAAATATTCATCATCAATAAAGTCTTTTCTTTACAAATGCTATCTAGAAAGAGACAAAAAAACCAAAACAATTCCACACAAAGTGTCCATTAACTGATAAGTTCAAATAGTGGGGGTCGGTGCCCGAGTGGTTAAAGGGGGCGGACTGTAAATCCGCTGGCTCTGCCTACGTTGGTTCAAATCCAACCCGGCCCACTTTAAAATTGCCCTTGTAGCTCAGCGGTAGAGCACTCCCTTGGTAAGGGAGAGGTCTCGGGTTCAAGTCCCGACGAGGGCATGGACAAAAGCATTGCTACAACTGAAATCATAAGATACAAGGTAAGATTAGTTTATAGCAGGATATATCTAGATATACCGACAATATAGCAATTCTGCACTAATATTTGCACTAATTATACTTTTAGAATGACTAGTGCTAAAAGCACTTCTTGGGAAATTGAATTTAGAAAAATATATTCTTCTTATAAAAAGAAAAATAACCACCAGTTTAAAAATATATTTTTAAGATTCACTAATAGTAATCAGGAAAACAAAAAAAAAAGGATTAAGTCACTTTTAAAAACGTAATTAAGAATAATGTTTTTTCATCTTTTTGTTAACTTGCATATGTAACTAATCCTTGTTTCTTTTTCCATTATTATTTTTTCTTCAATTTCTCCAAATTTCAAAAGATTTCGCTCGAAATTGTCAATGTTATAAATCTCATCATTTGGTAATGAGTTTCTTGAAACATGGTTGAATTTCTTCATAACAGAATCTTCTGGATCTACCCATTCAATAATCAGTTTATTCTTGCTGAAATAGGAGAGATAACTTATTAATGAATTGAAATTTCTGAAATCTGAAGTTAAATTAAATATCCAATGAATTAAAGCTCCACAATAAACTAAATCGTACTTATTTTTAATTTTTTCCTTTAATTTATTATCTCCAATATTTAATGTGTATGCATTAATAAATAACGCTAAATTTAATTTATTAACTATTTGATTCAAGATATCTATACATTCAGGATCATGATCCACACCTGTACATAAGGTAAAATTGTTTTGTTTAGCAATAAAAAGTGCAACACCAGAGTTACAGCCTAGATCCAAAATTGATTTGCAATCATTAATACTTTTAAATATTAGATCAAGCTTTTGACATTTTTTTTTATGAGATAGAAAATCTAATTTTCCACTAATTTTATTTATTAAAAAAGATTGGTAACCATCAACTTTAATAAAATTGTCGACCTCATTAAAGGATGGGATCTCTTTCTGAGAGCCAACTTTCCTAATGGGATCAAAGTATTTCATAAAAAATTTATGAGTTAAAAAAATTGTATTTAATGATAAATAAAATACTATAAGGATTTCCTAGTAAATAAGCTTCTTTATCTTTTTATATTTATATCAACAAATTTTTTTAAATTTGCAAAATTTAATCTATTGAAGAAACTCATAAAGGAAATAAAAAATATTCTTGCTGAGTGTTAAAAAAGACCTAAATTTTTAAATTTTATTCTTAATTATATATTACTAAATACCCTCTAACATTATCAAAAGTATACAAATACTCTCCCATTCCTCGCCCGAAGAGATCTTAAGACAAATGAGGGGGAAAGCGAAATTGGAAAATCGCTAATATGACATGAGGTTTGATTGAGATAGCTTCGAATCATGTCTCCCCGACTCTTAAAACCAATTCATAGGAAGACTTTCCAATCTGTTTTTTTAAGTAGTCTCATATTTAGATTTACCCCTCCCAATCTATAACCTGCTATTACTTGCAACTATTGGCACTACTTTTGCCCTCCTCTATGAATATATTGGATGAATTGGAGGAGCACTTAATTTCTTCTTATTAATTGTAAAAATCATATAAGAAAAAAGAAAACTCAAAATATCAAGGGAAATAAATATATAATT
>QCIJ01000007.1 GCA_003216755.1 Prochlorococcus sp. AG-402-K22 | reverse complement strand
AATATTATAAATAAGCTTGATAATAATTCAATATCAATAGGCAGATCAAATGAAGAAAAGATTAATCCTTTTGAATCGTTTATAGAAATAACACCTTTGGATCATGACTTTGAACTTGTTTCTCAGAAAGATATTTCTTCGATACCTCTTTCAGAGATAAAACTACCTAATATGGTGTTTCTAATTGTCAAAAAAGAAATTGAACTAGAAACTAAGTATTTAAAAGATTATCCTGAATGGCAATTTTTACCTCAAAATGATTTGAAGAGAAAAACTATAGAAATTCATTTTGATTTGAAAACCGCAAAGCGTATCTGTAACAAAGATCAAAAAGTATTAAAAGTTCCTAATACTGATGTATTTAGAATTGTTGCTCCGATATTGATTTCACGTGGAATATCTAGAATAGTTACTGCTGAAAATTTGATTTCTATTTAATTATCAAACTTTTTGTTATTAAAGAAAATAGGAACAAAGCTTCCTGTTATTGAACCTGTTATGAAACTTACTCCAACAATAAAGCTTATTGGTAATGCAATAGTTTCGTTTTTAAACAAATTAACCTTTCTTTTACTTGAGCTATTTTGTATGCCAATTATCAATAATAAGAACAGACAAGAATTGAAGGTAATTGAAAAAAATAACTTTTTAAATGCTACAGACATATCCTGCATTAGACAATATTTCTAATATAGATTATAAATTATGTTTTTTGGAATACCATTTTTTTTTGCTAGGTATTTAGACGCAGATGATAAATTTAAACCTGCATTAATTAATTCATTAAGTTCATTCTTTAAAACTAATAAATCAATATTTTGATTTTTTGAATTGTTTATACCTCTAATCAATACTGTTATCTCTCCGATAATTTCTTTATCTTTTATATTCTCAATAACTTCATTAATATTATTGCCTATATGCTCCTCAAACTTTTTGGTTAATTCGCGATAAAGTTGAATTTCTCTGTCACCTCCGCAAAAATTTTTTAGTTCTAATAAGGATTTATTAATTCTATGAGGTGATTCATAAATAATAGTAGTTTTTGTATTTTTACTGATATCAAAAAGGATTTTATTTCTTTCACTTTGTTTCTTTGGTAGAAAACCCTCAAAGATAAATTTTGATGATTCTAATCCACTAGAAACTAAAGCTGTGAGAGCTGCGCAAGGGCCTGGGATGCAAATAGTTTTCAATTTATTTAATTTTACTTCTCTGACAAGATTTTCTCCGGGATCGCAAATGCTTGGCATTCCTGCATCACTAACTAGAGCAATTGAGTCACCTTTTTGGAGTTTATCTACTAATATAGGAATTTTTTTTATTGAGTTGTGCATATTAAAACTTATAAGATTATTTTTTATTGAATATTTATTCATTATTTTTTGAGTCTGTCTAGTATCTTCGCAAGCTACTAGTGAGACATTTTTTAGAGTATTTAAAGCTCTTAAAGAAATATCATATAAATTCCCAATAGGAGTTCCTACTATATATAAAATTCCGCTTTCAGGTTTTTGGTCTATATGTGAAAATAGAGAATCGATATTCATTTATGTGACTAAATTACCTTTTGGTTTTGATATTAATAATCTTATCGGTGATTTGAGATTTTTTAAGCTGGGAAGCAGCAGATATATTGATTTATTATTCAAATCTCATTAGAAATCCAGAAGAAAAAGCTAACATTTTTAGAAAAAAAACCAGTAGGATCCTTTAACTCATTCTGATTTACTGGTAAATGAGATGATCATTAATAGAATATATAAGAATTATAAAAATATTGGTTGGGAAATTTTAAGCGAAGAGAATGCAAAGGATGAACTAAATTATTTTGAAGCAAAATAAGACTGGTGCTGAGTTTTAGATCCTTTAGATGTTACCAAAGATTTTATTCAAGAAGCGGGAAATTATGCAATACATTAAGCATTAAATTATAAGCAAAAACCATTGATTGGAGTTGTTCTTATCCCTGAAAAAAATCAATTATTGATCTCTAATGGAAGAAAAAGTTGGTGAGAATCTAGATATGGAACTTACTTAAAAACTAATCTTTCGCAAAATAAGGGGAGAATTCATGAGATGATCATTGTTACAAGTAAAAATCATAGTAATCAAACTCTAAAAAAGGTAATTGAAAAATTAAACTTTAAAGATCAAATAGTCATGGGAAGAAGTGTTGGGTGTAAAATTGCTTCGATTTTAAGATGGGAGAGTAATATCTATATTTGTTTGAGCCTACAAGGTAAAAGTTCTTCTAAAGACTGGCACTTTGCTGCGCCAGAAGCCATCTTAAAAAATGATAACGGTTCTTTGACCAAACTAAATAATTATGAATTAGCCTTTGTAGGCTCTAATTTTGAACAAGGTGGAATAATAGTTGCTAGAAGTGATATATTTTCTCATAAAAGTATATGCGCAGAAATAACGCAAGCTATAAGAAAATTCGATTTATATCCTTTTGACTAATTAAGAGGTGCTACGGGTGTTGGAGTGGGTTCTGGATAGGACATCCCATTATTTTGACCAACACCTCTAAGAGTCAAATTAATCCTACCTCTACTATCAATTTCCCGAACTCTAACTGTTACCTCATCCCCTTGCCTTACGACATCCTCTACCCTCTCGACTCTAGCCTCTGATAACTGTGATATGTGAACCATACCCTCTTTCCCAGGGAGTATTTCAACGAAAGCTCCTATTGGGATAATTCTAGTAACTATTCCTGAAAAGATCTCACCTTCGTGTACCTTTCTTGTTAGACCCTCTATTATCTTTTGTGCTTCCTCTGCAGCTGCTCCATCATGGGAGGCTATAGTAACAATGCCCCCATCTTCGATATCAATTTTGGTGTTTGTCCTTTCTGTAATACCTTTGATAGTTCTACCACCTGGACCGATCACGGTACCTATAAGCTCAGGATCAATTCTGAAACTTAAGAGTCTTGGGGCATGAGGAGATAACGATTCTTTAGGTTTTTCAATGGCTTCTTGCATTTTTTCTAATATATGTAATCTGGCAGGGCGAGCTTTTTTTATTGCATCGGAAATTACAGAAACGGGTAATCCTGTAATTTTCATATCCATTTGCAATGCCGTTATTCCTTTTTCAGTACCCGCAACTTTGAAGTCCATATCTCCAAGGAAATCTTCAATTCCTTGAATATCTGTAAGGATTCTAATCTCTTTGCCTTCTTTAATTAGGCCCATCGCAGTTCCGCTTACAGGGGCTTTTAAAGGAACACCAGCATCAAGTAAAGATAGAGTACTTCCACAAACAGATCCCATTGATGTAGATCCATTAGAACTTAAAACCTCACTTACTACTCTTAGTACGTAAGGGAATGTTTCTTTTCCTGGTAAAACAGGGATTATAGCTCTTTCAGCTAAGGCTCCATGACCAATTTCTCTCCTCCCAGGAGTTCTCATTGGCCGAGTCTCACCCACTGAATAAGGAGGGAAGTTATAATGGTGTAAGTAAGTCTTTTCAGTACTTGGATTGAGATCATCCATCTCTTGAGCATCACTAGGAGTGCCAAGCGTAGTTGTTGATAATACTTGTGTTAAACCTCTTTGAAATAAAGCTGAACCATGAACTCTTTTTGGTAGTATTCCTGCAGAAGCTGATATTTTTCTAACTTCGTCTAGATCTCTACCATCAACTCTTTTCCCATCATTAATGATTTGTGATCTCATTAATTTCTTGGTTAATTTTTTAAAATCAGAATTTATTAATTTATCATTTTCTGCAGTTAGTATTTTCACTTGATTATCATCCTTAAGAGAATCTATTTTATCTTGAACATCTGCTTTTACTTTCTCAAGTTCTTTATCTCTTTCTTCTTTTGACTGATCAAATTTCTTTAAGACTAAATCAATAGGCTTAGAGCAATTTTTCTCTAAATAACTTATCAATGTATTGTCTTGCTCAGGATCTTCAGGTTTTGCTTGCTTGATCCCAAGTTCTTCCAGAAGGTTTTCTTGAGATTTAATTAATTCGGTGACAGCTTCATAACCGAAATCTATAGCCTCAATAGTGTCTTGTTCAGAAAGTTGGTTTGCACCAGCTTCAATCATTACAATTCCTTCATTTGACCCTGCGACAACAATATCAAGATCTCCCTTTTCTATTTCTCTGTAACTTGGATTTAGGATGAAATCATCTCCTATTAGTCCAACTCTTACAGCAGCCATTGGCCCGTAGAAAGGTATCTCTCCCAATAGTGTTGCTATTGATGCTCCAGTCACAGCAAGAACATCTGCAGGCACCCTTTCATCAAGAGAAAGACAAGAAGCTACAATTTGAATCTCATCTCTCATCCAACTAGGGAAAAGTGGTCTCATAGGCCTATCAATTAATCTTGCTATTAATGTTGCTCTCTCTGGCGGACGTCCCTCTCTTCTCATGAATCCACCGGGTATCCTGCCTGCAGCATATAGTTTTTCCTCATAGTCACAAATTAGAGGTAGAAAGTCTGAAGCTTCTTTTTTTGTAGTTTTTGTTGCAGTAACTAATAAGGAGGTGTCTCCACATTCAATTAATACTGATCCATTTGCCTGAGGAGCATATAGTCCTGTAGTTAGTCGTATCTCTCGTCCGTCAAACGTGATCGACTTATTTTGTCCTTCCACTTTTTAAATTATGAATTCGTATACATAATTTATTCTTACATTTAATAGGGACATATTGAGTATTTATTTAGATATGATTTAATTTTTTTTTGGAGTAAAACACTAGAATTATCTGTAAGTCCTTGTCAGAGCTTCATTTTAGAATAATAAGGTAATCGAATTCTAAAAACAAAAATTTATTACCAACTTGATTTTACAACTCCTGGCAATTCACCATTATGAGCTCTTTGTCTTAATTGGTTTCTACATAATCCAAAATCTCTATATACTCCTCTTGGCTTGCCAGTTGCCCAACATCTATTCCTTACTCTGGTTGGAGCTGAGTTCCTTGGTAATCCTTGGATCTTTCTATGAATTTCTAATCTTTCCATAGGATCTTTTGCTGCATTAAACTCATCTAGTAGTGATTTTCTTTTTGCAGCATATTTATTAACTAGCTTTTTGCGTTTGACCTCTCTAGCAATCATTGACTTTTTAGCCATTTAACAAAATTTAAAAAACTTCCTACTATACTAACAGCTTGAATAACTCTTTTAAAAATTTATTTATTGGTTTAATAATCTTTGTACTATTAGAAGCTGACTAGTATCCCTAATAATAAGGAGAACACTAAGTCCAACCAAAAGAAAAAAACTAGATTGAGTAACAACCATTTGTATCTTAACTGGGACTGGTTCCCCCCTAAAACCCTCAATTAAAGTGAAAACAAGTTGCCCACCATCTAATAGTGGTAAAGGTAATGAATTTAGAACTGCTAAATTTATAGAAATTAAAGCGGCAAATAATAATATCCCTGTTCCGCCTTGTTGAGAAAGCTGAGCACCAATTTCAACAATTTTGACTGGTCCACTTAATTGTTGAGCAGTGGATGAGAAATTTGTTATTAATCCTTGGTAACCTTGTATTGTTTTTACTAAAAGTGATGAAAACTCATTATTAGTATATTTAAAAACTTCATAAACGTTTTTTGTCTTTTTTGTCTCTTTTTTAATATTGGGCTGCAATTGAGCACCTATTGTGCCTTTTCCATCAACAACTTTTGGTATTAAAATTAAATCTTTAAAAATTCCTTTCCTCTCAATTTTTATTGAAATTGGGTTTTCTGATGAATTTTGGATCGCTTTTACTAAAGTAGAAACAGCTTGATCTCCAACTCCTAAAGTGTTAGCTTCAATTTCTAAGATTTTATCGCCTGGTTCTAATCCTGCAAGAAAAGCAGCCTTCTCAGGCTGTGTAGCTAACACTAAAATGCCAGGTTCTGGATCAAAAGGAATTCCTCCAGTAGTTACATTTATAATTAAGATTGAATAAGCAAGAATTAAGTTGGCGAATACTCCAGCTGAGATTACAATAACTCTCTGAAATATTGGCCTATTTTTTAAAAGATTTGGATCTTTGGAGTCAATATTATTAAGTTCTTCATCAGGAAAGGAAACAAAGCCTCCTAGAGGAAAAGCTCTAAATGAAAAAGTAATATCTTTATATTTTTTCTGAATTATTGAGGGTCCAAATCCAATTGAGAAACCATCAACATAGATACCTTGTAAAATTGCTGCAAGAAAATGTCCCATTTCATGAAAAAAAATGAGAAATCCCAGAACTGTTATTGAGGTTAATACATTCATTTTTTTATATTAAGAAGTTTTTAAAAAATTTGACCCAAAATAAGGAACTAAAGCATCTGGAATTTTAACGCTCCCATCAGTTTGTTGGCCATTCTCAAGAATCGCAGCCATTGTTCTCCCAATTGCAAGGCCACTGCCATTTAAGGTATGTAAATATGTATTTTTTTTATCAATTTTTGTTCTTATTGATGATCTACGTGCTTGAAAGTCTAAACAATTGCTGCAACTTGAGATTTCTCTATAACATTTACTACTAGGTAGCCAAACTTCAAGATCAAAAGTTCTACTGGAAGAAAATCCTAAATCTCCTGTGCATATATCTACCAATCTGTAGGGTAGGTTTAGTTTTTTTAAAATGCTTTCCGCATCAGCAGTAATTTTTTTATGAGCTTCTAAGGATCTACTTGGATCACAAAACCAATATAGCTCAACTTTATTAAATTGATGAAGTCTTATTAAACCCTTTGTGTCCCTCCCATAACTTCCAGCTTCCCTTCTAAAACATGGGCTATATGCAACATACTTAATAGGTAAAAGTTTGGGATCAATAATCTCATTCTTATGAAAAGCAGTTAGTGGAACTTCAGCTGTAGGAGAGAGCCATAAATCGTCATTAGTACACTTAAAACTCTCTTTGGAAAATTTAGGTAATTGCCCAGATCCTTGAAGACTTTCTGAGTTTATTAAAGCTGGAGGGATTAACTCTAAATAACCATTTTTAGTATGCATGTCGAGCATAAAATTAATCAATGCCCTCTCTAACTTGGCTCCATTACCGATAAGTGTAATAAAACGACTTTTTGAAATTTTTGTTGATTTTATAGAGTCAAAAAGATTTAGACTTTCGCCTATTTCCCAGTGAGATTTAAGGTTATCTTTTCTCAAAGGATCTCCCCAAGTTTTCACTTGGATATTATTACTTTCATCTTTTCCGATTGGTGCATCTTTACTCGGAAAATTTGGTAAGTTACTAATCTCATTATGTATATGTTTATCTAATATTCTTTTTTTCTCTTCATATTCAGAAATTCTGGTTCTGTAATCATTTCCTTTTTTCTTTAAATTATTTAGTTCTTGAGAATCATTGTTTTGAGATTTACTAATTTCTTGACCAATTAATTTACTTAATTTTTTGCTTTCAGATTGGAGGGAGGATATTTCTATATCAATTTCCTTTTTTTTAACAGTTAATTCGTGAATTTGAGATATGTTATAAACTTTTCCTCTTAAGGATAAATTCTCTTCAACAGATGTTGGATTTTCTCTTATTAATTTTTGATCTAACACTCTTTTTTTGTTTTATACCTTAATTAAGATAGTTAATATAAATTCATTATTAGAGATTTTTGGTGAAAAATTAACTTAATTAATGATTCCTAACTTATGTAATATTTTTAGTAAATTATAATTTGATTAGGACGCAGAACGAGCACGCCCGGTAGATGACCATTTTTTTAGTAAATCAATTTGCTCTTTAGCTGTTCTGGATAAAGGAACTAATTCAGAAACTGCCTTTATTAGATCTTTTTCCATAAGCTCTCTATTTTCAGAAAATGAAATGTGCATACCCTCTATTACAGCTTGTTCAAGTTCTGCCCCAGAGAACCCATCTGTTCTGTCAATTATGGTGGAGAGAGGGAAACTATAACTTGGTCTTCTTTTTTTTAAGTGCAAATCAAGAATGCTCGATCTTTCTTCTGAATTTGGTAGATCAAGAAAAAAAATCTCATCAAACCTACCTTTCCTTAATAATTCAGCAGGGAGCTTATCTATAGCATTAGCGGTTGCAATGACAAACACAGAGGATTCTTTTTCAGACATCCAAGTCAGTAAACTTGCCAATACCCTTTGACTTGTACCTCCGTCACTTCTGGCATCGCCACCAAAGCCTTTATCAATTTCATCAATCCAAAGAATACAAGGGGACATCGCCTCAGCTCTAGATATTGTTTCTCTTGTTCTTGCCTCGCTTGAACCAACAAGGCTTGAAAATAGTCTTCCCACATCTAATCTAAGAAGAGGCATAGACCAACTCTTAGAAATTGATTTTGCAGTAAGAGATTTCCCTGTTCCTTGTGCTCCTACAAGTAAGACCCCTTTTGGAATAGGTAGTCCGTAGTCTCTAGCTTCTTTAGAAAAGGCCCTATATCTTTGATTGAGCCAAACTTTTAAAACACTTAAACCGCCAATATCATCCTGACTTGATTTGGCTTCAAAAAATTCTAAAATTTCACTTCTGGCAATCACTTGTTTCTTCTCTTCAAGAATATCTTTGATATCTTTTTTACTTATTTTTCCTCTTTGAGCAAGTGCCTTTGCAGTAACTTGCTTTACTTTTATTTCTGTTAATCCACTTGAAGCTATAGAAAGTTCATTTAAGTCTTGTTCAGCAAGATTTGAATTGGTGTTGGTAGCAATTTTTTTTATTAGATTTTTTAATTCATTTTGATCAGGCAAGGGTAAGTTTATAATTGTCATTAACTCATCAAGCTCCTCTGATGAAGGGAATAGATGTGAAATAATAATTAAATTATGACTAGTTTCCTTAAGCGCAGAAGAAAGTTCTTTGATAGTTCTATTTATAGTTGGATCATCATAAAATTTATGAAAATCTTTAACCATTAATATTGTCGATGCTCCAGAATTTTGTTCCTTAAGCCAATTAAGAACTCCTAATGGATTGTTAGAAAATTTACCTTCTTCATTAATTAATCCTTTAAGACCGCTAACACAATCCCAGCAAACGAATCTTTTGATATTTAATTTTTCACAAGATAAATTAACTAACTTTTCTAATCTTTCTTCTTCTTTAGTCCTTATCCAAATTAATGAGGTTCTTGATTTTATAAGTAACTCTAAATTTCTACACCAAGCATTCATTATTAGGAACTATTTTTTGCTATTTGGCTCAAAAGGTAATCTTTTATCCGAAACAGTTGAAGCAGAAGTTGTTATTACTTCATTTTTGGCTGATATTTGTTGATCCAAAATTTTCTGCAGATTCTCAGGAAGAGCTTCTTTGTTGAGAAGAAATGTCTGAAATGCCTGGAATATGTTTGCAACAACCATATAAAGTAATACTCCCGCTGGTAGAGGGAAGAACAAAAACATGCCAGTAATCATGACTGGTGTAATTTTATTGGCTGTTGATTGCTGTGGATTTGCAGGCATACCCTGACTAGACAAAAGTTGAGAGAGAAGTAGAGTTAATCCAAAGGCACCAACAAGTGCTGCAATATCCCAGTTAATTGCACCATCTACATAAAAGCCAACCTGACCAAGAGCCTTTATAAAAAGAAAACCGCTTTTAGCCGCTAAACCAGGAATTTTTGCCTCAATTGTTGCATCACCAGGTTTAATTGCAGTTACTATTCCATCTTGGGAAACTTTTAAATTTTCAGATCCTTTTGAAACCTTCCATGTAGGAAGAAACTTTGATCCATTATCGTATTTTGATAAAACTTCTGAATAGCTATTCCCATTTGTTGTTTGCAAATTTATTTTTATTGATTCTTCTGTTCCTAATTTTGTTCCATTAGGGATGGAAGCTATTACAGGAAAATGAGATTTTTCTGTAATGAATATAGAGTGCCTTGGGGATTTATAGGGTTTTGGATCAATAGCTGCAATTTGATCCTGAGGAACAACTTTAAGGTTTATGTTGTAAGGAACATCAGCAAATGGTGAACCTCTTAATGTTGCAAACAATGCAAATAATACTGGCATTTGAACAATCAATGGAAGGCAACCTGCCAGAGGACTGCCAAACTCATTCATTAGTTTTCCTAATTCTTCTTGCTGTTTCTTTGGATCACCTGAAAACTTAGATTTTATTTCTGCTTGCCTTTTTTGCATTACTGGTTGAGCAATCTTCATTCTTCTTGCACTTCTAATCGAACCAGCGCTTAGAGGGAAAAGTGCAATTCTAATTACAACTGTTAATGCAACAATTGCCAAACCATAACTAGGGACTAAACCGTAGAAAAAATCTAGAATCGGGATAAGTAGTTTTTCAGAAATGAACCCTATCACGATATTAAAGAGGGAGTAATTTTGCTAGACATTTTATTTTACAGGAAAAAAAGGTTTTTGTAACTAATTTATTTAGGATTTAGCAGCAAATCCCTCTACCTCGTTGAGATTTGTAATTTGTGACCTTTTATTTATATTTTCTTCAATAAATTTTTGCTTTTCTCTGAATAAAGGTAATGATTTCATTTCAACCTTGGACCCGTCATTAAGAATAAGAACCATATCACCGTATGATCCAAATCCCCTAGGAATAGATCTAATTTCTTCGATGTTACTCAATGATACCTGTGTTTTGTTTTTGCCAAACCACCCACCATCTATTGAGATTCTTTTGTTTGTAATTTTATATCTTAACCACAATGCTCTAACTATTGCAGCAAAGGTAAATGGCAAACCGAGAATAGTTATGCCTGCTAGTAGATTTATTATTAAATCACTTTTGGCAGGACCACCTTCATAAAAGGTTTCTTCATTCATGTTAATCATTTGATTAGACGAGATTTGAACATTAAGTTTTGAAATTCCTCCAAAAGTTTATTTTTATCATTGCAGAAATCTCCAAATTTAAGGTTAACAATTAACCAATAAGGTTTGTGGTTATTAATTTTTTGAATATTTGTTAATAACCACTCTTGAAGAATTCTTCTTAATTTATTTCTTTCTACAGCTTTTTTTGAAACTTTTTTGCTGATAGCAATTGCAACCCTAAAATTGTTTGAGGAATTTGTGCATTTATGAGATAGGAGGATTTTGGGATTTGATTTTGCCACTTTAAATGTCATTAATTTTCCATGATATTTTATGGAATTTTTATGAATATAATTGAAAGTCCTATGACCCTTTAAACGCATATCTTTAGGCAAGGCCATTTAATTTTTTAGTTAGACAGCTATTCTTTCTCTACCTTTTTGCCTTCTGCTCTTAATAACTCTTCTACCAGTATGAGAACGCATTCTTACTCTAAAACCTGATACACGTTTTCTTTTTCTTGAAGTTCCGCCAAAAGTTCTTTTAGTCATTTTTTTAATTACACTTTATTAATTTATCATTTAATCGATCACTATGGTCCAGCTTCCTAAATAACTTGAAACTGATTTCCCTTTTGGTTGACCGTATGAATGGAATTGATATAGTCCCGATCTTTTTGGATTAATTATTTTTTTTAATACAATGGCATAACTTTCTTTGTTAGAAGGGATTGGGCTGTAAGGGTAAATGTTAAATGAACGTAAGGATGATTCATCAGTTTTGATTTCAATATCGGATGCAATATCCTCTAAACATTTAGTACGACCTTCAAAACCACCTATTTTTACCTTGCAAAGACTTATTTTTTCTTTATCTAGAGTCCCTTTAAATGTCTTAGGGATTGCTAAATTTATTTTTAAAAGATCGTTTTTTCTGTCAGATGGCCTCAAGAAAAAATAAATTGTATTTCTAAATTTGCTTCTGTTTTCTTTTTGAAACCACTTTAATCTTCTGAACCCAGAGTTTTGATCCCACTGGAATTCTAACCCAGCTTTAACATCTTGGAGTTTATTAAAAATTGGAACTGAAAATAAAATTGTAGGGATAAGAAAAAATTTTAATATCCTAAAATTTAAAATAAGTTTCTTTGTTTTTTTTAACATTGATTAAATAAATTTTGAGGGATTAATAAGGTGTACCCAAATTTAAAGTGGAAAATTGTTTAATAAGGTTAACATCTATCTGTCCTTAATTTTGAAGCACCTCTTAAATAAGGATGATTTATGGGATTATTTGGCGGTAATAAAACTTGTGCCATTATTCTTATACAAAAATCTATATCGTTAGATACATACATTTGTTGACAGTCTAAAAAAGCTACTGCATCAAGTCCGTTACATTTCCTTGCGATTGAAGCAGGGAAACATGCATCTAAATCTTTTGTTGAGGTGAATGTAATTGATAATAAGTTTGTTTTAATTAGGTTGTTGCGTGAAATTAATTCATCTATTAATTCAACCACGGCAACCTCTATTTCTTTAAAAGAATTACCATTTGCTGTAGTAGCTCCTCGAATAAATGTAATTTTATAATTATCTTTTATTGTTTCGTCCATGTTGATTTAGGGTTTATATAACCAAAGTATTTTATTAGATGAATCAATCTCAAAAATGATATTATTAATAACTTTTTGAATAATTTTACCTCCAGGAATTAGTCCAAGTATTTTCTTTTTTTTCTTTCCAAATGTTAAGGGTTCAATCTTAGGATCAATATTAACCATTTTTGCAGCAAGTTCCCTGGCAACAAATTCATCTCCAACTTCATCAACAAGACCTAGTTCTTTTGCTTGTGTTCCAGTAAAAATTCTTCCATCGGCAAATTTTCTTACTTCTTCAACAGGTAAATTTCTCCCTTCAGCAACAGCTTCGGTAAATTGTCTGTAGCTCTCATCTATAAGGCCTTGAAGAAGTCCTCTACCTTCTTCACTTAAAGGTTTATCTGGAGAGAGAATATCTTTAAATACGCCGCTTTTAACAGTCTCGAATTTTATCCCAATTTTGTCCAACAATTCAGATAAGTTATTTCCTCTTATAATTACTCCAATGGACCCAGTAATTGTGCCAGGATTCGCAACTATTTTGTCAGATGCAACACCAATATAAACACCACCAGATGCTGATATGTTCCCAAAACTAGCAATGACTTTACATCCCTTATCTTTTAGTCTTTTAATAGCAGAGTATATTTCTTGGCTATCCCCAACAGTTCCTCCTGGAGAATCAATTCTCACGATTAATGCAGGAAATTCTCTATCCTCTATTTGTTTAAGAGCTTTAAGGACAGAAACTCTTGTAGAACTTGTAATAGGCTCATTAATTAAAATACGAGCCATTCTTTTTTTTGACTTTCGTCTAAAAGGCCAAATCATTCTTTTTAGGTAAAAACATAAAACTACTTTAAAAAGATTATCAGCAGACCTAATGAATTCAATCCTAAATTGGTTTTTAATGATACTTCCATTCGCACTTTGGGGGACTTCTATGGCCGCTATGACTCCTTTAGTATCTAGTGCTGGCCCTGAGTTAGTGGCTTCTTTGAGATTACTCCCTGCAGGAATTCTTGTTCTAATAACAACATATTTGTTAAGAAGAGATTTAAAAATTTATAAGTGCGATTTGAAGTGGTTTTTTGTTTTTACAATTGTCGATGCTACTTTTTTTCAGTTGTTTCTAACATATGGGATTGCAGAAACTGGCGCAGGTCTCGGGTCTGTATTGATTGATTCTCAACCCCTTTTGGTAGCAATTTTAGCAAGGGCAATTTTTGGAAATTTAATTAATCCAATAGGGTGGTTAGGCTTACTTTTTGGCTTGGGAGGAATTATATTCTTAGGCTTCCCTCAAGAATTTTTAGAAAATTGGTGGCTTATGTCTGATAAGGCTATGAGTGATGTGACCTTTAACTTTGGAGAACTTTGGATGCTTGCGGCTTCTCTGGCTATGGCATTAGGAACAATTTTAATAAGATTCACCTGTACTAAAAGTGATCCAGTTGCAGTTACTGGATGGCACATGGTTTTAGGAAGTGTGCCCTTAATTATGAAGTATTGCTTACAGTCAAATTTTCAAATAATCCCAAATTGGTCAATATTTGATTGGGGTCTTATGTCATTTGCAAGTATCTTTGGAGGAGCAATAGCTTATGGATTGTTTTTCTACTTTGCAAATAATAAAGAAATAACTGGCTTTAGTACCCTTGCATTTTTAACACCTGTATTTGCTCTTTTAAGTGGAGGCATTTGGTTAGATGAAAGGCTTAGTATTATTCAATGGATAGGAGTAGTTTTTGTTCTTATCTCGGTATTTTTTGTTAGCCAGAGAAGGTCATTATGGGAAAATAAAATTACTGAAACTAATATTTAGTTAGTTTCTGAGTGTAAAAAGTCTAATAATGAGAATAGTTTTGATTAGTACTCCAATAGGTTTCCTGGGAAGTGGCAAGGGTGGAGGAGTTGAATTAACTCTGAATTCGTTAGTTTCAGGTTTACTTTCTTTAGGTCATTCGGTGGAAGTGATAGCTCCTAAAAATTCTAAGTTATACGGAATTAATGAGAAAGCAAAATTACATTTTGTAGAGGGTGAAGATCAAGTAAGTTGGCAACATCAAAATTACAATTCTCCTGTAAGTATTCCTGATAATTCGCTTCTAGCAGGAATGCTTGAAAAAGGATTAGATATTGCCAAAAAAGCAGATGTGTTGTTAAACATGTCTTATGATTGGTTGCCTATTTGGATGACATTAAATGCAGATATCCCTATTGCCCACCTAATAAGTATGGGCTCTGAAAGTTCAGTAATAAGTAATTTAATCTCAAAGGTATATACAAAATATCCATATAATTTTGCTTTTCATTCAAAAATACAAGCCAATGATTATCCATTCATAAAAAAACCAATAATAATTGGGAATGGGTTTAAATTAGCCAATTATATTTTTCAAGACTCAATGGAGGGACCATTGGGTTGGGTTGGAAGAGTGGCTCCGGAAAAAGGTTTAGAAGATGCAGTTTATGTAGCAAATAAACTTGGCGAAAAACTAAATGTTTGGGGATTCATAGAAGATGAGAATTACGCCTCAAAAATAGAACAATCATATCCTCGAGGAACTATAGATTGGATGGGTTTTTTATCGACCGATGAATTACAAAAAGAACTTGGTAAATGTAGGGTTTTGCTAAACACCCCGAAATGGAATGAAGCATATGGGAACGTTATTGTAGAAGCTTTAGCCTGTGGAGTGCCTGTTATAGCTTATAGAAGAGGTGGACCTAGTGAAATTATTCAGCATGGTAAAACAGGATATCTTGCAGATCCCGATGATAAAAAAACAATGCTTTCTTATGTAGAGATTATTGAAAATATAAAGCGCAAAAAATGTAGAGAATGGGTAGAAAAAAATGCTTCTACAGAGATATTTGCTAACAAGGTTGTGAACTGGCTTAATAAGGTAATCAGTGAATATAAGTAAAATAATTTAGTAAATGATTCTTCTTAACTCAAAAAAAAGGCTTTTAACTTTATTGATAGTTTTAATCTTTGGGATCATTATATTTATTTTGGATTTAGGGACAACAGGACTGGTGGATGAAACTCCCCCTTTATTTGCAGCTGCAGCAAGAGCAATGAGTGAATCTGGTGATTGGTTAACTCCAAAAGTCAATGGCATATTCCGTTTTGATAAACCTCCACTAATCTATTGGCTAATGGGTTTTTTTTACTCATTACCTAGAATTGAGATCTGGGATAGTTTAGGGACTCTTTCTGCAAGACTCCCTTCATCTTTGGGATCACTATTTTTAATGTTGATGATTGCAGATACGTTGTTTTGTTGGCCGCAGAAAGGTGATAAGCAATTTCTTACTCCAATAGTGGCATCACTAGGGTTCGCTCTATCTCCTTTAATAATCATCTGGAGTAGAACTGCTGTAAGTGACGCTCTTTTGACGGGAACTTTAGGGATCAGTCTCCTTTTGTTTTGGAGAAGAATGGCAAGTGAAAATAACGATAAATGTATTTCAGCATGGGCATTTTTGGGTTTTGCAATTTTAACTAAAGGACCTGTTGCATTTGTGTTGGCAACATTGACTATCACATTTTTTTTAATTATTCAGAAAGATTGGAGAAGTTTGCTTTGCAAGATAAACCCTAAGCAAGGTTTTTTAACAACAATTCTAATAAGTGTTCCATGGTACGTCTTAGAATTATTAAAAGAAGGAAAGCCTTTTTGGAACAACTTTTTTGGTTATCATAACTTTCAAAGATATACATCTGTTGTTAATAATCATTCAGAACCGATATGGTTTTTTCTTTACATAATGATTCTGGCTTCGTTACCATTTACCCCTTTTTTGTATCACGGAATATTTAAAGCCTTTGAGGAGTTCTTGAAAAGTTTAAAAGAGAGTTTTGGTGTCTCTGATAGCCTTTATACATATTCTCTATGCTGGCTATCAGCAGTTTTAATTTTCTTTAGTATTTCTGCAACGAAACTGCCAAGCTATTGGTTGCCAGCAATTCCCGCAGCGGCGATTCTAATCAGTAATAGCTTTATAAGCTTAAAAAATACAAATAAAACTTATTTGTATTTATGGATTTTTAATATTTTTATTTTTTTCGGAGTGGCAATAGCATTCTTTTTCTCAAATCTTTGGTTAGGTTCAATAAATGATCCTGAGATGCCTAATCTTGCATCTGAATTGTTAAGCTCTGGAATAATTTTTAAAGCCAAATCGTTCTTCTCTTTATTCACACTTTTTGCAATAATTTTATTTTCTTTAAAATCCAAAAATATATTTCTTTATCTCCAAATTTTACTTTTTATTGGTCAATATTTTTTGATGTCTCCAATCAGAAAATTAGCAGATAACTCAAGGCAATTACCTTTAAGGAATATCTCAAAATTAATTTTAGATACTCGCGAAGGAAAGGAAACCTTATCGATGATTGGGATAAGAAAACCATCATTACATTATTATTCTCGACAAATAGTTTTTTATGAACCTAACACTCAAGAAGGATTAATTAACCTGACAGAAAGACTAAAAAATGATAGGAGAAAAAATTATCAGGATGAGCCTAATTATGAATACAAATCTTTATTGATGGTTATAGACGAATATTCTTCCCAAGAAGCGCATTGGTCAAATATTAATCATGAAAAATTGGGGCAATATGGAATATATAACTTGTGGCGAATAAATAAAAAAGATTTGAACGAATATTCAGAATTTTTAATTAATAGTGGATATAAATCTAATTGGAAGAATAGACAGGTTGAGAAATTTTAACAAAGCCTTTTTTTTAGTAGCTCTTTTTTTAGATCATCAAGGCTGCACTTATTAGGGATTTCAATTCCATTCAAATCTTCAAGTAATTCGAGATCAATGACAGAATCTTCAGCTAAAAAACTAAAAATCTCATTTATGCTTATTCCCATATCCTGCGCCATCTCTGCGATGAGCCTTAGAGTATCTCTCCTCACAGAAATCCTAATATCTAAGGGAATATATTCATTTTCTGGGTTTGCTGACTTCATAAACTAAATCTTAAGACATTATGTAGTTTTCAGGATATTTTCTTTACAATATTCATTAATCATGCTGGTTTTAAAAATTTTAATTAACTGCATTTATTAGGATTTTTAAAATAGGAATTGTAATTATTGAAATTAAAGTTGTAGTAAAAAGAATTTTAGAAGCAATTTTTTGTTTTACTCTATATGCTTCTGCCATTAAAATTGTTGATATTGCTGTTGGGGTACCTGCCTGAAGAATTACTGCTGATGATTGATAAAAGTTAAAATTTAATAATTTGCTTACTAAAAAAATAATAAAAGGAAGAATAAACAACTTTAATAAAATAGAGAATTTAATTTCTTCATTAAGATCAAAAATTTTACCCTTTTGATTTGTTATTAATCCAAGTCTTGTCCCCACAATTATTATTGCCAGAGCAATAACTACTCTTGCAGGTATCCAAAGAAAATTGCCTAATATTCCATCTATTTGAAAAATGTATGCCAGGAGTACTCCTATGATCCCTCTTGAGGCAGGACTATTTATCAATGCATTTAATAATCCTTTGATATTTGGAATGTTATTGTCTAAAGATTTTTCTTGAAGAAAAAAAGGTCCAAATATCCAAGCAAAAAGTGTTGTTCCTAAGTCAAATCCTATAGTAAAATTGATTGTTTTAGAAGGGAGAAGTGCCATTGCAATTGGTATCCCAAGAAAAGATGTATTTCCTATTAGTCCTGCCAACTGCAAGGTGTAATTTGGAAGTCTTTTTTTAAAAATTGGGCATATATTTATTAGAACTATTAGAAATCCAATTATGGAAAATGCTAAGAATGCACTTTTAATGAGGTTTATATCTATACCCTCTTTTAATAAAAGGCCCATTACACTAAGTGGAATGCCAAATCTTATTAGAGGCCTTGCAATATATTCAGAAATTTTTGGGTTTTTTTTTCCAAGAAAAAATCCAAAAATCAAGAAAGGAATAATATTTATAAAAAGGGAGTAGATGTTATTAATTCAATATTTAATAAAGCAATATTAACTTGTTGGGGCGCAGTAAAAAAGTTTTTTAATTTTGTATTGATAATTTAAATTATTTTCCAAATTGCATTATCAGGAATTATCGGAGATTTATTTAAATCTTCTGGTTCTTTAGTCAAGACTCGCCAGTTTGGAACTCTACAAGATACGTAAGCAGGACTTTCTATAAATACCCCTGGTTTCTCATCAAAAGTACATGTAAAACCTTCTTTCCAATAACCACTGTTATTAAGGCTACCTTTGAACCAAACCCAACATTTTGAAGTTTTCAAGATAAGAAAATTTATAACTATAATAATCAAGATAAAAAAAATGTATTGGGAATTTAACACTTTATAGATTGATTATCTTTAACTTTAGCTTTTTGAAAAATATATTTTTGAAAATAATATCAAAAGATTTAAAATTAAGGTTATTAAATTAGCTAGTAAAATTGGGATTGACGAAATTTTATAACCGTAAATAATCCAACACAAAACACCGATAATAAACATAATTAAAGTTATCAAAGACACATCATCTGCCTTTTTGGTTTTTAAAGTTTTGATCAATTGAGGAAGAAATGCCGCGGTTGTTAAAATTGCTGCAATATATCCGAATATTTCTACATTCATAAAAGTTCTAAAACTATTCTTTAACTAAATTAGATAAAAATTCTAAAGGATCTCTCATGTTTGATGAATATCCAAGCACATCATTTGAAAAAAAATTATAAATGATTTGATTTTTATCATTTAATAAAAAAGAAGCCCCTCTTTGGGGAAGGTATTTTTCATCAAGAATGTAATCTTCCCAATTTTGGATTATTTCATACATATTATTCAATCTAAATGTTGCCAATTCAAATGGTCTCAAATAACCATCCCCGAAAACCATTCTAAAATTATTACCTGAAAATTTTATAAATTTAAGAACGTCAATATTGTCAAATTCTGAATAGATTTGCTTTGCTTTACGGTCTCCTGTATAACCTCTAAAAACTTCTTTTATTGTTTTAAAAGAATTTATTCCAGACAGCATCAATAGCATATTGATCCAACCTCCTAAACCTATATCTAATCCTTTTGAAACTTTTAAGTGATTATGAATTTGGTTATTTGAAACAACTATTAAATTTTTTTTACAAAATCCAGTGAAGTTACAGAATTTTTCTTTTCCATTTTGGTTTCCAATACCGAGGGCAAAAATATCTAGATTTTCAGCTTCATTATTATCGATGAAGTTTTTTAAATTTATTGCATATTCAAAGCTATCAAAATCTCCTAATAAACCAAATAAAACAATTAATTTAAATTTTTTCTCCCCTTCAAAATTAAACTTCTCAACAAGATTCTGGATATCTTTTTTTAATTTATCAGTCACAATGTTTTAAATGTTTTTTAGTAATTTGCTCTCAAAAAAATTTTCTTACTTTATTTAGTATAAAATTTTACATGAAAAAGTTTTTAAAGAAATTAATTTAACGTTTTTAGATTTTATTATTTTAAGGTAAACATTTTGAAGTTATGACTGTAGGAATTTATTACGCAACTACAACAGGAAAAACTGAAGACGTAGCTGATCGTCTTCACAACTTTATCTCTTCAGCAGAAGCACCTAAAGACGTATCTGATGTAGATGATCTGTCAGAATTTGAAGGACTTGATGGAATTATCTGCGGCATTCCTACTTGGAACACCGGAGCAGATGAAGAAAGATCAGGAACTGCATGGGATTCAATCCTAGAGGATATTGGCGAATTAAGTCTATCAGGAAAGAAGGTTGCAATTTTTGGGTTAGGAGATTCTTCTACCTATACAGAAAATTATTGTGATGCCATGGAAGAACTTCATAGCTATTTCACTAAAGCAGGTGCAGAAATGGTTGGTTATGTAGATAAATCTTCATATACATTTGATGAGTCTAAAAGTGTCATTGGGGAAACTTTTTGTGGATTACCTCTAGATGAGGATAGTGAATCTGATTTGACAGATTCACGTCTTGAAACATGGGCTTCTCAACTAAAGGGTGAAATCCCTTCACTGGGGTAAGCTTTCAAAGATATTACTTTCCTGATTTGTAACATTTGTTCTTTCTCAATATGTTTTTTTTACATAAGTAATTAATTCTGTAAACAACATGTAAAAAACAATACTGATTAGCAATATGCTCAATTTGCTGTTTACTTAAATCAAGTGTTACAAACTTACGGAAAATCTGATGTCACCTATGACTGGTACGCAGGAAATTCTGGTGTTGTTGGCCGTTCAGGTAAATTCATAGCAGCTCATGCTGCCCATGCAGGATTAATGATGTTCTGGGCAGGAGCTTTTGGATTATTCGAACTAGCTCGTTACGACGCCAGTATTCCAATGGGTGCACAGAAAGCAATTGTTTTGCCTCACCTAGCGGGTATTGGAATTGGAGGCGTTGAAAATGGTGTAATTACAGAACCATACGGAATTGTTGTAATTTGCACATTACATCTAATTTTTTCAGCAGTATTAGGTGCTGGTGGATTACTGCATTCCAATAAATTTGCAGGTGATCTTGGAGACTATCCAGAAAATAGTAAGCCTCAGAAATTCGATTTTGAGTGGGATGATCCTGATAAATTAACTTTTATTCTTGGCCATCATCTAATTTTTCTTGGTCTTGGAGCAATAATGTTCGTGGAGTGGGCGCGAATTCATGGAATTTACGATCCTGCAATTGGATCTACAAGACAAGTTGTCTACAATTTAGATATTGCAGCTATTTGGAATCATCAATTTGATTTTTTAAAAATTGATAGTCTAGAGGATGTCATGGGAGGACACGCTTTTCTCGCTTTCCTTGAAATAATTGGAGGTGTTTTCCATATTTGTACTAAACAATTTGGAGAATATACAGAATTTAAAGGTAAAGGATTACTTGGAGCTGAGGCAATATTGTCTTACTCAGTAGTTGGTGTTTCTTATATGGCTTTTGTAGCTGCCTTTTGGTGTGCTTCAAACACAACTATATATCCAGTTGATTTATATGGAGAGCCTTTAAAGCTTCAATTTGAATTTGCACCTTATTTTACTGATACGGTTGATTTAGGTTCAGGAGCTTACAGCTCAAGGGCTTGGCTTGCGAATACTCATTTCTATTTAGGCTTCTTTTTCTTACAAGGTCATCTTTGGCACGCATTAAGAGCTATGGGATTTGACTTTAAGAAAATCGGCCAAGCATTTGACAACATAGAAAATACAAAAATTACTCAAAATTAGTTTAATTTAATAAAAAACCTCTCTCTCATATATAGAGAGGTTTTTTTTGTAGAATTATTTCTAAACGTTTATAAAAATTTATGGAGAAGCTAAGAGAAATTAATTGCAAGGAAATTTTTCGAAAGGCTTATGAAAATAGGTACACCTGGGAAAACGATTTTAATGGTTACCAAGGTAAATGCACTTTTATTAATAAAAATACTATTCATGAAGGTAGTTTCTTATTAGGCAAAGATTTTAAACCAAATATTAAAAAAATAGATGATCAGAATATTGTTAAAAGTATTGCTTCTCAATTGTTTGAAGTTTCAATTCATAGAGTAAGAAGAGATTTTCACTCTATCCATTCAGAGAATAATTTTAATCTAATAAAGAGTTCTGAAAGTGGAATAGAAATGAAAGTCTCAGGGAAAAATGATGGAGATAAATATAGGGTCAAGGATCAGGGTATAAATATGGTTTATAGAAAAATCCATGGGACTATAATAGAAATTTTTGTTGAGGAGTTTTTAGATACAGGTGAAGGTTTACTTAGTAAAAATTACACTAGTCAACAAATTGACCCGAATACTCTTAAACCGAATTCTCAAAAATTAAGATATAGAGATGAATTTATAAATATAAGTACAAATAATGATTGGATTTTGAATTCAAGAACAATAAAATACTTAAATGAAGACCATGAAGAAGAAATACAGAAATTTGTTTTTGAAGAAATAAGTTTCTTGAACTAGATTACTTTATTCAACCAATCTAAATCCTTTATCAAGTAGTTTTTGATAAAGAAGCCTTGCTCTAAAGGCTAAAATTTGCTCTTCATTTTCATTACTTATTACATGAAAGTAATTATTATCTAATTTGTTTTTACTAAAGCATACATTTGCTTCACCTAATCTTAAAGTCCAATTTTCTTCTTTAGCTAAGTGTTGATTAGGACCTAGGTCCCAAGGGCATTTTTCTGGATATTTTTCTCTTTTAGAACCCATACTTTTAAATTTGAACTATCCAATATTAGTAAAAATTTAAATATATGGCTATGGACCACGGTTTTATATAGCTTTTTTATTATCTCCCCAATTTGATATAGGATTTATCTACTCTTTAGTTGCTATTAAACAATAAAAAGGATCTTTATTTAAAAAATTAAAGATACTGAGGGCCGATTGATTAAATTTTTTAATAATATTTGGTTCATTAAATCCGTTTGTGATTAATACTTTTCTTACATAATTGATTCTCTCTTCCTCAGTAGAAGTTGTCCATATATTTGGAGCCTTATGCCAAAATGCTCTATTTGAAAAAGCAATTATAAATTTGCCCTCAACATTCAAAATCCTTGCGATTTCTTTAGTTAAATTCTCTGGATATTGTAAATATTGCCATGCAGCCACCATTAAACAATAATCAACACTTCGGCTATCAAGAGGAATTTCTTGATTTAAATTGAAATTTTGTATCCAAAAAGAATCAAAAATTTTGTTTTTTTCAAGTTCTTGTTTGTTTAATCCATGCCCAATAACTTTTTTGTATTTTTTTTCTAAAGGTAAATAACTGTCCCAACTGGACATTAAATCAAGGACAGTTGAATAATCTGTAATTTCATTTTTATAAACATTCGATAAATTTTGTCTGAAATTTGCATCTAGATGATAAACAAATTTTGGGTCAGAATAAAATTCTTCATCATTAGTTTCATCAAGTTTTTTTCTTTGATAATTATTTAAAACTTCCAAAACAATTATTATTTAGATGTAACTTAAATTTAATAAATAGTAATTTATAGTGTGATTTAGATAGGTTTTTTATATCTAATTAATTAAAAAATTTTGAAAAAACCTAGACATATATTCAAAAAAAGTTAAATTATTGGTTAATAATTTAATTAAAAATGATTGAATTCAAAAAGAGCAAAAAAAGTAGATCTAAAAATGCCCTTTTCAATCCCTATAAAAACGGAATAAGCTCATATGATATGACATATTTGTCATCAAAAAAAGTCCAAAAATCTAAAACTGTTCATTTAGAAGGTGATTACCAAAAAGATTATTTAGCTGCATAAATATGCCTTATATCAATGTTTCTACCTCAGAAAAAGTAAATGATAAAGATAAATTTCTCGAAGAAATTTCAATTCTAATTTCATCTTTAACTAAGAAATCAAAAAGATTTGTTATGGCGAAAATAGATGATAATTGCCAAATGTATTTTGATGATGAGACACCTTCTTGCTTTTTAGAAATCAAATCGATAGGGTCTCTAAATCCTTCAGAAATGGCAAAGCCAATATCAGATTTTGTATATGAGAAAATGGGGATCCCAATTGATAGGATTTATATTTCTTTTGAAGATGTGCCAGCTTCATTGTGGGCTTGGAATGGAAGGACATTTGGGTAAGAATTTTTAGGTATAAAGCTAATGGAAATAAAAAAATTAGTCGATTTAAATAATCTTAGAACTGCGCCTCAATTAAGTAATAGTCAAGAAAAAAAACTTTTAGAGGAAGTAGAAGAAAAAATTTTTAATGCCGATTGGATAACAGTAGGAATAATGGCACCTAGTGATAATGGAGCTATTGAATCATTAAAATCAATTTCTAAGAAATATTCCTCAATTAAATTTGGGAATCTTAGTTCCCTTCATGCTGATGGAGGTGTTTTTTTAAAAGCTAATCAAAAATCTGGTAATGTTTTTGTCAGATCTGAAAATGGTCTCGGCGAAGGAATTTTAATAACATGTCAGTATAATGAAAATGCTAAAGAATCTAATACTTTTGGACCATTGCCATTAGATTTTTTTACATAATTAATTCCTCATTTATGTTTTTATCAAGGATCTAATCTAATGACAGCTTTTTATCGGATGATATTTTTGAGAATTTGGACTTAAAAATATTATTACTTTAGAGCTTCATTATTATGACTACCAGCACTGATTTAAATTTTTCCACCATTTTAATTTAATGTTTTTTCAGGATATAATTCAAAAATTAAATAATTTTTGGTCAAAAGAAGGTTGTTTGATTATGCAGCCTTATGACACCGAAAAGGGTGCTGGAACAATGAATCCGCATACTTTTTTGAGGGCTATTGGACCTGAGCCTTGGAGTGTGGCATATGCAGAGCCATGTAGAAGACCTACAGATGGGCGTTTTGGTGATAATCCGAATAGGGCACAACATTACTTTCAATATCAAGTAATAATTAAACCTTCACCAGAAGGAATCCAGGAAAAATATTTAACATCCTTAGAATCTCTTGGAATTAATCCTAGAGATCATGACATAAGATTTGTGGAAGATAATTGGGAGTCTCCAACACTTGGAGCCTGGGGTGTAGGTTGGGAAGTTTGGTTGGACGGAATGGAAGTTACTCAATTTACTTATTTCCAACAATGCGGGGGTATAGATTGTAATCCAATCCCAATTGAAATCACTTATGGATTAGAGAGGATTGCAATGTTTTTGCAGGATAAGGAAAGTATCTGGGACTTAAATTGGAACAAAGATTTGAAATATAGCGATATTTGGCTTCAATTTGAAAAAAGTCAATGCTCTTATAATTTTACTGAATCTAGTGCTGATAATCTCAGAAAATTATTTGAAATTTACCAAGCTGAGGCAAATAATTTAATCGAAAAGAAATTAACTTATCCTGCTCTTGATTTTGTTCTGAAATGCAGTCATACCTTTAATTTACTTGATGCAAGGGGAGTTATCTCGGTGACAGATCGTGCACAATATATTGAAAAGATTCGAAAATTAGCAAGAAAAGTTGCATCATCATGGGTAGATGAAAGAGAATTTCTTAAATTTCCATTAATAAAAAATTAGTACCCAACATGTATTTATAAATACATACAAAAAATTGTTAGTATCAAAAGTTACATCAAATTGAAACTTATATTTCTTTCCTTTTTTGTTGCGGTCGATACAGTATAGTTACCCATTTTTATTGGGTTTTTTTAGTGTGAGGTAAAATGAAACTCTTCCAAAAATTGTTGGTTGCTGGTTCTGCTTTAAGTTTAATTTCTCCTTTGGCAGCACAAGCTTCTGACACTGTGAATCTTGAAGAGATGAATAACTATTCACGTAGTAGTTCAAAAGTTCAAAGGTTCGATAGTAACACATTCATTAACGAAGTTAGTGAAGATCTAGCAATTATGAAAGGTCGACTTGATGGCCTAGAAGCTCAGCAAAATGAATTTGAAGCTGGTAGCTTTTCCGACACAACAGTTTTAAGCGGTAAAGCAGTTTTTGATGTAGGTAGTGTTGATACTGATGATGACACTTACGATGGCACAACTGAGTTCATGTACACTTATACATTGAACTTAAACACAAGTTTCACTGGTGATGATAACCTCTATACGAGGATCAAAACAGGAAATCATTCTTCTTGGTCCAAAACAAAATCTGTTTACAACACTTATCTAAGCTCGGGAAATGGTAACGGAGATGAACTAAGAGTTGATAAACTTTGGTACACAACACCAGTTGGCGAAAATCATACAATAACTATCGGTCCAAAGATTGAAAATTATTATATGCATGCTACAACTCCTTCAATTTATGAACCAGTACTAAAGGCATTTACTCTTGGTGGTAACGCAGCAGCTTATGGTGCAAGTACAAGTCCTGGAGGTGGTTGGTCATATAAAGCAGATAACGGTTTTGCAGTAAGCTCTAACATTACATCAAAAAATCCAATCTTAGCTGACTCCAAAGTAAGTTGGGCAACACAAGTTGGATACACGCAGGATAATTATTCTGTTTCGGCAATAGTTAATCAGAAGTATAATGGTTGGACAGATTCTTATTTCCAGTCAGCGGATGGAACAGAAAGAGATGGTGATGGTAGTAGTACCAACATAGGTTTAAGAGGTTGGTGGAGGCCAACTGATTCCTCAATTGCAATGCCTTCGATTTCTGTAGGTTATGACACATCAGAAACAGATGCAGCAACCAATTCAAATACAACTGCTTATTTTGTAGGCTTAAATTGGACAGACGTAATCAACGCCGATGACAAAATTGGTTTAGCGTTTGGACAGCCACAAAAAGTTGAAGGGGAAACAATTGATCCTTTCTTATATGAAATTTATTACAAATATAAGGTAAATGATTCAGTGACAATAACTCCTACAATATTTGGTGGAACTTCAAAGAATTCCAATAATGTTGAAACAGACATGACAGGTTATCTTTTGCAAACCACATTCAAATTCTAATTTGGATGAGACACAAAAATGCCCCTAATTCTAGGGGCATTTTTTTTTCTAATAACAATTTACCAGCAGTTTTCTCCTTCTCCTATTGGTATACAAGAACTTGATTTCGCAGCTTCATCAGCTATTCTTTGAGCCGCGGCATCTAATTTGAAATCTGCATCTAGAGGCATATCAGTATTCCATTCTTTTAATCCACCTAAATCATTTTCACCTGATTTAACTGAATTAGTATCTGCCGCTGAAATGGCTAATGCGCTTGTAGCTGCTATAAAAATTGCGATCGAACTTTTTTTTGGCATTCGAAAAATATGGTTGTTAAAATAATAACCAATTTCAAACTAATATTCTTTTTGTTGTATAAAATGATTCTTTGTCAATCCCCCATAACTCTTAGGAGATTCGAATAAGATTTAAAAACCAGATCAAGTTCGTCAGATCTGCCATGTTTTGCCAGTAAACTTCTTGCACCTGCGTCTAAATCGAATAAATATTCTCTTTCTTCAATACTTTTCACATAGCTTTCAATCCATCCAACACATACTACTCTCTCACCCTTGAGAACCTCTTTAATTGAATGTAAATATGTGCTTGGATAAATAATAATTTCTCCTATATTAAGTTTAAATTTGCTTTCTGAAGTAAGATTTTCAATAATTAGTTGACCTCCTTCGTATTGGCTTTTTTCTGAAAGAAAAATTGTGAAGGATAAATCAGCCCTACCAGATGACATATATGCATTATCTATATGTCTTCCATAGCTCATCCCTTTTGAGGATTTAGTGAACATGATTCCATGAATATGTTTCGGTAAAGAAAAACTTTTTATTAATTTGTTAGAAAGGATCTTTCTTTTAACTAATTGTGAGTATTTTTTTGATACTTCAGAATTTCTATTTAATTGCAAATTATTTTTTACCAATGTGGCATGACTGCCGGCAGTTTTCCCCCCGTCTTCCCAATTTTGAGTTTCATCCTCTAAATCTTTTTTTATTAGGTTGATTTCTTCAGCATTTAATAACTGTTGAGTTAAATAATTCATATGCACTATAAAAAATGATACATCTTTATGTAAAGAAGATCGCTTTTAGAGTTTTATCAGTTTTGATAGGTATAAAGTAACCATAGATACTAATTTGAAAAAGTGCAAAAATTCAAAAAATTATTTTACTCAGCACTAACATGTACATTTTTAATGAATGTAAATATTCCAGTCAATTCAACAGAAAAAGAAGTCAAAGTATACTCGGGTAGGCATTACAACACAGATAGAATTATTTATAAAAAGTTTGCAGAAGAAACAGGAATTAAAGTTAGGCTTATAGAGGCAGCAGGAATTTCTTTAATCGAAAGATTGAAAAGAGAAGGGAAGAATTCTCAAGCAGATTTAATATTGCTAGTAGATGCCGCAAGAATTACTAATGCTGCTAAAGCTGGATTACTGCAACCAATAGAATCTTCTAATTTAGAAAATGATGTTCCTATTGGATTAAAAGATCCAAATAAGGAATGGTATGCATTAACAAGAAGAGTTAGGGTTATGATAGCCAATCCAAAAGTGGTAGATGTTAGTAAGATTAATGATTACTCTGATTTGGCAGATCCTTCCTTAAAAGGGAAAGTATGTTTAAGAAATAGAAAAAGTCCATATAATCAATCTCTAGTTGCTAATCAAATAATTAACAAAGGTGAACCAGAAACTAAAGCTTGGCTAAACCGATTGATTTCAAACGTTTCGAAACCTTTTTTTCCAGGAGATATAGCAATAATAAGAGCAGTTTCAAAGAAAAAATGTGGAGTAGGAATTGTTAATCATTATTACGTCGCAAGAATGTTAGCTGGTGTTAATGGAAGAAGAGATGCTTTGTATGCAAAAAAAACAAAGGTCCTAACTCCAAATCCTGCTCACGTAAACATTAGTGCTGGTGGTCTTGCAAAATATGCAACAAATAAAAATGAAGCTATTGAGTTGCTTGAATTCTTGGCATCTCCTGAAGGAAGTAAGGGTTTAGCTGCTCCAACTTTTGAACATCCTTTGAAAGAAGTTAATCAGAATGAAATAGTAAAGAACTTTGGAGAGTTTAGGCCTGATAGTGTAACTGTTGAAGAACTTGGAGAAAAAAATTCTTTAGCTATTAAATTGATGAAAGATGCAGGTTGGAATTGAAAATTAAGATAATTATATAGTTCATAATTTTTTCTTTATTACGTGCATACTTATAAACAGGCGGAGAGGTGGCTGAGTGGTTGAAAGCGAACGACTCGAAATCGTTTAATAGGAAACTATTCGTGGGTTCGAATCCCACCCTCTCCGTGTAATTATCTTCCTGTGAAGTGCTATGTTGGCAAAAATGTAGTCAAAATAGGATTTTAGAGAAGTAGTTTGTCCTATATAATCCAACATTTACCAGTATATGCATGAATGTGTTGGTGGATATGTTGGTGGATATTTTTTATATGTTGATGGAAAATATTTTCAAGAAAACTCTTAAATTTATTAAACTTTAACTAAACTACAAATTTTGATACTTGATCAATTTTATGAATTTCTTTAGGATGTTTCAATAATATTTTTATAACCTCTTGAGAAGTTTTAATTTTATAAATATTATATTTTTTGGTTTAATTTTGAGTGGACTTTACCCTAATTTAAATCAAAATAAATTGTATGCAGATAGTTTAAAAGACCCATACCGATCAGAAGAAAGTTTAAAAGATCAATTTAAATCTTATGAAAATAGGTCTATTGAAAATGCCCAATTTTATAATTCAGAAAGGAAATCTTACTACTATATTGCAGATCAAGGATACATATATTACTCCATTAGAAATGGTACCTCATGGATAAAATCAAATTATAGATTAGGTTATAGAGTTAAAACTTTTGGGCAAGCGCCAGGATGTGCTGAATTGTTCATGTTAGGTGCAGGAGGAGCATATTGTCTTTCAGAAGATACTAAATACACTTATGAGACTTTTATAGAGGGGGACGCTTTAGTTGTTTATTCTCAAATAGACGATTATCCTCCAAAAAGAGAAGTAATTGCTTTAAGGAAGGGTTTATATGACAACTCTAATAACGAAAGTTTTGTTAAAAAAAATGATGATCAGAATAATAAAGAAAAAACCCATATTTTCTCAAATGGTGATCAATACAAAGGGGAATGGCACAATAATATGCCGCATGGTGAAGGAGAGTATTTACATGCAAACGGCAACAAATATATTGGTGAAATGAATAATGGATTGAAACAGGGGAAAGGTATTTTTTATTGGGAAGATGGAATAATTTATAAGGGGGATTGGGAAAATGATAAAGCGCATGGCAAGGGAAAAATGACCTTCCCTGATGGTAGAACTTATGTTGGTGATTTTGAAAATAATAAATTTCAAGGAAAGGGTACTCGCAAATCTTTACAAAATGGAGAAACCTATACAGGTGAATTTAAGAATAATAGAAGTAATGGAGAAGGCAAAACAATATGGTCAAATGGGGAGAAACATGTTGGTAAATATTTGGATGGGTTACCAAATGGAGAAGGTACTTCTACGCATCCTAATGGAGATAAGTATATTGGAAACTTTAAAAATGGTAGAAAAAATGGTAAAGGCACATTTATTTTTTTTAATGGCACTAAGTATATTGGGAATTGGAAAGATGGTTATTATCACGGAGAAGGAAAACTAATTATGGCGAATGGAGCAAAATTTATTGGAAACTTTAAAAATGGAATTCGTCATGGAAAGGGTGTTGGCATCCTCCCAGATGGAGAAAAATATGATGGAGAATGGGAAAATGGCAAAAGGCATGGGAAAGGAATGCATACATATTCAGATGGAGGGAAACATATTGGGAATTGGAAAAATGATAATCCAGATGGAAAGGTTGAATATATTTATCCGAATGGGAAGCGGGTATTTGTTGAATGGAAAAATGGAAAATACATTGGCGATTGGAAAAATAATTAACTGTTAATTACTTTAAAAAATTAGACTTGCTAATTCTTAGTAATTCATATTTGATAGATAATCCATAAAATTTATTTTTTAGGATTATCGTCCAGTATCTGCAAGTTTGTGTGTTGGTGGATAGATCTTTTTTTATGTTTTAAAATTCCATTTCTCCGCACCATTTACCATCCTTTGATTTCAACCACTCAACTCCTTCCGCGTCACCTATTGATGCAGCAAACTTGTAATCTTTACAAGCACCCTTCTCATCACCTAATTCATATCTTGTATTTCCCCGATTATTGAAGATGATAAATTTTTCTTCATTTGGATTTGGATAATTTATTTCTATTGCTTTATCGTAATTAACCAATGCTCCTCTAAAATCTCCTAGGTTTTCTTTCGCGACACCTAAACCGTTATAGAACCAAGAATCCAATTTGCAATGCTCAAGGTTTTTAACTTTTGGACAATCTGCATACATTCTTGTGCTTTTATTTTTTAAATAAACTTCTTTTGCTTTTTTATAATCTTTTTCTGCTTCTTTATAATTTTCTAACTCTAAATTATAGTAACCACGATTTTGAAAATAAAGTCCACTTTTAGGGTATGCATCTATTGCTAAATTAATATATTTAAGAGCATTTTTGTAATCGCCAAGATTGTCATATGCAACTGAAATATTATTGTATGCAAATTGGTTTCCTTTCTCATTATCGTATTTGATTGACTTTAAAAAATCTTTAATTGCTTCATCGTATTTCCCTAATCCTAAATATGCTGTCCCTCTGTTATAGAAACTAGGTCCATCAAGTGCATAAATTTTAATTACTTTGTTGTAAGCATCAAGTGCCTTTTGATATTCTCCACTATTAAGATATTTATTACCTTTTTTAAAATTAAGATTAAAAGCATTCCAGTTTGTTGCTTTCGCTTCTTTAGTGAAAAGTGCAATTTCACTATAAAAATATAAAGAACCTAATCCTATGTTTGCAGAAAATGGTATTACCAATAATGAAACTATAAATGAATAAAGTTTTTTCATCTTTATAAAATATTTTTAACAATTCTATTAGTAAAAAAAAATATCAAAAAATAATTGTAATTTAATGCAAATAAAGAAGATCCAATATCGTCCAATATAGGCAAGTTTTTGGTGTTGGTGGATGTGTTGGTGGATATTCCCTTAAACACTCAAAAATAAGTCCTAAATAGTCCAGTATCGGCCTATGTATATTGAAAGTGAATCCCACCCTCTCCGGATTATTTTTGGTGTCTGGCAGTGTCTGACAGAGGTAAATCGACTTACACCCTCTCAGTAACTACTACATTTCAAAACTATTAACTATGAATTACACTTCCTCTGCTGATAAAATCTATTATTACTTTAATTTATTGTTCGATTTGGTGATTCCTCCTTCATTTTAGAAAAATTAAAAACATTTATTTATATTCATGAAAGTGGAAAATTGAGACTCAAAGTATCAAAAATTATGTGTAGAAATAACAGATAATGTGTCACCTACTAAATAGAAAGCAAATGACTTGTTATCAACTCCCTTTGTTCCCATTTAAGTAATCGACGTGTAGAGATATTTTCAATTTACGATTTATCTATTGAGAAAGTCCTCAAGTGCCAAAACAAAATTATATGCCATATTTGAGAATTTATAGTAATCTTCAAATTTTGTTATTACTTTTAGTAATTTCGGATTATGCAAATTAATATCTAATTCATATCTAATTCATATGAAGTTTTGAGGGTAAGATTCAATTCGGAATATTGGTAAAAAATATTTTTTTTCTATTTAAAAAGAAAACAGTTAAATTTCCCAAAAGGGGTCTGTAGTTAAAGAAACGTTTAATATACATTGTTTATTGCCTTTGATATTACTCATACAAGCCCTCACTGTTTCACCATTAACATCTATTTCACAGGCGCCACAACTTCCTGTCAAACAGCCAGTTGGGATTTCTAAACCTGCTTTTTCTGCAGCAAAGAACCAATCATCTCCAACCGAAGCATATGTCTCAAAATTATTTGACCACCTAATTTTAATTCTTTTTTCTTTCAATTTAGAAGTGATGTGATGTTTAAATGCTTATCGAATTCGTTGGCAAGATTATTAATTATTGATTCTCTTTTTAATTTATAAGATATTGATTTTATATTTGATATTGGTAAATTTTTACTTTTCCTTATCAAATTTATATATTGATCTCTCCATATGTCGTTTTCAAAGATCCCGTGAATATATGTGCCTGCAATAGTTCCACCTTCTTGATTTTCTTTATACCATCCTAGATTGAAGTCCTTAAAGATAGGTTTAATCTTTAATGTATTTTGAGTGTTATCCAATTCGGTATGGCCATTATGAATTTCAAATCCATTTATTTTTGATTGGCATGGCCATAAAGATTCAGAGCTGATTTGTCTTGTTAATTTGTTTTCAAAGAAATTAGTTTTTATTGGCAATAATCCAATACCTCTAATTATTTGTTCTGAGTAAATTTTAGATCCCTCTTTAAAAAAAGGATCTTCAAGTGATGTCCCTAACATTTGTAAACCTCCACATATGCCAATAATATTCCCCTTTTTTTTTGAATATTCTTTTATATTTTGAGATAATCCACATTCATCAAGAAAAATTTGATCTTTAATTGTTTGTTTACTTCCAGGAAGGATAATAAAATCAAACTTATTTAAGTTTTGGGCTTCACTCACCCATTCAATAAATATAGATTCTTCATTTTCTAGCGGATCAAAATCTGAAAAGTTACTTATAGATGGTAATTTTATAATTCCTACTTTTATCTCAGGATTTGTGTAACGAGATTTTTTTTCTAATAAATCTAGTGAATCTTCTGGAGGAAATGTATCATTTAGCCATGGAATAATTCCAATGACAGGAATTTTAGTTTTACTTTCTATCCACTTTTTCCCTTCTTTAAATAATGAAAGGTCTCCTCTGAATCTATTTACAATTATTCCTTTAATAAGTTTTTTTTCTTCTGGTTTCATTAATTCAAGGGTTCCAATTATTTGTGCAAATACACCCCCTCTTTCAATATCAGTAACCAAAATGCAATTTGCATTTAAATACTTAGCAACTCTTAAATTAGTGAGATCCCTATGAATTAAATTCATTTCTACTGGACTGCCAGCCCCTTCGATAATTAAGCGGCAATTCGGATTCCGTTCGTAAATAGAATTTAAACTTTTTTTAATTACTTCCCAGCCTGGAATAAACCAATCTTTATAGTAATTTTGTGCGGTTGTGGTCCCTATGCTTTTGCCAAGGTGAATAACCTCGCTTACTGAGTTTCCTTGTGGTTTTAATAAAATGGGATTCATCTCTGCAGAGGGATTAATACCACAAGCAAAAGCTTGAAGTGCTTGTGAATATGCCATCTCTCCACCTTCCCAATCAACCCAAGCGTTGTTACTCATATTTTGTCCTTTAAAAGGTATTGGTTCTTCACCTAAATTTTTAAGAATCCTGCAAATAGCAGTAACTGTTAACGATTTCCCTGCTGCACTAGAAGTGCCTAGGACCATTATTGGTTTCTTTATTTTATGTAATTTTGCTTCTAACTCCATTAGTAATTTATATTAATTTTAAAATTATTTAATTATTAAATTGAATTATAATTTGGTAAAAAAATTTGTGTTAATTCTAGCCTCTGCTTCTCAATCTAGAAAGAAATTACTAGAAAATTGTCAAATTAAGTTTCTCCAAATTTCAAGTAATTTTGATGAGTCTTTAATAAAAGAAAAAAATATATACAAATTAGCTTTGGAATTATCTTTTCAAAAGGCTAATAGTTTATCTGAAAATATTCAAAAAATATCATTGCCCGAAGAATTTAATTATGGTCCTTTGGAAATACTTGGGTGCGATTCAATTTTTGAATTTAAAGGAGAAGCTTATGGAAAACCATCTAATAAAGAGGAGGCATTTATTAGATGGAAAAAAATGTCTGGAGAATTTGGATTTTTACATACTGGTCATACTCTAATAATTGGGAATTTTGATTCAACTTCCAAAATTTTTAAAATCACTGAAATAATAAAAAAAACAGTAAGTTCAAGAGTTTATTTTTCTAATTTGGAAGATTGGGAAATCAAGAGTTATGTAGATACGAATGAACCTTTATATTGCGCAGGAGGATTTGCCTTGGAAGGAATAGGAGGTAAATATATAGAAAAAATAGAGGGTTGTTTCAGTAATGTAATGGGTTTAAGTTTGCCATGGCTCAGAGAAAATTTATATAGATAATAAAATTGAGAAAAAAAAACCCTATCCAAGGATAGGGATTTTTTTAGATGAGATAGAAATTAATCTAAATCAGGCATTTCTAGAGCTGGTTCACTTTTTCTGTCGATTCCTTTTTCGAAACCAGCAGCGGCCGCTCTGGCACGTCCAGCATGCCATAGGTGGCCGATAAATGTAAACCATCCTAGGAAGAATTGAGCTGCAGCTAACCATTGTCTTAAGTTAACAAAGTTAACAGCATTAGGCTCAGTAATGATTCCACCAACAGAGTTAATAGAAGCGTTAGGAGCATGAGTCATATATTCAGCAGCTCTTCTTACTTGCCAAGGCTGAATATCATTTTGGATTTTCTCAAGGCTTAATCCGTTAGGTCCTCTTAAAGGCTCTAACCATGGACCTCTGAAATCCCAAAATCTCATTGTTTCACCACCAAATATAATTTCACCAGTAGGAGATCTCATGAGGTACTTACCTAAACCTGTTGGTCCCATTGTTGAACCTACGTTAGCTCCAATTCTTTGATCTCTCACAAGGAAAGTAAAGCTTTGGGCCTGTGAGGCTTCAGCATTTGTTGGGCCATAAAATTCGGAAGGGTAAGCAGTATTGTTAAACCAGATGAATGTTGAAGCAATAAAACTTGCTACACAAATTCCACCAAGAGCGTAACTTAATAAACCTTCACCGTTCCAAATGAAAGCTCTTCTTGCCCATCCAAAAGGTTTGGTAAAGATATGGAATATTCCTCCAATGATTGCAGTAATACCCACATAAACATGACCACCAACAATATCTTCAATAGAGTTAACACCGATTATTGAACCAGCTCCTCCCCATGGAGATCTAAATAAATAACCAAGAATAACTCTTGGATCTAAAGTTGGATTAACAAGTCTGACTTCACCACCTCCAGGTGCCCATGTGTCATATGCACCGCCAATAAAACACCAGTTAACTGACCATGCTAGTGCACCTACACCTAAAACAATCAAATGATATCCAAGGATGTTTGTCATTTGATTTTTATCTCTCCAATCAGTAGAGAAAAATGGAAAATCTTCTTCTAGTTTTTCTGGACCTGCTAATGAATGGTAAATACCACCAAAACCAAGAACAGCAGAAGCTATCAAATGAACCACGCCTGCCTGGAAGAAAGGCATGATATCAGTAACTTCACCACCAGGGCCTATTCCATAACCAAACATTGCGACGTGTGGCATACAGATTAAACCTTGCTCCCACATTGGTTTATCAAAAGTAAAGTGATTAACCTCAAAGAGCATCATTGCTCCCGCCCAAAAGACTATTAGTCCAGAGTGAGCAATGTGAGCTCCTAATAAACGTCCAGATAAATTGATTAATCTAGCATTGCCTACATACCAGGCGTAACCAGTTTCCTCAATACTTTGGTTTGGAGCTCTTAATAAATTATTAAAGGGCGTTTCCACGTGGAAGAACCTCCTCAGGGAATACAAAGTTTTCGTGTGGTTGATCCACAGAAGACATCCATGCTCGCATACCTTCGTTCAAAAGTATATTTTTTGTATAGAAAGTTTCAAATTCTGGATCTTCTGCTGCACGGATTTCTTGACTTACGAAATCATAAGCTCTTAAGTTTAGTGCTAGTCCGACAATACCGATTGAAGATGTCCACATACCCATAACAGGTACAAATAACATCAAGAAATGTAAGAAACGCTTGTTTGAAAAAGCAATACCGAAGATTTGACTCCAGAATCTATTCGCTGTAATCATTGAATAAGTTTCTTCTTCTTGAGTTGGATCAAAAGCTCTAAATGTTGAACTTTGAACCTTACCATCTGTATAGATACTTGTATCTTCATACAAAGTATTTTGTACTGTAGCTCCATGAATAGCGCAAAGTAGAGCACCACCAAGAATTCCAGCAACTCCCATCATATGGAATGGATTTAAAGTGATATTGTGAAAACCTTGAATGAACAGGATGTAACGGAAGATTGCTGCAACACCAAATGAAGGTGCGAAGAACCAACTATGCTGTCCTAAAGGGTAAATAAGGAAAATACTTGTGAATACTGCAATCACTGCTGAAAAAGCTAGTGCGTTGTATGGTCTAATTCCTACAAGGCCAGCAATTTCAAACTGACGAAGCATAAAACCAATTAGGCCAAATACTCCATGTAATGCAACGAAGTTCCAAAGACCACCAAGTTGTAGCCATCTTACGAAACTACCTTGGGCTTCAGGACCCCATAAAAATAGAAGACTGTGTCCCATGGCATCACCAGGGGTACTTACAGCTGCTGTTAAAAAGTTACAACCTTCAAGGTATGAGCTTGCAACTCCGTGTGTGTACCAAGAGGTAACAAATGTTGTTCCGACAAACCAACCACCTATAGCAAGGTATGCACAAGGAAGTAGAAGTAGTCCAGACCAACCAATAAATACAAAGCGGTCGCGCTTCAACCAATCATCGAGGACATCAAACCATCCTCTTTGTGGGGCGCTACCAACTGCGATCGTCATGAGAAATCGTTTTTAGCTTCGGGATACGCAGTGACTGTAACAAAGATTGAGAGTAATGTGGGGAAATATTTGTATATCTGAAATGCCTTGTAAAGCTTTCCTGACTTTTTTATTAAAAATTAGGTAAGAATACTCCCTTAGTTTGTTAAATTATTTGAATTAGGCTCTAAAAAAAGATAAAAATGAACTCAGACCTCACGTCTTTCGATAAAATCGAACAAAAAATTGGTGGATCAAGAAAGATTTCAAATTATATTATTGGAGGAATGCTAACGATAGGGGGTATTGGTTTTCTTTTGGCCTCTATATCCAGCTACACAGGAAGGGATTTATTACCTTTAGGAAATCCTTCAACTTTATTGTTTATCCCTCAAGGAATAATAATGGGAGCATATGGAGTAATAGCCAATTTATTGAATTTTTACTTGTGGTATTTAGTTTATATAAACTTTGGTTCAGGAAGTAATTATTTTGATAAATCATCAAAATCTGTTGAAATAAAAAGAAAAGGATTATTCAAAGTTATTAAAGTTAAATTAAATTTCGATGAAATTAAATCGGTTAAGTTGGATATAAGTGAGGGATTTAATCCCAGACGAAGAATCGCTTTAGTACTAAAAGGTAGAAAAAAACCTCTCCCTCTAAGTGGAGCAGGTGAACTTAAACCACTTCTTCAAGTTGAAGAAGAAGGAGCTCGTCTGGCTAAATTTTTGGATGTTAATTTGGAGGGCTTAAAATAAAAAAAAAATATTTTTTAAGAACATTATCTTTTGTACAGATTTTGTTTTTGGTGCAATCTTGTAATTATAAAAAACAGTTTGATTCAAATTATTACTGCAAAAGACTTGAATTTAGTTGTATTCAGATTAATAAAGTAGTCAATTTCAAAACTTCAAAAGGTAATTTTGAGGTCAAATTATTTGGTAAACATAACCCAGTAACAGTATCAAACTTTCTGGAAAACATAGACAATAATATTTACGTAAATCAAAAATTTTATAAAATAATAAATTACCCCCAAGTAAAATTTATACATGGTGGTGTTAATCCAGAAAATAAAATTTATATTGAACGAAAACAAAACCTAAATAAGATAAGTCCATCAATACCTCTAGAAATAAAATTCAAAGAAGAAATTAAACCAAGATATAACTATCAGATAAAAAATCCTGATGAAACTGAAAATTTAGTTAATACTTTTGAGAGTGGTTCAATCGCTATGGTTAAGAGCGGTAAGAATATGTCTTCATCTACTGAATTCTTTTTTGTAACAAGTAATATCCCAGAATTAGATGGAAGATATTCTATTTTTGGAAAGATTATTAAAGGATTAGATGTACTCAAAAAAATCAATAAAGAAGACTACATAAAGTCAGTCCAGATAACTAATTAAATTTCTAGAGAATATTTGTTTATTTTTAACATTTCTGTATTAACTCCTGAAGAGCGTTTAAGAGCTACCTTACCAGTCCTCGCTATTTCAAGGATGCCATATGGCTCGAGTAATTTCTCTAAAGCAACTAACTTCCCAGGATCACCAACTACCTCAAGAGTTAAGGCCATATCTGATACATCAACAACTTTTGCACGGAAAATTTGTACTATATCAAGGATATTACTCCTGGTATCTTCTTTCGATGAAACTTTTAGTAACATCAATTCCCTCTCAACAGCTGCGAGATTAGTAAAATCTACAACTCCCAGAACATTAAATAACTTATTAAGTTGCTTAGTCATTTGTTGAAGAGTTTCATCATCACCTTCTACTACCATTGTTAACCTTGAAATCCCTTTAGATTCTGCAGGTCCTACTGCAAGGCTATCTATGTTGAATCCCCTTCTAGCAAAGAGACCTGAGATCCTACTCAAAGCTCCAGATTCGTCTTCTACAAGAACTGATAATGTATGTTTCATATTTTAAAAGGTTTTTAAATCTTTAATCCATTCATAAGAAATTCTATTGAATACTGAAGGGTCTTCATCATGGATACAATGCCCTGAATTGGATACTATTTTTAATTTTACCCATCTATGGAAATTTGCAATCTTTTTACCAACAAACAAAGGTATGAAATTATCTTTTTCTCCCCAAATCAATAAAAAAGGAACTTTTTTTGAGGCGCTAAGTTTTCTCAAAAGGTAAGAAGCTTGTAAATTTTCATCTCTTGAAGACATTCCAATACACATTGCTCTTAATGATCTAGCTGAAGTTCTCCTTAAAACTGGTTTTGTTACTAAATCTATTAGTTCGCGATCAATATTATCTTTTTTAAAGTATGCAGAATTTAGACCAAGTCTTATAACCCCTAATCTGGTTATGAAAAATAAAATAATCTCTAAAGGGAAAAAAATAAAAAATATTTTTATAAACATATCTTTAAATTTTCTAAATAATGATTTTTTTGTTATTGACTTTTTATTTTCTTGAATTTGATCTGGCAGAGGCGATGCAATAACTGTTGCAATTTGGTCCTCTAATGAAACAGCGCATGTTAAAGCAACTAGTGAACCTAAGGAATTTCCAATAAGAATGACCTTTCCCGAATTCTTTGGTCTTATCACCTGTGAAATAAAGTCTCTCACTTGATTACACCAAATCTCATTATTTAATCTTCCAATTTGTCTTATCCCCGGTTGATCTGAATCTCCAAAACCAACTAAATCTAGAGAATAAGAGGCACAATTCCTTTTCGCAAAATAATCTAAATTGTTTCTCCAATGTTTTCGATTGGCGCCAAATCCGTGGAGAAAAATAATTGGAATTTCATTATCTTCGCCTGTAACACTCCAACAAATTTTAAAACCATTCCAATTCCAGTAATTAGGAAAGTTTATATTTTCTGCAAAATTATTATTCATTTATTTAAAAATTTTCAAGATATTTGCATTATCTACTTTTTTAACAAATAAATGTATATTGAATGTAAATTATAGTAATCATTAAATTTTACTATGGCAAAAGAAATTTTTAGTATTGCAGCAGTTTTTTGGATACTGATACCAATTGGATTGGTTGGTGGTGCTTTGTTATTAAAGTTTCAGGGAGATTGATTCTCACGAATACATCACAATTTGAGTTATGGTCTACAGATTAAGTAAATCTTAAATATGAAGATTCTTTTAGTAGGAGCAACAGGGACACTTGGCAGACAAATAGCAAAGCAAGCTATAGAAGATGGACATGAAGTTAGATGCTTTGTAAGAAATCCAAGAAAAGCTTCCTTTCTACAAGAGTGGGGTTGTGAACTAACAAAAGGTAATTTATTAAATTCTCCTGATATTGAATATGCATTGCAAGATATTGAAGTAGTGATTGATGCGGCAACTAGCAGGCCAGATGATCCAAAAAGTATTTATGAAATAGATTGGGATGGAAAACTTAACTTATTTAATGCTTGTGAATCTTTAAATGTAAAAAGGGTAATATTCCTTTCAATTCTTTTAACAGAAAAGTTTAGAAATGTTCCTCTAATGGATGTTAAATTTTGCACTGAAAAACTTCTTGAAAAATCAGGTTTAGACTATACAATTTTCAAATGTGCAGCTTTTATGCAAGGGGTTATTGGTCAATTTGCTATCCCAATCTTGGATAGTCAAGCAGTATGGATGAGTGGGACTCCAACTAAAATTGCTTATATGAATACTCAAGATATGGCGAAAGTTGTGGTAGCAGCAGTAAATAATCCAAAAACTCACAGAACATCATTGCCATTAGTAGGTCCCAAAGCATGGGATTCAAACGAAGTTATATCTTTATGTGAAAAATTTAGTGAAAAAAAGGCGAAAATTTTTAGAGTTTCCCCCTTCCTTATTAGCGTCACTCAAAAAGTAGTTTCCTTTTTTCAGGATTCTTTAAATGTTGCTGAAAGATTGGCTTTTGCTGAAGTAACTAGTAGTGGTGAATCATTAGATGCTGACATGGGCAAAACTTACGAAATATTGGAACTTAAAAAAGAAGATATGACCTCGCTAGAGAGTTATATAAAGGAGTACTACCAACAAATTCTTAAAAGATTAAGGGAAATGGAAGCAGATCTAAATATTGAAGAAAAAAAGAGATTACCTTTTTAATATTGCAATTCTCGACTTAAGTAGTATATTTGTACTACATGAAAATCTTTGTTTATGTCAGTTTCTAAATCTAAAAATCTTGAACGAAAACTAGATAATTTTGCAAAAGAAGCAAAAAATGAATTGAATAATGTTTGCGGATCTTCATTATGGGAAAGCCTTGGTTTTGTTTTTTTTGATCAATTAGAAGATTCTGAAAAAATTGCGAAAGCAAATTTTTACTATGGTCAACTTCAAATAATAAATGAAATTAAATTTTTAATTTGAATTGCATTTAGTATTTTTACTGATGTAATTTTTCTTAAATCAATTTTGGCCAATCTTTTTCTGATAATATGAAATTAGAAAAAAGATTATTTAATGATTGAAACTTCAGGTGTAATAGAAAAAGAGCAGGGCAATGGATTTTATTTGGTTACCTTAGAACAGCCTGAAGGACATCAATGTTTATGTAGAGCTGCAGGTAAATTGACTAAATTTAGAATTAAATTATTAGCTGGAGATAAAGTTTTAGTTGAGATAAGTCCTTATGATCTTTCTAGAGGGAGGATAACTTATAGAGAAAGAAATGCAGGTGGTGCTAGACCTACTACTAATAAAAATAACCCTAAGAGAAATAATAAATAAAAAGTTACTTTAGATAATATTTTCTATCGCTTCTTTAAACTCACTTCTTTGTTTAACACCTTGCCATTGCTTTTTTAATAATTTTTCTTTAAAAAGTTGAACTGTTGGTGTGCCGTTAATACCAGCTTGTTTTGCAATATCTTGATCTTTATCAATATCTATTTCAACGCCAAGAACTGCACCATCAAGTTCTTTAATTACTCTTTTTAACTGAGGTTTCAAAACATGACATGGGCCGCAGCTTGGGGAGCTAAAAATTACTAAGATAGGTTTTTTACTCTCGTGATAAAGTTTCCTCAATGCATAACTGCCTTTTTGCCATTCAGAATTTGAATCGAAAGTATCTTCATTAACTTCTTCTTCATTAAAATCTGATGAATTAAGTTTTTTTTCTGGTTCGGGAGTTTCTCTGACTATAATTTTTGCTAAGTTTTTCTCGGCTAACCATCTTTCAGTAGCTAATGCTGCCATGCATCCAGTTCCTGCAGCGGTAACTCCTTGTCTCCACTCAGAATCTACAACATCACCTGCTGCGAAGATGCCTTCAATAGATGTTTCTGGCCTTCCTGATTTGCAGGCAATATAGCCTTTATTATCTAAATCAATTTTGTTGCCTAAGAACTTCGTATTAGGCGTGTGCCCTATCGCGTAAAAAAGACCTTTTATATTGATTTCCCCTTTACCTTCTTGAGAGTGAATAGTTTCTATTCTCTCAAGCCAGTCAGAACCATCCGCTTTATCAACTTTTGTATTCCAATGAATTTCTATCTTTGGATTAGCTTTTACTCTATCAACCATTGCTGCGCTAGCCCTTAATTTTTCTGATCGAACAATCAAATGCACTTTGCTTCCGTACTTTGTGAGATATGCTGCTTCTTCACATGCAGAGTCGCCCCCTCCAATAACGGCTAATTCTGCATCTCTAAATTGTGGGGTGGCTCCATCACATATTGCACAAGCACTTATTCCTCTACTCCAGAATTTATCTTCATTTATCACGCCTAATCTATTTGCACTTGCTCCAGTTGCAATAATAATTGAGTTAGATTTTATAGTTCCTTCTAAAGTTTTTAATTCAAAGGGACGTGAATCGGTATTAATTGAGACCACATCACTTTCGTATAAATTAGTGCCCCATCTTTCTGCTTGAGCCTTCATTAGATCCATCAATTCAGGACCAAGTACTCCATCTGGGAAACCTGGATAATTTTCAACAAATGTTGTAGTCATTAATTGCCCACCAGGAATTCCACCAGAATTAAATCCTGTTACAAGTAATGGTTGAAGATTTGCTCGTGCGGCATATATTGCAGCAGTGTAACCTGCAGGTCCCGAGCCTATAATTACAACATTCTCTACATTTGAAATCTTCTCTTTATTTTCCATTTATTTGCTAATTTCACTTTTTATAATAATAAACCAACCCAAATAATGTAGGGCGGATTTCACTAGATAGATTTATTACTCAATCGTTGACTTTTTGGTCTAATAACTCTTTTAATTCCTTTGGGAGGTTTAAAACAGAATCTTTTAAATTTTCGTTCTTTTCTCCAATATGTAATATCCACTCTCTAAATTCTTCTGCTATTGCATAACTGTCTTCATACCTTTCTAAAGTGTCCATTGCAGAAATTCTGTTTGTAGCCCAACAGGTCGCTATGTCGATCCTTTTTCTAATGAAATTGTCCATTGAAAGTTTTAAGTTGTATATAGATAAACACAAAAAAAGGTATACGCATTGTCTAATAAGTTACAACTTTGTACTTCCAAACAATAATTTAATCTTTAATTTATATTTGAGCCAATTTTTGAGGGAAATATAAAGAAAATATAAAGAAATAAAGTTAAACTGCCTCGCTATGATTAGCAAGTAGCCTTTCCACTTCCTCAAAACCCTCTTTAGCGGAATTTATTGCAAGTTCCTCGCTAACTTTTTCTTCTGATATTAATTTTGCAGATATTTTCTTTAAAAGAGTTTCTTTCTTTTCTCTTAATGAACTAACAATTTCTTCTTCAATGATAGATTTTATTGCTTTAGAAATTATTTTTTTGTCATTTGCTTCCTCAAATGTGCCTTGGACTAATTCCTGAATAAATAATCGATGCACCTCACTACTCCTTAAAAAGCTTTCGGTGGCATTAATAATTCCTTCAACAAGAGCTTCATCAGGTTCAGAATCATTTTCTGCAAGCTTAAATTCCCAATCTAAATGTCTTCTTTGCCAACCTGCCGAGTGGAGACTGGGCATGACTGTCTGTGAATAAGTATCAACTGACATTTCATAAATTCTCTCTGCTAATTTCTCGCACCAGTCTTTACCATGCTTTTCTAGATTTTTCTGCATAGCTTGTCTTGGAACAGCATGACCACCATGATGACTGTGACATACTCCATCAGGACATTCGATTGCTTTTATACTCATTGGATTGTTTAGTACCTATATATTCTACATAGCTATTTTTTATAGAAAAGAAAATATATTTTTAACAAAAATCCAAGACTTTTGACTTTCTTCAATTTATATTTAGTATGTTAAAAAAATAAATAAATTGACAAAGATACTTATTCCTTCCGAAACAAGCTCTGGTGAAAGGAGAGTTTCAGCTACACCAGAAGCGGTAAAGAAATTAAAAAGCCTTGGTTGTGATGTTTATATTGAAAGTTCAGCAGGAAAATTATCAGGATTTAGTGACTTATCATATGAAAAATCGGGCGGAACAATAATAAATAACTTAGACCAAAAAATTTGGGCTGAAGCTGACTTAATATTTTGTGTTCAAACCCCATCAGAGGAAAATTTAACTAAATTAAAGAAAGGAGCTATTCTTCTTGGTCTTCTTAATCCATACGGTAATAAAGAGCTTCTAAGGATTATTAATAGTAAAAAGATTTCAGCTTTATCACTAGAGTTGCTTCCGAGGATTAGTAGAGCTCAATCATCAGATGTTCTTTCTTCACAGGCCAATATCGCTGGATATAAAGCAGTTCTTTTAGCAGCAAGTGAGTTAGATAGATATTTCCCAATGCTTATGACTGCAGCAGGCACAGTCCAACCTGCTAAAGTCGTTGTTCTTGGTGGAGGAGTTGCAGGATTGCAGGCAGTTGCCACAGCAAAAAGACTTGGTGCAATAGTATTTGTATCTGATATTAGACCTGCTGTTAAAGAACAAGTAGAGTCCCTAGGCGCAAGATTTATAGAACTTCCTGAAGTTGATGAAAAACCAGGAGAGGCTGGAGGTTATGCAAAAGCTGTCACAGCCGAATTCCTTTCAAAACAGAAGGCTACTTTAACTAAATATTTATCTGAAGCTGATGTTGCTATATGTACTGCGCAAGTTCTAGGTAAAAAGGCTCCTGTTTTAATAGATTCTCCCATGATTGAAAAAATGAGGCCTGGTGCAGTAGTGATTGATTTGGCAGTTTCTCAGGGAGGTAATTGTGAAGGAACAAAATCTAATGAAACTATTATCAAAGATGGGGTAAAACTTATAGGAGCGGGCGAATTACCCTCATCAGTTCCTTATGATGCAAGTTCACTTTATGCTAAGAACTTAACATCTTTGATTACACCATTTATAAAAGATGGTGTAATTAAATTAGATAAGGAGGATGAACTCATTTCTGGATGTTTATTAAGCGATGAAGGAGTTGTTCTTCAAAATAAAGTTTTTGAAAATTGAGGTTTTAAGATTATGTCTTTTATAAGTCTTCTTTGGGTTCTTTTACTTGGGAGTTTATTGGGCCTCGAGTTAATTGGAAAAGTTCCTCCTACTCTTCACACACCTCTGATGAGTGGAGCAAATGCAATTTCAGGAATAACAATGCTGGCAGCATTGACTTTAATTGTAAAAGCAGGAGAAAATCTGCCACTTTTAATTATTGGTTCAGTTTCACTGGGATTTGCTCTTTTCAACGTTGTAGGAGGTTTCTTTGTAACTGATCGAATGCTCGCGATGTTTAGTCGTAAACCATCAAATAAGAAATAATTTTAAAATGAATCTACCAGTAATTATTAAATTCGTTATTGACCTTCTAGCTGTACTTTTACTGGCTTTGGGAATAAAAGGATTGTCAAAAGTAAAATCAGCAAGGGATGCCAATAGATTAGCTGCTTTTGCAATGTCGCTATCGGTAGTAGGATTACTTTCTTATTATTTGGGTACATCTGGAATTCCTATTCAGTCTTGGATTTGGATAATAATTGGATCAATCGTTGGAAGTTTGTTCGGAGCAATACTTGCAAAAAAAGTACCAATGACCTCCATGCCTGAGACAGTTGCATTGTTCAATGGTTGCGGAGGAATGTCATCACTTTTAGTAGCTTTAGGAGTAGCTATTTTCCCAATTTCTAATAGTTTAGAAAATCTTGATTTTTTTAAGTCACTGATTAACGAGGTTTCTATATCTGTTTCTATATTTGTAGGTGCCATAACTTTCACTGGTTCGATTGTTGCAATGGCAAAGTTACAGGGTTGGCTGTCAACTCCGGGATGGACTCAGAGCAAAGTTAGGCATTTTGTAAATATTGTTTTTGGAGTTGCTTCCTTGATAGCCTTTTTTGATTTAATAAACGGTAATTCAAGTTCTATTTGGCTTTTAGTTATAGTTTCTTCTTTATTAGGTATAGGAGTTACTTTGCCAATAGGTGGAGCTGATATGCCAGTTGTTATATCTTTATTAAATAGCTATTCAGGGATTGCAGCAGCAGCTGCAGGTTTTGTTGTAGACAGTCAGCTTTTGATAGTAGCAGGTGCAATGGTTGGAGCAGCAGGTCTAATACTTACTCAAGTAATGTGTAAGGGTATGAATAGATCTTTGGTCTCAGTTCTTTTTGGAGGATCTTTGTCTGCGCAAAATAAGGCCTCTTCTGGATCAGGAGAATATACAAATATAACTTCTTGCAGTGTTGAAGAATGTGCATTGACTTTAGAAGCAGCAAACAAGGTAATAATCGTCCCTGGTTATGGTCTCGCGGTAGCTCAGGCTCAACATACTTTACGGGAAGTGACAAAAAAACTAGAACAAAATGGTATTGAAGTTGTTTATGCAATACATCCTGTAGCGGGGAGGATGCCTGGACATATGAATGTACTTTTAGCAGAAGCAGATGTTCCTTACGAACAACTTAAAGAGATGGACGTAGTAAATCCTGATTTTCCAGCAACGGATGTTGTTTTAGTTTTAGGAGCAAATGATGTGGTTAATCCTCAAGCTAAAAATGACAGCTCTTCTCCTTTATATGGCATGCCTGTTCTTGATGTGCAGGAAGCAAGAACGGTATTTGTTATTAAACGAGGTATGAGTGCTGGTTATTCAGGAATAAAAAATGATTTATTTGATCTACCAAATACCTCTATGGTATTTGGTGATGCAAAAAAGGTATTGAATGATCTGATTGGAGAATTAAAGGATCTTGGAGTTGGGGAGAAATAATAGTATATATTTAAGTTTTTCAGATTACTTAAAAAACAAGCCATTTCGAGAAGTCTTCCCTTGGATTGGTGGCGACTTACAAACTTTGAGAGATACTTTTGTAATTGATTTTGGTAAATCAAAAAAAAATAAAAAAATATTCTTTCCGATTAATAAAATTCTTTCTGAAAAATTTGAATGTGATTATCTTCTGGGATTTTTAGAATTACCTGAGAACTTAAGCTCTATAAGGGGTTTTGTTATCGTTACGCATGGGTTAGGGGGATCAACTAAACGGTTTGGTTTAAGAAGAATCTCCAGGAAATTAGCAAATAATGGTTTTGGAGTTCTTAAATTAAATCTAAGAGGATCTGGATCTGCGAGATATTTAGCTAAAGGAAATTATTGTGCGAGATGTTCCAGTGATGTTATTTCAGCAATTAATTATTTTAAAAAATTAATTAATTTAGAATTCAAACATCTTATTAAGTGGAATAATAATTTTCCAATTTACGGAGTTGGATTATCTTTAGGCGGAACAATTCTTTTAAATGCCTGCTTAGATTACGATGAAAACAAAGGAGAAAAACTTTTAGATGGCCTAGCCTGCGTGAGTAGCCCTTTAGATTTATCATCATGCAGTCTCTGTATTGAAAAATCTAGAAATTATATCTACCAAAAATGGTTACTTCACCGCTTAAAAAATCAGTTATGGGACGGATTTAATGATGAAGGCAAAATTCTTAATAACGATAAATTAAGAAAAAAAATTAGAAGTTTAAAAAGTATAAGGGAATTTGATCAGAAATTTACAGCTCCTAGTTGGGGATTTAATTCTTTAGAAGATTATTATGTTAAAGCTTCTCCAATATTTAGAATCCAAAACTCAATAAAAAAATTACCTCCAATACTTTTTATTCATTCCAAGGATGATCCTTGGGTTCCATATAAGGATACTTTGAATTTAAGAAAAGAATCTATTGATAAATTTACTATTTTTATAACTGAAAAAGGAGGTCATAATGGTTTTCACTCGATTAATGGCTGCTGGTCAGACGAAGTCGTAAAGAACTGGTTTATGAATATCTAGGACTATTTAAAAATGGTGTTTTTTTAAAAATCCATTTTTCTATTGGCTTACCGTTAATAATATGTGAGGTAAAAATTTCTGAAATTTTTTCTGGAGAAACTTTCTCGTACCAAATACCATCAGGCCAAACAAGAAGAATTGGGCCGTTCTTACATATCCTTAAACAGTCCGCTTTTGATCTTAATATATAAACGTTTTTTGTAGAGGGATCATTCTCAAAATTTTTTAAAGTCTTTTTCAGACATTCCCATGTTTTTTGGCCTTCATTACCTTTAAAGCATTTCTGTTTTGTAGGTGTTGCGCACAGTAGAAGATGCTTTTTAATATTCACTTTTATCCAATACTTACGTATTTTTTCCCTTTTTTAATTTCTTGCTTAACAAAAAGTCTGGCCCAATTGTCTACTTCAAGAATATCTTCTAATTCTGGACTCAAATTCAAATTCTCCATATGTGATTCACAAGCTTTACTTATAAATATTGGAATTTCTTGAAAAGAAATTTTTTCTTTTAGGAATTGTTCAACAGCCATTTCATTAGCAGCATTTAAGACTGCAGGCATAGTTCCAGAAGATTTTCCTGCGGCATAGGCAAGTCCCATACATGGATATTTAAACTCGTCTGGCTCTTTAAAAGTTAATTTTCCAATTTCACTTAGGTTTAATCTTTTCCAATTTGTTTTAAATCTTTCAGGCCAACTCATCGCATATAAAATAGGTAGCTTCATATCTGGCCAACCTAATTGAGCCAACACTGAAGAATCCTCCATCTCAATCATTGAATGAATAATACTTTGAGGGTGGATAACTATTTCGATATTTTCGTAAGAGGTACCAAATAAATAATGAGCTTCTATAACTTCTAATCCTTTATTCATAAGAGTTGCAGAATCTACAGTTATTTTTTTTCCCATATCCCAATTAGGATGTGAAGTCGCATCTTCCACTGTGACATGCTTTAAATCCTCAACGGCCCAATCTCTGAAAGCACCACCAGAAGCTGTTAAATGTATGGCTTTTAAACCCTTAGGCATCTCTCCTGTTGAAAAATCTGCATTTTCATAATTAGGTAATCCTTGTAAACATTGAAAGATAGCAGAGTGTTCTGAATCAGCAGGTAAAAGCCTACTATTATTTTTCTTTAATGCAGGAATAACAATTGGCCCTGCCGCAATTAAAGTTTCTTTGTTAGCAAGTGCAATATTTTTCCCCGCATTAATTGCTGACATTGTTGGAATTAAGCCTGCACAGCCTACTATCCCAGTTACCACAGTATCTGCCTTGTCCCATGCTGCAACTGCGTTAATCCCCTTCTTTCCACCCAAAACTAAGGTGGCATTATCCAAAGCTAAGTTATTAATATTATCTTTTAAATCTTCTATAAGATTTTCATCTTCAATTGCAACTACCTCTGGTTTATGTGTTTTAACTTGTTCAGTTAATAAATTAATATTTCTTCCTGCGGAAAGAGCTACGGCTTTAAACTTATCAGGCTGCTCACTAGCTATTTCGAGGGTTTGAGTCCCTATTGAACCAGTAGAACCGAGCACAGTAATGTATTTCAATTTTCTCTGATATTTCTAATATCTTCCCATTTAAAGGCGTATTTAAAAAACAAAAATTTCAAATTGGTTTTTTTCTTAAAATTTAGACCCTTATCCATGTTGTTATTTCCTTTGATTGATCAATAAGTTCAATACCTTTTTCTTTTAATAAATTCCTGATTTCATCAGCCTTCGCATAATTCTTTTCCTTTTTTGCTTTCAATCTTTCATTAATGAGCGATGATATTTCTTCTTCTGTTATTCTACTTTCTTTTACTAAAACCTCTTTTTTAAGACCAAGCACCTCAGTCAACTTTTCAAGGGTTTTAAAATTCTCTAGTAGAAAGAATTTTTCATTTAGGTCTATTTTAAAACCTTCAACTCTTTGAAATTGGTTTAAAAAGTTTTTTAATGGTTTCGCTAAATCGTAAATAATTGCAATAGCACCTGCTGTATTAAGGTCATTTCCCAGAGCCTCAGAAAATTTAAGCTTTTTTTGAGATAATTCAAAACTTATTTTCTCTTTATATTCTTCTTCGATAGATTCATTTTTATCAATAGATTTAAAAGCATCTTTTGTAAGGTCCACGAAAGAAAGGGCTATATTAATATTTTTCCAAGCTTCTGAAGCACTCCTTAAAGCTTCTTCAGTAAAATCAAGTGGTTTTCTATAATTCACAGTCATAACAAAATATCGCAAAGTCATAGGGCTTATGCCTGACTTAATTAGCTCTCTGATAGTTTTAAAATTTTTAAGAGATTTACTCATCTTTTGTCCATTAACATTGACCATCCCATTGTGTAACCAATAGTTCGCTAGCTTTTTGCCATTTGCTGCTTCTGATTGGGCGATTTCATTTTCATGATGTGGAAAAATCAAATCAGAACCACCTAAATGGATATCAATAGTATCTCCTAATTCATCTTTAACCATCGCCGAACATTCAATATGCCATCCTGGCCTACCTTTACCCCATGGCGAATCAAAAAACGGTTCATCATCTTTGGCTTTTTTCCATAGTGCAAAATCTTGCGGATTTAGTTTTTTACTATTTTCCTCATTAGCCATTCTTCCTTGCTGATTAATATTTTGTTCTTGTATATTTTGATTACTTAGCTTTCCATAATTTTTATTTTTAAAAACAGAATAATAAACATCTCCATCTCTAGAGTATGCAAAACCTTTGTCCTCAAGGATTGTTATGAATGAGCAGATATTGCATATATGATTCGTTGCTCTTGGCATACTGTCCGGACGCATTATCCCTAAAGAATCCATATCTTTATGAAATTCAATAATATTCTTTTCAGATAATTCCTTCATTGAACTGCTTTCTTCTTTCGCTCTTTTTAGGATCTTGTCATCAATATCTGTAAAATTTTGAACATACTTCACTTTGAAATCACTGTAAATTAAAAATCTTCTCAATACATCCCAAGCTATATAACTTCTGGCATGACCAAGATGACATAAATCATAAACAGTTACTCCACAACAATAAATTTTTACTACATCATCAATAGGTTTAAAAGCCTCCACTCTTTTGCTTAAAGTATTAAAAAGTTTGATCATCTTAAATTAAGTATTCCATAAGGTTTATTTTGTCTCCATCCAATTGTCTCCAATACCAATATCAACTAAAAGAGGCACATTTAATTTTACACAATCTTCCATAGTCTTCTTAACTAATTTCGTCGTAATTTCCAAAGCATCTGGTTCAACTTCAAACAATAATTCATCATGTACTTGTAAAAGCATTTTGGCGGGAACATTCATTTCTATGAATTTCTTATTTAGTTGAACCATTGCAATTTTAATAATGTCAGCACTTGAACCTTGAATTGGTGCATTAGCTGCGGCTCTTAATGATTGTGCTTCCATGCCAGCCCTTCTCGCAGATTGCAAGTCAATTTCGTAAGGATCTTTCCCTATTAATCTTCCAAGTCCATTTTTATCAAACTTAAATTCTCTCTTTCGACCAAAAATTGTTTTTACATAACCTTTTGATAAGGCAAGTCTTTCTTGGAGTTCAAGAAATTTGAAAATTTTTGAATATCTTTCTTTGTATTTTATTAGGAATTCTTTTGCCTCTGGAGTACTTACTCCTGTTGAACGGGCAAACTTTTTTATCCCCATACCATATATAACTCCAAAATTTATTGTTTTCCCAACTCTCCTTTCGTCGGATGATATTTCTTCTTTCTCGAAAATTAATCTTGCAGTCAAAGAATGAATGTCGTCATTTTTGTGAAATGCATTAATTAATATTTCTTCATCCGCTAAGTGAGCAAGTATTCTTAATTCGATCTGAGAATAATCAGCTGATAAAAGTTTCCAATTTTTTTCGGGCAAAAATGCTTTTCTGATTCTTCTACTAAATTCAGTCCTAACAGGGATATTTTGAAGATTAGGATTGCTACTACTTAGTCTCCCGGTCGCTGTGGCAGCTTGATTAAAGTTTGTATGCACCCTTCTTGTCTTTTCGTTAATAAGATTTGGAAGAGCATCAATATAGGTGCTAAGTAATTTGCTAAGAGTTCTGTGTTTTATTAAATGTTGGATTATTTCATGTTCTTCTACTAATCTTTCAAGAACTACTGCATCTGTACTCCATCCTGTTTTTGTTTTCCGTGATTTTTTTTTGTCCAAATTTAATTTTTCAAACAAGATCTCACCAAGTTGTTTTGGTGAAGATAGATTAAAAGTCTCCTCTGCTAATTCATAAACTTTACTTTCAATATTTTCTAAGGTACTTTTTAGTTCTTTTGAGAGTTTTTCCAAATAAGGGATGTCGATGGTTATGCCATTCATTTCCATTTGGGACAATACTGGCTCTAAAGGCAGCTCGATTTCTTCGAACAAGTTGATTAATTCATCTTTTTCCTTTGAAAATCTTTCTTTAAAAATTTTGACGATCTTAAAAGTTAGAAAAACATCATAACCGCAGTAAATACTTGCTTCATCAATACTAACAAAAGAAAAGTCTTTATTCTTCCCAACTGTTTCCTTAAATGAAGGGGGCTTAAATCCAAATAATCTAAAACTAATTTCACTTAACCCATGCTTCTCCTGATTATTAAGAAGGTAGTCTGCTAACAAGGTGTCAAAGGTTACGCCTTTAAGATCAAGTCCATGATTAAAAAATATTTGTCTATCAAATTTAGAATTTTGGAGAGCCTTTTCTTTGTTTGGATCTTCTATCCAATTTCTTAGTTTTGAGAAAACATCTTCAATTGATAATTGATTGGAGGTCTCTTTTTTTGTTTGATGACCAAGAGGTATATAAAATAAATCATCATTTTCTTCACCAAGACATAACCCTATTCCAACAAGTTCTGCATCGATTGGATTTAAACTATTAGTCTCTGTATCTAAAGAAACTATCTCATTGGTCTTTTCTAATCTTTGAATTAATTTATCAAGTAATTCAAAATCATTTACAACAGTTACTTTGATTTTAGGGATTTTATTTTCACTATTTTCTAATTCACTTTTACTAGGGACCTTTGGATCTTTCTCCTCCTCTTTAGCAACGTTATTTTTGTCAAAACCACCTTTACTAAAAGTTGAATTGAAAATATCAATTTGCCGAAGTAGTGTTGATAATTCAAGTTTTTGCAGTGACTCTGAGAGAAGTTCTTGATTTATATTTTTTAATTCATAACCATCACTTAATATCAAAGGCACTTCAGTATTTATTTTTGCTAAATCCCTAGAAAGAAAAGCATTATGCTTATCGTTTCTGAGCTTTTCTATAACCGAACCTTTGATGAATCCTTTATATTTTTTATCATTGTTCTGCTGAATCTTTTCCAAAGCATGATAAATCCCATCAAGTGTATCGTTTTCTTTTAGTAGATTAATTGCAGTTTTTGGACCTACCCCTTTAATACCTGGAATATTATCAGAACTATCACCAGTTAGAGCTTTAAGATCAACTACTCTTTCTGGCGCAACACCTAATTTTTCTTTTACTCCATTTTCATTAATAAGAGTTGGATTACCACTTTTTGCATATGGACCACCACCCATATAAAGTACATAAATATCTTTTTGATCATCTACTAATTGAAATAAGTCCCGATCCCCAGAGAGAATATTCACGCACCATCCTTTAGAAGAAGCATCATTTGCAATTGTGCCTAGGAGATCATCTGCTTCGTAACCAGGAGATTTAAAAATTGGTAAATTAAGGCTTTCTTCTAAAATGATTTCTAGTTGTTCAATATCCTGAAAAAAAACATCTGGTGCTACATCTCTATTGGCCTTATAGTTTGGATCTAATTCATGTCTGAAAGTAGGTTTTTCGGTATCAAAAGTAATACAAACACCCTCAGGACTAATATTTTTGCAATTATCAAGAAGGCTTTTTAGAAATCCATAAGTCACACTTGTTGGGAATCCCTCTTTGGTTGTTAAACCTCCATCAATCCCTTTGCTAAATGCATAGAAGCTTCTAAAAGCAAGTGAATGACCATCGACTAAAAGTAAAATTGGTTTTTTAGAGTTTTCAGATTTTAAACTCATTTTCTCTTTTTAGCCCAAGGTGGAATATCAATAAAGATTTGCTCTCCAGGTTCTAATCCATCAATTACTGAAGTTTTATTTCCACTACTAATACCAATTTCAATTTTTTCAAATTTGGGGGAATTGTTTTTATCAACTTTCAAAATTCCTTTTTCACCTTTTTCTGTGACAATAGAAACTGTGGGTACTAGGATTTTTTCTTCATTACCTTCGACTCTAAATTCAAGATCTGCAGTCATTCCAATTTTAATTTCTTCAAAAATATCTTTAAAATTTAAAGTTACTTCGAATGAGGTTACATTATTATCTTTAACAGCTCTTGTAGCTATTTTTTTAACTATGGCACTATATTTTTTTGAGGGATAAGACTCAATTCTTACTGAGGCTTCTTGACCTATTTTTATTCTGCCAATGTCACTCTCAGGAACTTTGGCAACAATTTCAAGACCCTCTGATAGTTCAAAAATAAAGTTTTTGGTTTTAGGATCTGAACTTAAGTTTGTACTTGGTGTGACATAAGATCCTATCTCCGCATATTTTGCAGTTATCTTTCCTCCATAAGGAGCTTTAATTAGATAGAAACTTTTTTCAGCTTTTGCATCATTAAGTTTGACGCTACTAATGTTGTAGTTATTTTTATAACTTTCGTAATCTTCTTTGCTTACTGCACCTTCTTGATATAAATATTCTCTTCTTAAAAATTCAGATTTTTGTTTTTCTACATTTAATTCAAGTTCTTCAATTTTATAGATAAAGTCTTCATCATCAAGTGAAGCTAAAACCTGATCTTTTTTTACAAGATCGCCCTCATCTACTTTGATTTCTTTTATTACACCTTGCTTCCGAGGTCCAATATTGCTTGTCCTGATTGCTTTTACTTCACCACTTGTATTAATTGAATCTGAGAGGATTCCTTTTTCAACTTGAACTACAAAATCAGAAATATCTTTTGACTTATTTTTTTTGAAGGAATTGGTTATAAAAACGAAAAATATAGTTAAAGAAAGTAATATAATTCCACTTCTTAGATTTATATTTTTTTTTATTAAATCAAGCATTTCTTTTGAAAAACAGTAATTGAGAATATTTGGGAACTAAATAAATAATCAAGTCGATTATAATTAACTTATCCAAGATTGGTTAAGTAAATACTATATTACTAGAAGATGTTTTCTGAATAATTTTTTCCATAATTTTTTTCAAATGTTAAAAGCCGGTATTATTGGATTACCAAATGTTGGAAAATCAACTTTATTTAATGCACTTGTAGAAAATGCAAAAGCCCAAGCGGCTAATTTTCCCTTTTGTACTATAGAACCTAATAAAGGCATAGTTTCAGTCCCAGATCAAAGGTTGCAAGAGTTAGGTAATTTAAGTTCTAGCCAAAATATTATCCCAACAAAAATTGAATTTGTAGATATCGCAGGACTAGTAAAAGGAGCTAGTAAAGGCGAAGGTTTGGGAAATAAATTTTTGTCAAATATTAGGGAGGTTGATGCAATAGTTCATGTTGTAAGGTGCTTTGAAGATAGTGATGTTATTCATGTTTCTGGAAAGGTAGATCCCCTGGATGACATTGAGATAATTAATTTGGAATTGAATTTAGCTGATTTATCTCAACTCCAAAAAAGAAGAGAAAGAATTAAAAAACAGGTTAGAACTAGTAAAGAGGCAGCAAAAGAAGATAATTTACTAGAAAAAATTGAAGAAGAGCTAGAGAAAGGCCTTTCAGTTAGATCAATATCTTTGAATGAAGAAGAAAATTTAATAATTAAGCAATTAGGCTTCCTTACTGCTAAACCAATTATTTACGCAACTAATTTGAATGAAAATGATTTAGCTGAAGGTAATGATTTTTCATCAAAAGTTCAGAGTTTTGCAAGCAATGAAAATACAGAATGTATAAAAATATCAGCGCAAGTCGAATCTGAATTAATAGAGTTAGAACCAGAAGATAAAAAAGACTACCTTATTGGTTTAGGAGTAAAAGAAGGGGGATTAAGTTCTTTAATTAGATCAACATATAAATTATTGGGATTAAAAACTTATTTCACTACGGGAGAAAAGGAGACAAAAGCATGGACCATAAAAGATGGGATGACTGCGCCTCAGGCAGCAGGAGTAATTCATACTGATTTTGAAAAAGGATTTATAAGAGCTCAGACTATTTCGTATCAAAATTTAATTGATTCAGGTTCAATTGCCAATGCAAAAACTAAAGGTCTTTTAAGAAGTGAAGGTAAGGAATATATTGTTAATGAAGGAGATGTAATGGAGTTCTTATTTAATGTGTAAGAGTCCAGTTTTAGCAATCGATTTGACATGCTAAAGTAAGGAATAGTCTAACTTTTGTCAAACTTTATAAAACCTTGTTAAATACAGATAAGTTTTTCACGCCTTTAAGCATTAAGTCAGGAGAATTATTTGACTATCTTAATGAAATTGTTACTCATGACAAAGACTTGGCATGGGAAACACATTTGGGTTGGGATGCAATAGAGGTTGATAGTAATTGGATACAAAAAGATTATGCGCTTAGAAGTATTAATAAATTACAACCAATAAAACAATTAGGGATACTTAAAACACCTCCTGACAGTTTTTATCAATTTCATAAAGATCAGTACAGGCGTAGCACTATTAATATGCTTGTTTCAGAAAAAGATGCTCATTGTTTCTTTATTGAAAATAGAAATGATGGCTATTACTCTGATTGTGCAGAGTTAATGTATGAACCTCGTACTTACTATCTTTTTAATAATCAAGCTTTTCATGGTGTAACTAATAAATCCGAACCTAGATACATGTTCTCTCTTTACTTTGAAAATGAAATTGAATATTCAGACTTACAAATCAAACTAAAATCTCTTATTGATTATGATCCAAATATTGTTAAACCAATAAATAATTACGTGGGAGTATCTATTCCAAAGTTTTAAAAATTTAAAACTCAACAAAAGATAAGCTTAGTAACTCCCTCGTAGCATAAGGTATTTGTTTAATGTATAAAATATTAATTTTTAGTTTGGATTAAAATATTTAGAAAAATAATAAAAAAATTGGTCTTAACTTTGAATTGAATTCAAATCAAATTTTGGAATATTAATATTAAGCATGATATCGTGATAATTTTTATTTAACGCCTCAGTATCAAAACATTGTAAATATCTCTCTCGTGAAATACTTTGAGATGGATATTTTGGTACTTTGCCAATTATTTTATATTTCTTCCATACAGGATCCATGTAATGAGGGGGTCTATGCCAAATAAATAGTTTTTGTTTTTCATCTACAAAAGTTTCTGGATGTTTTCTTTGCCATCTATGAAAAGCACGAAATTGCTTTTCAGGCTCGGCTGATGTGCAATCAATAACTATCAAATCTCCAGGGGCTATTTCCCACCGTAACTTTAGTACTTCTTCATAACCATACCTAATAAACTTTAGACCAGATTTTCCAATTAATTTAAGCTTTAATGAAGAGGATCTTTTATTCTTTTTTTCCCAATACCAGTCATTTAATTGTCTATTTGATTTTCCTACAGCAAAACCAATATTCCAAACATATAATCCAGGATGGAATTCTAAAGAACGCTTCATAAAAACCTTACAAATCATATTATCAATAAATAATTTGGAGACAAAATAATTTTTTTTCACTCTTCTTTTTAATAAAAAAATAATAATAAGTAACTTTGCAATTTTAAGACCTTAAATTTAAATTAATTAATTAGTATCAATAATAAAAAATTTTTTTAAAAACAAATTAAATACTTACATTTAGGAAGATTAATGAATCAATTATTGAAACTAAAATAATGTATTAATAGATACAAAAAGCAAAGGTTTTGACAATGTACTGCTATTAAAAAATATCATTTCGAATCTTTGACAACAATATTAAAATAAACATTTATTTGATATTATATTTGTAAAAAAGTAGATAAAAAAATATTTATAAATGGGGTCTTCAGCTGTTTCAGTTTATATTCCGCCGATTAATATCAATTATGGCTATACTACCAATTTCAATGCAGTAGATTCACCAATAGTTGTAGATGAAAATACCAATCCTTTAATACATGACTACTACAGCTACGGACATAATGGTTTCGCTGCGGTAGCTCGTTCATTTTACAGATTATATGATTTCGAAGGTCATTTAGCAGAAGACAACGAATATTTTTATTTTGATGAAAATATGAGTTTAGCAACTGGTAACGAGAACAAGCCAATAGAGTATAGCTCAACAGGTTCTGCTAATTCAATGTTTGGAGTTGCTAATAATACAGGGCGTCTCCATTTTATTAATCCGCCTGATTATGAAACAAAAAATAAATATGAAGTTAAAGTTTCCTTAAAAAATGGACCGATTAAATATGATGAATTTACCATTGAAATCAATGATGTTAATGAACCTCTAGAAATAACTTCTAACGACGGTAATGCCAAAGATATTAATTTGGATGAAAACACTTCTGCATCTACTACTGTTTATCAAGTCTATGCAATTGATGAAGACATAGGTGATTCAATTACATTTTCTTTAAAAGGTGAAGAATCTTCAAATTTTACAATAGATTCTGAAGGAAGAATAAGATTTAAAGATAGTCCTGATTATGAGTCCAAATCTTCTTATTCAACGACAATTGAAGCAAGTGATGGAGAGTTTAAAGATACTCAAGATCTTAATGTAAATATTGTAGATATAAATGAAGCGCCAGTAATAACTTCCAATAGTGGTAATCAAAAAACAGTTTCCTGGAATGAAAACACTCCTGCATCTACTACTGTTTATGATGTCTCCGCAACTGATGAAGACATTGGTGATTCAATCACATTTTCTTTAGCAGGTGGAGATTCTTTAAGTTTTACTATAGATACTGAAGGAAGAATAAGATTTAAAGATAGTCCTGATTATGAGTCCAAATCTTCTTATTCAACGACAATTGAATCAACTGATGGAGAGTTAACAGATACTCAAGGTTTAGATGTCAATATTAAGGATGTTAATGAAGCCCCAGTATTCACTTCATTATCAACTGCCAGTGCTATTGATGAAAACACAGCATCATCAACCGTTATTTACAGTGCAACTGCTAGAGATGAATCTGCAATAACATGGTCATTAAAAGAAGAGTTTGATTATTCCAAGTTTTCTGTTGATAGCAATGGCAATGTTGCATTAGCCTCAAGTCCTGACTATGAAGTTGATGGAAGCGAATTAAAATTCACAGTCATAGCAAATGATGGAACATTTAATACATCTAAGACAGTCACCATAGGTATTAATGATGTATTGGAAAACGAATTTATTATCAACCCCGATAACACAACGGAAACCAAAGCAAAGACACTTAAAGCTGAAAATACCGAAACATCTGGAATAACTTCTTCTCATCTATTTAATATTCATGATGTCTCAGGATTTGGAGATAAAACCTGGGGTTCTGTACGTATTCCCAAGAAATTACGTTCCGTTATTGATTATCAAAATGATAAAACTGCAAGTGATTATGGATGGCTCTACTTCAAGACAGGAAAATCACAAGCTGATCTAAAGAAGGGTGCCTTCCGAGTTTTTGCTAAATCAGAAGATAATACAGTTAAACAGGCGCTCAAATTTAAAATCAAACCTGATATTGAAGATGTATTGAGTTATCAGGACCAAGCAATAAATAGATTGAATTCATGGAATCTAAGTCATACCTCAAAAACCTGGACTCGCTCAGGTATTGGTAAAAACTGGAGCCAAATTAGTAATGTCGATTCTGCTGTCGATAATATATTTAATAAATTCAAACTTGATTCCAATCAAGAAAATAATTTCCTAGATAAATTTAAAGAAGGCTCAGCAAAAATTGCAGCAAATACAAACAATAATATGGTCATTATTGATTCATCTTCAACAAGTGATTCAATAATAAGTCATTCAGAAATTAAAGATGTAAATCGCGTAATTAAAACAAACTCAGATGGAGAAGACGTAACCAGACTTGATCAGATTAAACAAGCCCTGGAAGCAAAAGGTCTGACGATTGCAGATGATGTAACAATAGAAACCCCAATAAATGAATTAGATTTTTCTGTTGATACGTTAGCCAACGGCTCTGCGATTGTTCAATTGCAGCTGGAAGAAAGTGATCAGAATATAAACCGGATCATTAAAACCAATAATCAGGATGAATCCTTTGTCTTTAACTCAACAATCATCACATATGATCCCAGTAAGCATGGAGCTGATTTTGATAACTTTATCGACGGACTGCAATATTCAATCAACTATTATGACCAGCCGGTAGATCAGGATCCAAACAATTCATTAACTCTAAATCTAACTGCTGGTAAGAATTCTGATATCGATGCACTTCTAAGTGCTGAGGAAGTGCCTTACAGGAACTATAGCATCATTGATGGTTCTGCATTTCTAATTGATAAAGATGGCGATGGTGATATTGAAATGGTCAGTGCCTTCTTGCTTGATCAGGGTTTCTTTGATACCGATACACAGGTCGGATTAATCCGCGACCCAATTATTCCAATTGTATCTCCGATCCCTGGGACACCAGGAGTTGATGGATCAGGCAATCCTCTTGTTAATGATGCCACTCCAAACCTCACAGGTACAACAGATAACTCCGGCAATATCATTAATTTGTATGCAGAAGATGGCACCACATTATTAGCATCAACAATATCAGGGTCAGACAATACCTGGTCAATCAGTGATGGTGATTTTTCCGGTAATACCATTGCTGATGGAACCCATTCATTAAAAGTCACAGCCAGTGATGATGGTGGCGAATCAACAGCTGCAGATTTTGTAATAACCATTGATACATTAAGTCCAAAAGTAGATTCAATAAATGTTAGTCAAGGAATCAATGGATTTAGCAGCAATGATGAATCGATAAATGTAAGTTTTATCTTTAGTGAAGCAACAACTGATTTTGATATTAATGATATTTATCTAACCGGTGGTGACATATCAAGACTTAGTGGATTTAGTGGAATTGGTAAAAGTTATTCTGTAACCTTTACTCCAGATAGTGACGGAACAAAAACAATATCAATAGCAGGAGGAGCATTTACTGATGAAGCAGGAAATACTAATGATGTATCAAGTACATTCACCTGGACATATGATTCAACCGGCCCAACAATAACTTCATCTACAACAGCAGAAGTTAATGAGAACATCGAAGTTGGCAGTACAGTTTACACAGTTACAGCAGATGACGGCAGCGGAACTGGAGTAAAGGCAAACAGCTTTGCGATAACTGGAACTGATGCTGGATTACTTACCCTAGATTCAAAAACCGGTGAAGTAACTATCGACGCTATTCCAGATTATGAAACCAAATCAAGTTACAGCTTTACTGTTGCAGCAACTGATGAAGTAAATAACACAACAACCAAAGATGTGACGTTATCTATTAATAATATTGATGATGGCAGTTCCACTTTTGAAATAAGAGGAATTGCCAAGGTCGGAGAGACAATGACTGTTGGCTATAACCTTAAAGAAACAGCAGTTGATGCAGACAACTCAGGAAATGTTTTAGATGGGAGTTACAGTTATGATTGGCAGTTAAGTGATAATGGTGGTGAAAGTTGGACAACAGTTGCCTCAGATGAAGATTATAAAATCACAACTGCTGATGTTGATAAGAAATTAAGAGCGCTTGTCAGTTATACAGATGAAGGCGGTTTTAAACATACAGATATAGCATCCAGCAACAGCCTGGATACTGTAAGTCTGGCAGCAATTGCAGTTGACACAAATAATTCACTGATTGAATATCAGTATAGATTACAGAAATCAGGAAGTGATGTAGATCTTGGAGGAGTTATTGGATACAGCAATGACAACAATACGAACTCTGCTTACGGGGATATTTCTTACGATCTGATTGTAGAAGCTAAGACTTTAACTAATGGTGATATCAATGGAAAAGATGTTATCTGGGATCTGGAATCCTTTGATGTAACATTAGATTTTAACTATGATTTATTTAGTAACTGGGATGCATCTGGAGTATCAGTAAGCTTTGGAGATGAGGTAAATAATGCAAAATCCTATGACTATTCGATAGATGCCTTAAGTGCAGATTCTGTAAGAATTATAGGTGCAACATTATCCAAATTAAATGAAGAAAATGGAATTCAGGATAGCTACAAGGAATTATTCACTCTTACAGGATTAAAGTTTGACGCCAGCGGTACAAAAGCTTTTGTTGATGAAGGTAATCAATTCGTTGATGTAGATATTTCCACAAATATATATGATACTGTTGTTGCCAATTATCAGAGCACTGATGATGATGAGACCAAAGACAATGCTTATATTAAATCCCTGAATGGCTTGGGATATACCGATGTAAATGATGGAGGTTCTGTTGATGACACTACTTACAAGACATATATCCATAATGCTTATGTAGATTTAGATGAGCAGGGAACAACTTTATATACCCAGAGATCGATTGGTAGTAATGATAAAACTTATTTGATAAGAGATGGCTCTACCGTAGATGCCAAGGCATGGTGGGCAAACCTAGGAAATTATGGTGTCAAGGCAGAAGATGTTAATTTAAGTATTTCTGACACGACAAACTTTAAGTTAATGGAACTTTCTGTTGGTGAGAATGGTAAATATGACTTTGTTAGTTCTTACAGCGTTGATACTGTGACAGATTTATCCGGATCCGAGCTGATAAATGGTGGATCTGTTGATTTATCAACAGGATTTGATGATAGTGGTAATGCAAATAAAACTTCCTGGGATGGATCTGGCAGTGAGAATATAGAACTGAGATTTAAAGTTCAGGTAGATGGAAAAGTTGGACAACGTTTAGATGAGCTGGAAACAGATTTCTATACATTGGAAGGAAAAGATACAGATGGTTATGAGTCAAAAAGTGCAAAGTTGACAAACAATATCATCACCTTCCAGGGCGATCTGAACTATGACGGTCGTGTATCAATGAAGGATTTAGCATATCTAAATGCAGGCAAATTAAATGCAATTCAAAATGGAGATCAGGCTGCAGATGATGTTGATGCTGATTATGACGGTGAGATAACAACAAAAGATTTAACAATTTTAGATAGAGACTGGGGTGGTACCATACATTCTGATTCTCTTACAACAGATAGTGAATGGGAATCCAAGAGCTGGGCATCTCTAGGTTATATGGATGGCGATGTAATAAATAATATTTCTGATACAGAAGTAGATTATGAGAACAGTGCCTTTGCTGCCCAGAAGTTAATTGATAGTGATCATCCAGATCCATTAGCTGGTGATATATATAGTGGTGAAGGTGATTTATATACAGGAAGTAATCTATTTGCGGATGATACTAAGGATTTTGGTGTCGATTCTGACCCGATAACTGGATATGACCCAACATAAATCGTTAGTTTTGGGTAGTTAAAAGTTATAGTTTGAATTTTTTGAAGAAGAGAAAATTATAGGTTTCTAATTGTCCAGAAAATGTTTAATAAAAAGACTTCATTTTTTATAAATTATCTAAATATGGTTAGTATTCATATAGTCAAATCTCTCGGGATTAAATTCTCAAAAGATTAAATATCTGTCTCGTCACAGTCTCATCATTTTAGATGTTTTGAAATTTACATGTCTAACCTTTGTCCAACCATTGTCCGTTTAGTCTAACTTTGGTCTAACCATCAAACATAGGGTCAAATCGTAGTTATAGATTGATGTTACTAGGTTCTTATTTAATGTTTAGTAAGTCTCTTAAGGCTTACTATTTTGCTTTTTGAATTTAAATTCAAAAAATGAAATTAATAAAATTAAGATACACCCTATGCAACTTCCTATTAACCCAAAAACAATGGTTGTAAAGCCATCATCGTAGCCATATTGTAGTTGTGGTAAGTGAGGGGGTATTGGCATTATTTTTCAACAGAATTTTCAATATCTTCCAATAAATGTTTAGTTGATCTACTAAAACCATTAGTTTTTAAATAGTTTTGAGCCTCTCTAAATTTTTCAGCTACTCTTTTTGCATAAGGAGTATTCATGGAAGTTTGAGTCATTTTAAAAATGCGACTAATCCTATAATGTGATTTAAGTAAACCCTTAATAAGTATTCAAAAATACAAGAATTTATAAATAGGATTTTTTACTCAGTAAAAAGGTATTCAAAAAATTTAATTAAAAAAATTAATCAGTAATCGATTCGTATATAACCCTAATCAACATTCTTATTCCATCATCATTTTTAAGTTTTTCATAGGATGGCATTCCAGATTTATTAAATTCCCTAAGATCTTCAAGTAATTCAGGATGAAATTGGAAGGTAAAAGATCTCCTTTTATGTTGTGTCTCATAATCTGTGTAGTTAATGCAAGTAGCAGAAACTTGTGTACATAGCTTCCCTTGTGCACTAGTGGAACAAACGATTTCAATTGAATCTGGTAAACTTAAAAGCCAAGAAAATTCGGAAACTGAGATATTCTTCCTTATTGGAGCAATTGCATTATGGAGTTTCCCGTAAGCCCAATTAGCAAATAATATTGCTTCTTCATTTACCTCGTCACTATGAAACATAACTATGTTTAAATTTTTTTCGAAAGTTACTGACTGTTCAACAATTCCTACGTTTTGTTCACTCGTTAATTCATGATGAAATAGTAATTTCGGAAAATTTTTACTTTGATGAATGCCATTATGAGAATAATGTAATAGTTCAACTTGACCAACTTCAGGAACTTCATTTAGGGCTACAGCAAAGCATGGATCATCCCAACCTTTAGCTACTTCTATTTCGGGAATATCATCTTGAGTATCATCATCCTTATAAATAGATAAATTTTCTCCAGTATTTATTATTTCTTTGCAAGTATTTAAGAGGTTTTCGTAATGACACTTGGAACAGATAACTTCTGGCTTCATCAAATTTACGATCTGATTGGCTGCCTTTTTTATAAGCCTAATATGAGCCTGAGCAGCTAATTGATGGCCAAGACAAATAAATATAGATGGAGCAGTTTTTAGTCCTCTTGAAAGTATTAATTCTTCAGTTAATTCTTGTAATTCATTTAATGAGATATTTAAACCTTTAAAACTATTTGCATCTTTTACTGTTGGATGTCCTCCTTCAACAAAAACTGCTAATGAGTTTTGTAATAAATCAATTAATAATTTATTGTCGAGTTTTCCTGTCTTCCATAGAGGTATAAGTATTGAGTCGCAATCTGATATGAATTGGCATAGAGATGCAATATTAGAAGAAGCTCTTACATCTTCTCCAATTAAATTCTTTCCAACATGATCTGCTGGTTCGATTATGCAAATAGAATTTTTTATGATATTTGGATTCTGAATAATTTCTTTTAGATCTTCGTTGGTTTCTATTACTCTTTCGTAAGGCGCTCCATTATTCCATTTCTTTTCAGTAAGAATTTTGGCTTTTTCATCGTGATAATTTTTTAAAAGACTTGGAGAAGTTCTATCATTTATGAAATCTCCAAATAAAGTTTGAATTGATGAAAAATTAGATAATCCAGGTCTAAAAAATCCTGAATTTTTTCTTAGATTTTTCATTTCTTAAATTTATTACTTTATTTATAAGTTATATATCTAATTATATTTAAAAATTTAATTTTGAGTAAATCTTGATATAAGCACATTTTTTTAACCTAGTATTTCAAAAATTATTTATGCTTTTAATTAAAAAGATCTTTAATTTCTCAATGGTTATAAATGATTAACTTTATAATTACCCCAGATTATGTAGAGGCATTTTTAGGCACTTGTGAAGGCCTTTCATTTATTTGTACTTCATTAATAGCATTAAGATTCATAATTTTATTTTTATCAATCGCAAACTTTATTTTTTGTTTTTGGACAGGATTAGATTCCGCTGAAAATTTATCAATACTATTTCTAGCGGTACTTCATTTTAGCTTAAATTTTTATATGATCAGCCATTACTACTATTCAAGATCAATAAAATGCTTGCCTTTGGGCTGGAGAGAAACATATAAGAAATATTTTTCTATTTTTCTCCCATTTGAATTTAAAAAAATGTTGAGTTTTGCAGAAATAGTGAAACATAGGAATAAAAGTCCTCTTGAGTTAGTTAAAAAAGATAGTAAATTTCAATACTTATCATTTGTAGTTGATGGTGGAGCCTCTATTACTTTAGAGAATGGTAAAGAAGTTGCTTCTCTCAAAAAAGGGGATTGGATTTCAGAATTTTCCTTTATAACAGGCGATAAGACCTCAGCCAATGTAATTTCAAAAGATATTTATGCAATAAGTTGGAGTAAATCAAAACTTCAAAAGATTAAAGATAGAAAACCAGAATTATTTGAAAAGTTAAATTCACTTATAGCTAAAAATCTCTGTTACAAGTTAGTAAGATCTAATAAAAAATAAAACTCTTCTTAAATTTTTCTCAAACTATTTTCAAAGAATTTCATAAACTTCCACAAGTGATTCTCTACCTTTAACTTTGCATTCTCCCCAATTTTCAATATTATAATTTTCTTTTTTTAGAAACTTAAGACAATCTCCCGAAACAAGAATTCTACAGTTATTGTTCATCTTCTCCTTATTTAGTGATTCAAGTCTGGCAGCTACATTTACGCTATCTCCGATTAGAGCATATTCAATCTTTTCAGCGCCTCCCATAGATCCAGTGATAATTTTTCCACTATGAATCCCAATCCTTAAGCGTAGAGGCGGCAGATTTTTTTTGTTTGAATCCTCTATAAGAGAATCTATTGCATTTCTAATCTCAATAGCAGTTTTAATTGAAGCATTGGAAGATTCCTCTAATGATTTTCTTACAGGGGCCCCGAAGACAGCAAGGAATCCGTCACCAGTAAATTTATTTACCATTCCTCCATTTTCTGAAATTATTTTTACAAATTTTTCCATACCAGTATTAAGCCAGTCTAATAATTCCGTAGGAGTCATTTTCTCTGAAACACTACTAAAACTAACGGTGTCACTAAATAAAATAGTTACAGGCAATTCAGTTCCTGGAAACTTGCCGTTTTCTATTAATGAATCTTTTTGTTTCCATAATTCTTCCGCAACTTCTGGGGATGTAGTTTGACCTAAAAGTTTTTGCATCAAAGCTTTTTGTTTTTGCTGTTCTGCGGCCTTTTTAACCCATGAAACTGTAGAAACTAAAATAATAGAAATAATTGGTAGGGAAAATTCAATCCAATATCCTGAAATAAATGATAAAAATACAGCTATCGATAAAGATGAAATTATGATTATTAAACCTAATAATCCATGCAAAACTTTCTTACTTTTTTCTATATATAAACCTGTCGATAATGTTAATAGAATTATTAGAAATAATTCTAGTGTTGGATTTATGGTATTAATTTGTAGAGTATTTCCATTTTGCAGAGAGAGAAGTTGATTCGCTCTATGCGCATGAATTTCGGCTCCACTGATATACATAAGTTGGCTATCTTTTATGAATCTGCTCGAAGGGAAAGCGAAAATATCTTTAAGTGAAGGTGCAGTTGCGCCAATAACAATCATTTTATTTTTAAAAAAATCTTTAGAAAAGTTTTTATTTAATATCGATTCAATACTATATTTTGGAACATAATTTGATCTTGGGTAGTCTATTAAAATTTGAAAACCATTTGAATCAACATTTGTATAACCTCCAGAATATTTTTTAATAGTATTAATTTTCCCCTCACTAAATTGTTCATCAATATCAAAAATTTTATTATTTAATTTTTGATGTATTTCAACCATCCTGGAAGGAATGCTTACAAATTGTGGAGGTAAATTAAATTTCTTACGATCTACACCTACCAAATTTCTTCGGATTACATTATCTACATCAACCGGGATATCATTAAATGCCTGTTTCTCTAAAGGAAACTCTGGAATTGAGGATATCCCTTCTGCAACATTAAAAATACTAATTACCTTTGGATTCTCTACGCTAAAGGAGGCAAGTTGATCTGCTCCTCTACCCACTCCTACATTTCTATACAAGTCAAGAACGATACTAGAGGAGCCAGCATTATCTAAATTCTTAATCACTTCAAAAAGATAAATATCATCAATAGGCCATCCATATTTTTCAATATCTTTTTCTGTTATCCCAACGACTATAGTTTTAGATTCTGGCTTACTTTTTTTGGGAAATTTATTTAATAAGGAGTCATAAATTACAAGATCAAGATTTTGTGTAACACCTCTAAAAGATAAAATAGAGCAAAAGAGAATAACTATTAAATAATAGCTTGAATTAATTGAGGCTTTTACTAATTTCTTAAACATATCTTTTATTAAGATAGTTTATTTATACAAGTAACATCGATATCTTCTTCCCAATTTTCATCAAAAAATTCACCAATTTGGAATTTCTCGCTCAAAGAACTTTGTGAAATATTTTTATCACAAAATTTAGAAAGCCAAGCCATTTTGTCTTCTTGATTTTTACTTTTCTGATAACTTGATGGTGCGATTAAAGTTTGAGCAGGTGGTGAATCATCTTGTATAAAATTGAAGTCAAAACCCATATCAGTATTTTCATTACAATTAAATGAAGATTCCAAAATAAAAGGAACATCTTGGTTGGGAATTGAAATTAAAAATACTTTTTCTTTAGAAGCTTTTATTTTTAAATCTTTTAAATCAATCTTATTTGTTTGTGTTTCTTCAAATTCTTTAAAGTTAATATTAATTTCTTTAGGATCATTGGAAGGCCCAATAATTAATGCAAAATGACCTAACTCATTTTGAAAAGCAATATTTGACTCTGGGACAAGATGCATTATTTTTCTTGCACTACATTCACCTCTAGTACCTCCTCCAACTCTTCTTCCAGGGAAAGCTAAACCAATATTTACCATCTCATCTTGACTTTTTATCTTATTAGGAAAGATAAGTGATGAGAATATTAAAAAAATAAACGCGAGATTCTTCAAAGATCTAAAAATCTTTACTTACTTAAGAATAACAATTTTTACCAAGGCGAACCCATTAGTTCTATCCCTGCCCAGAAAAATGGGTTATTCAAACCATTTTTAATAAGCCTTTTTTGAGATAATGTTAAGTTTTCTAGAAGAGGTAAATTATTAAATCCAATTAATTTATCATCTTCTAAAGTTATAAGTTTTTGAGCGAAAAGTCTTCTTGTTAACTGCATGGCTTCTGCTTTTGGTATGCCCAAATCTAAAAACTTATACATTTGTACAAAATAAGCAGATGTCATTACATCATCCACGTACCAGAGTGTGCCTATTGCACTTTTTGCTCCAGCCTGTAAGGCCAAACCACTAAAACCTAATTCTGTTTCTGGATCACCTAAAGCAGTTCTACAAGCACTAAAAACAACTAAATCTAGAGGGTTACCAATTCGTCCTTTCCTAAGAATTGAAAAATTATCTAATGTAATTGGAGTTGTCCCTGAAAATAATCTTGATGCATTCGGACCTCCAGGTTTGAATTCGGCATGTGTAGCAATATGAATCATGTCATATTTTTCTTGAATTGCTTTTTCAAAAAAACTTTCTGGAGTAAATTCTTTATTGAAAACTATTTCTTTGCTTTTTGTTCCTCCAATTTTTGATAATTCTTGTCCTACCAGGGGTAAAGGAGCTAATTCTTTAAATTCTGAAGCTCCAATTGCCAATAGTTTTTTATCTTCACTATCAGAGACACTAATATCTGTCAAACCTAAAGAAGGTGTAAGTGAAAAAGCATAGGAATCACCAAAGTAATTTTCACCATCATGGAGGGCAGCGTAGGGTATTGCTTGCAGTCCTCTATCTGCAGAAATAAGTAGCGTAGTTACTTTTAATCTTTCTAAATCAGCTTTAATACTTTCAAAAATCATGTTATTCAACACTCTTGAAGGAGAAGATTCAAGTTCAACTTTCAAGTTTTCTTGTCGTGACAATTGTGAATATAAAAGTCCTAAATTTTTACCAAATTCTTTCATTGATAATTCAACTCTTTTGCCGATCACCTCACCTTCAGATGGAATTAAAGTTATATCAAGAAAAGAATCTGTATTTTCTGCAGTTGTTTTTCCAGAAGCTTTAGTAAATCGAATATGCATTATGGCAGGATTATATGCATTGGGTTCAAAAAATATTGATGGCGTTTTTAATTCGATGGATGGGGAATTTGATGCATATAAATTATTTTTAATAAATAATTTTGACATTGCAGGTATGCTATTGACATTTGATTTGGCATTATTTAGTGCCTTTTGAATATCACTAGTATTAAAATTATTATTTATTAATGACTTTTCTAAGCCAAGAGTTTTGGCTGTATTTTGTTGGATAAGTGCTTCAATTTTTACAAGATTTGATATTGCATCTATTTCAAGAATGTTAGAGGAGGGAGCTATTACTCTTGTAGGTGATTTCTTATTTCTGTTTAAGGATTTATTCTTACCTTTCGATGAACCTTTACTAACAGGAGAACCTCCTCTAGACTTTTTAGAAGAATCCAATCGTGGAATTGAAGATGAGTTAGCAGATAAACTCCCAATAGCTGAATCGTTAAGAGATAAATTTATCCGCACCCCTTCACGGCCTATTCTTGGAACACTAGTTGATAAACCTCTTGAAGATAATCTTCCCCTAAAAGAATCATTATCTGATGAAGACTCTCTTCCTGAAGAAGGAATTAAACGAGGAGTATTAGTGCTGCTTCTTCTGTTTATTTGATTAACATTTCTGTTTCTTGTGATAATAGTACTCAGTTTCGGCACTTTAATATTTAAATTACCCAATATCCCAGTTGAGGATTGGGAAGATGTACTCTCAGAAGTGTTTTCAACACTATTGACACCACCACCACCTCCAGAAGTGTTTTCAACACTATTGACACCACCACCACCTCCAGAAGAAATAATGCTTGAAGAAGATTCACTAACATCTATATTTAGGTTGTTATTTTGTTGTAATGATGAACTATTTGTAAAGTTTTTAGGGTTTATGGTGAATAGTAAAGTACCAGAACCCGTTGTCAAAAAATCAGAGGATCCAATTGGAGAACCTTTAATTTCTCCTGAATAAGTTGAGTTTTTGTCTATTTTTACAGATATATTTCCTGATAATGCATTAATGCTAGTGGGATTAATTTTTATTGTACCCGTTCCTGTAAATCCATCTGGTGCAATAATGGATAACCCTCCTGATCCAGAATCTATATCGCTGTTGATAATAACTTGACTAGCAGCATTTAATGTTAATAATCTTGAACTACTTGAAAAATCTATACTAGAATTAACTTTTATATCTCCATCTCCATTCCCTGAACAACCGTTAAATTGATAGTTTGTATTACAACCGCTTGTTTTTATTTTTACATTTCCAGTCTTAAGAGCATTTTTAATTGCTTTAGCAACTTTATTATCAATTATGTAATCTTCTGGATCAATTAACCATTTACCTGAATTTCCAAAATTGGAACCCAATTTAACAGAAATATTCTCACCTAAATCAATATTTGCTGCGGATGTCTCTAATCTGCCCCCATCCCCTCCAAAGAGGCCTCCCTCTAAATTAAAAGTCCCTGAAACTTTTGTTAAAGATAAAGGATTTTTTATATCACTCCATATTACGATTTCCCCTCCATGCCCGTGGTCAATTGCAGATGCATTGAAAGAAACTTCTTCTCCTATTTCTGTATAAAGTGCTTGTCTTACATGAGGATTTGTGTTCTGCCAGCTTCCTCCAATTTGAATTAAGCCTCCTGATTTATCTCCTTGAGAGATAAGTTTTGAAGAGCCTTCTATTTTTATCTCTTTACCTAAAACTGTTATTTCTCCACCAATATTTTTAGTAGTCTTAATAGTTGTATCTTTAATTGCAATATTCCCATCTAGTGCATCGATATAGAGGTTCTCATCAATAGATACATTTATTCCTGATAATGAAATATTGCCTATTTTATTTGGATTAGATTGAGTATATTTAAAACCCTCTTTTTTTATTAAAGGATTTGAATCCAGTTGATTAAAATGATATTTTCTATTACTAAAAACATCAAAAACTCCATTTGAAAAATGTAATGAGTTTGCAGTGCTCAAATGAAGTTGAGAAGTATTTATAAAATCTACACCATTGCCAATATTTATTCCTCCCGGAGAAACCCAAAATAAATTACCCTTTTTAGATAATGATATTGGTTTATTTATAAAGCTTCCTTTTGATGAAGATACTCCAACAATTACATTTTTGTAGTTCTCATTTTTAAAGAGGACACTATTTATTGCACTTCTAGTATCAAAAGAATTAAATCGATGAAAGATATTGGCACCATTCTTATCTCCTCCAGAAACTATACAATTTCCAGTTATACAATTACCTCCTTTTATCCCATTAATTATTGTCGCCGATTGAATATTTTTATCTAAATTTATTTCTGCATAACTTTTTGGGTCATAGTTAATTAATAACCCTAGTAGGAATAAATAATAAGGGATATATTTTAGCTTCTTACCGTATACCATTTAGGCAAGTATTCTTACTTAGACACATATTAAATATATTAGTCTTATCCAAATAATTTGCCGTTAAATTAGTAGGAAATACCGTTTTTATCAAAGATATTGTTTTTATTTCTTCCTGAAATATTGATTGCTGTGCAACCGAGGCCTGTGGACCTTCCTTTGAAATCACCCTTTGAAGATACAAGAAAAAATAACGATGAGTCTCAAGATTTAAAAATAGAAGGTTTAGAAAAAAACGAAAAAAAAAATATGGAAATTGATGCTGAAGGGATTATTGATAAGGAGGACTTAAAATGGCTCCCAAAGATAGTTGGTGAAGATATACCCTATAGCAAAAATGAATTAAAAGAAATTTTAAAAGACTGTAAAGAAGAAGAAATAGCAACAACTTTAAATTCTTGTGCTTCTAGATTAACGGCATTTTTAATCCAAGATGGCTATGTAAATAGCAGAGTTTATACAATTATTGGTGATGAGAATGGAACTCTAGAAGTAATAATGGGAAAAGTTGTTGAATTAACTGTTAAAAGTGATAATCCAAGAATTAAAGAGCGTGCTTTTTCAAAACTGAAGGGTTTAATTGGGAAAACCTTACATACTCCGGAGCTTGAGAAAAAGTTTGTAGAGGTAAGAAATATTAAAAATGTTGGTCAAATTTCAGGAAATCTTGGCAGATTAGGTAGTGATCCAACAAGGGCAGTTTTAAATCTAACTGTCGATTATATGCCATCAAAATGGCAAAGAGAATTTAGTCTCAGAAATGACGGAAGTTCTGGTACTGGGCAGTGGAGAAATATGGGAACTTTTGTTAAAACTGACATCCTAAAAAAAGGTGACACATTTATTGGGATGGTAGAGATTAATAATGATCAAGATATTGAAATTGGTTCTCAAACCTATTCAGGAACATATACTTTCCCTCTTAAAAATGGCTTTAGCTCAACAAACTCACTTTCTTATAGCAGGTCTGATTTTGTTGAATTTGAAGATGATTCAAAAACGATGAGATTTGATTCGTTAACTTTACTTTTTCAATTAGATAAATCTTTAGTAGAAAAGCCAAATAAAAATCTAAGTTCCTCCTTTGGATTGAATATTAGTAATTCAGAGAGTTTTTTAACTGGGGTGAGAACCCCTTTATCGACAGGATCTAATCCAGAAGGATACGTCAGGACAGGCTATTTAAAAGCAAGTTTAAATTATGCTTTAATTGGTGAATCTATATTAAATTCTGGAAATATTTCATTTCAACAAGGGATCGCAGGAATAAGCGAAAGCTTTCAATTAACAGATTTTGCAGCAAATGGTATTTACCCAGGAGAATCAAGAGCACTAGGTGTAAGTAATTCTCTTGTTTGGACATTAAGTAATAATTTAGGATTTAATTTAAATTCTTCTGCTCAAGTCGCCTTAAATTCCTTGATAAGTGGAATGAGTTTTAGTGTTGATGGAAGTTCAGGATTAAAGGGATTACCTAAAAGTGTTGCTAGTGGAGATAGTGGTTGGTTAAGTGATGTGGAATTGGTTTTTACTCCTTGGGCTAAAGAAAAAAAAGCGATTCAAATTTTGCCATTCTTTGGATTTGGAGAGGTTATTACTGATGTTCAAAATACTATTACTAAGGATTCTGCAGGGTCTTATGGATTACTTCTAAGATATATAAATTCTAATAATGTATTTGAAATTGGGTTGGCAAATTTTATTAATACAGAAGATAATACAGGAACTTGGAATAATTGGATGTTAGGAGATGGAATATTTTCTAATCTGAAATTCACTTTCTAACAAAAATTTGAAAGACATTATGATTAATTTTTTATATAAATTAATACCCTTAGTTCTTGGACATTTTGTAGCTGATTTTGCAATTCAAACAGATACAGTAGCTTTAAATAAATGTCCAAAAAATAAATCTAAGATTAGTTGGGTATGGTGGATGACAGGCCATGTTTCTATTCATGGGTTAATAGTATATTTTTTAACAGGCTCTTCCTTAATTGCACTTTTGGAAGCTTTATTTCATTTTTACATTGACTATTTGAAATGTATTGGGAAGTTTAATTTGTTAGTTGATCAAATTCTACATATATCATGTAAGTGCCTTTGGGTTTTTTTGATTTAGTTTAGTTTTCTAATATTAGAACTCATTCTTTTATTTTTATTAAGTGTTTAAATTGTTTATGGCTATTTTATTTTTATTGATTTTGGTACTTTTTATTCTTGCATTTATTTTATTTCGAATTGATAAATTTTTAAAGAAGAAATCAACCAAAAAATTTTTTTATAAGCCAGAAAATAAAGAAGTAGAATTAAATCCAGATGTTAATACTTTAAATTGGGATTTACACAAACTTAGATTAGATAAATTTAGAAGATCACAATATAAGGGATTAACTTTCTTTGTAAGTTCAGAAAATAGAATTTACTATCTTTCTGAAGAAGGGGATAAAGTTTATTGCTAACAGGAGAAATTAATTTTATAAATAGGAAAAGCCAGATAGAAATTAATAATATTAAATGAAGTATTTATTTTTATTATCAGAAAAGTTCTACAGGTTTATTGAATGGGAGTGGAATACCTTAAAAAATCTAAGAAGAACAAAAAGAAAGAATTTTTTTTTAAGAGGATCATTTACTTTATTTAGTTTATTCTCTATTATTTTTTTAATATTTTCGCCTCCTATTGCTTTTGGAATATTATTTGGAGAGGGATTGAAATTTAGTATTTTTTTTATTTGGATATGGATTTTAAATTTAAAGTTTTTTTGAAAATGTATAATTTATTTCCCGAGATTATTTAAAATTAAGAATATAAAAAATTTACTTTATGCCAAAAATATTCAAAGAAAATAAGTTCGCTTTGTTGGGAGCAAATATATTAATAATTTTACTTTGGGTAACTATAACTTCCTTTTTGATGAATTTATTTCAAAGTGAAAATGCCCCATTTTATATATATAAAATTTCTTTTTTAATAAGATTTCTCCCTCCTATTTGGGTCACTTGGTTCCTTTGGATAAAAAGAGGTGGTTTAAAAAGATAAATAACAAAATTATTTTTGCGTATTTACTATAAAAATAAATCAGTAAAGCTCTGTGAGCTTACTTGAAATTTTCATGTAAGAATTAGGTAATTGAGAGATTGTTTTTAGCTATGAAACGATCTCTTTTTTTTACAAATATTTTTTTCTCATAAAAAAAGTGTTTGTCAGCGTCCCTATTGACAAACACTCATGACGATCAATTTTTAAAAATTTAAACAGGCAATCTATTATCAATTTCTAAAACACCAGAATCCATAAGACGGCCGATTTTAATAACTAAAGCCATATCTAGCCTTGAAAATTCAGATTGATGGTTAGTTATCCAATCAAGTTCAGAAAGAGTTATAACTCCCAAAGTATTTACTTTAAGAAAAAGTAAGCCTAAGTTCATTTTAAAAAATTCCTGGGATTATCCAGCCGAATAAGCCATAATTTACAACTAATGCAAATAAGCCCATCATTGCCATTCTTCCATTAGTTCTTTCGGCGTTTTGCCAATAAGTTGTTTTTGAATTTTCCATTTTTTTAATTTGTAGAATTGTTAAATAGTAGGTTTTTAAACGAAACCAGGAATTATTTGACCTGTTGTTAGATAAGCTCCAACAGCTGCAATTAATCCAAGCATTGCGAATCTGCCGTTAAGAGTTTCAGCAACAACTTTTTCTTTTTCGATTGTTTTGACTTTTGTGTTTGTGTTTTTCATTTGATTAAAAGATGAATAGTTTAAATTTTCGTTTTGAAATTGCTTGGTTAGATAAGCAACGAGGATAGCTGTAAAGAATACAATTACTGCTAAGAAACCTGAAAGTGGACTCATTAAAAAATTCCAGGAATAATTTGTCCGGTTGAAACGTAAGCACCTACTAACGCAACAAGCCCAATCATTGCCCAACGACCGTTAACTTTTTCTGCATTTTGAGGGTAGCTGTCATAAGAAACAGACTCATCTATGTAAGGACGTGTCTCAGTAGGAAACATATTCTGTCTGCCACCTGATTCAGTAGTAACGTTAGAATTAGCCATTGAAGTTATGTAATTGTTAACTAATGTAACACTACTATTAATAAATGTAAAGTAATAGGTCAAAAATAAGTTATTTTCAAGATATATGCTACATATATGCATCAGTTTCGTTACATATAAGTTAGATAGTTGAGTTTTTGAGTATTTTCTTAACGGAGAATACTCATCCGTAATGGTAATGGACCTCCGTCCAGCCTTTTTGGTGAAGTTCGTGCCACTTTTCCCAAGCTGAATCTATGTTTAGTTTCTCTGAGGATTTGTACCCTCCAGGTTCCCCAAGGTGATTTGCGTAAAACAGATGAGTATGAATTTTTAGATTAGGTTTAGGGGGATTTTTGCATTCTTCGAAAAAGATCATTCTGCTGCCTTCAGGATTTAGTAGACATCCGTTTGGTTTGCTAGTGCTACATCCAAATGAGTACTTAGGCTCCATGCTTTTCCCTTAAAAGGCTATTTGATTTTTAATACATTTGTACTATAAAATATATTCTTATTGTTTTGCTGTCAATCCTTTTAAGGTTAAGTACTTATTTACTAATAATTAGTTTGTTTTTTAATAGAAAAGATAATTTCTCTAAGCTCATGAATTACAGGGAAGATTTAGAAATCAAACTACAAAAAGTAACACTTGCAATGCAGGAAGTTGTAGAGGATATCTATATAACTGATCATGAGAAACAAAGAATAATTTCCAAACTTATAGAATTTAAAGAAGCAATCATTTTAAAGGGTATCGAACTTAATATTGAATTAGAAGCAGCCTAGAAATATTGCAAATCTCATGAATATTTAATAGCTTTTAGAATATTAGTATTTATAAAGAAGGTAAATTTATTAAATGCAGCATGGAACTTTTGAATTATTGATTCTAGTATTTATCTTTTTAGGTCTTCAAGCTTGGTGGATTATCCCAATAGTTATTAAGAATAATAGATTAAATAAGAGAGGCAAGGATTTAAGAGAGGAAATTAAGCAATTAGAAAAGTTATATAAAAAATAAATAAGTTTATTTTTTTTACAAACTACCTATTATTATTGAAAGTCAAATATCTAATAAAATTAAAAAATTTCCCCCCATTTTGCTTCCTTTTTATTTGGACTTTAGTTTTACCATACGCATCTCTTGCTGAAGAAAAGATTGAAGTTATACCCCTTATTCAAAGTTCAAAGGACTTAGTGGTAAAAAATTTAATTATCTCGAGGGTAAGCCTGAATTAAGACTCTTAAAAGTAAAAATTCCGGTTGGCTTGAAAACTCCAATTCATACTCATCCTTCCCCAATGTTGATTCATGTCAAGAGAGGAAGATTAAAGCATGTGAGGGGTGAAGAAATTAATTTCTTTAAAGCAGGTGATGCATTTATAGAGAGTAATAATGGGGCCCCTCACTATGTGAAAAATGTTGGGAAGAAGCCGGCAATACTTCATGTGGGAATTGTATCAGTAGTTGGAATGCCTACGGCCATAAATGAATAAGATTCTTCTCAAAGTTGTTCAATCTATATTAAGGATTGAACTTTTATGAAGAACAGCTGTAGTGAGATACGCCCCCATAGTTAAAATACTGGCTTGGCTTTAGTCGATTATATTTTTGATCTATTTCTGAGGGTTGTTCTATATATGGATTGCTAAAGACATCTTGTAACTCTTTTATTTTTTTGTAATTTCCATTTTCAGCTTCTTCATATGCGGGAACAACCATCCATTCGCGCCAAGTATAGACTGGATTAAGGGATTTCATTGATACCGATTTTGCTTTAATATTTCCCTCTTTCTTCAAGACTGATTGCCATTTTTCAAGCCATACTTCCCACCTATTATTGAGCTCATCATTAATTGGTAAATAGAAACTGTCTTTTAAGGAATCTAAGTTATCAGGTATTTCAGAGAGTTTACGGAACAAAATTGTATAGTCTGCTTTTGAAATTAGCATAAGATTAAAAAATTCATTTATGAGAGTTTCGTTGTAATGTTCTAAACCAAGCTTGTTTGACCACATTTTATTCAACTTTTTGTTCATCAATTCTGAAAAATCCTTTTCGATTTGATCTAACTTTTTTTGATCTTGTTTACTTCCTGAAAGTAAAGGACTAAGAGAAGAACAGAATGTTTTAAAGTTGATTGCCGCAGCAGAAGGTTGGTTAAAAAATGAGAAATGTTCCCCTCCACCTGTCCATGGTTGAAATCTTGGATCAAATAATTCACAGAATCCAAAGGGTCCATAGTCCAAGGTGTAGCCTCCAGCAGCACAATTATCACTATTGAAGTTGCCCTGGCAATAACCAACTCGCATCCAGTTGGCTATAAGAGATATAAGTCTCGATCTATATAAAGAAGCTAGTTTTATTACTTTACTTTCAAGTGAAATCTCATATTCAATTTCATCTCTATAGTTTCTATCAATAAGATGTTGAACTATCATGATTAGTTCATTAAGCGACTCATCATGAGCATTATTGCGAAATCGTCTCGCAAAAAGTTCAATCTGGCCAACACGTAAAAAAGATGGAGCTACTCTTGTAGTAATTGCTGCCTGATTATCAATCATAATGTCAGGTTCAAAATACTTGGAACCTTTGGAATACCAAGGCCTCCTAACTATTTCTGAACGTGAGACAAAAAGTGTTAATGATCTTGAGGTAGGGATTCCCAATGCATCCATTAATTCCTGTGCAAGAAATTCTCGCACGCTAGACCTTAA
>QCIJ01000006.1 GCA_003216755.1 Prochlorococcus sp. AG-402-K22 | reverse complement strand
GCTGACATTGCTGCAGTTTGCCCATAATTTTTGCGAAGGGAAATTATTGACAATTCTTTAATTTTGAGAGTTAGTTCTTTCAATACTTGATAAGTATTATCTTTAGAACCATCATTGACAACAATCAATTCAAAATTAAATTCCTGCAATGACATTACATTTATAACTTCATCTAATAAAAAACCAATACTCTCACTTTCGTTGTAAACAGGGATAATAATAGAAATTAATTGTTTTATATCTGACATTTATATTTGATAATATTTATATAATTTTAACTTAATTTAGAACATTAAAATTAAACAAAAAAAATCACCACAAATGTGGTGATTTAAATTATTTAAGGAAAATTTAACCAAACTTACCTGAAGTAGATGCGATTACAAATGCACCGAATGTAAGTATGTTTCCAATAGTGAAATGTGCTAGTCCAACTAATCTAGCTTGAACAATTGAAAGTGCAACTGGCTTATCTCTCCAGCCAACAAGATTAGCTATTGGAGTACGCTGATGTGCCCAAACTAATGTTTCAATTAATTCTTGCCAGTAACCACGCCATGATATTAGGAACATGAAACCAGTAGCCCAAACTAAGTGACCGAATAAGAACATCCAAGCCCAAGGAGATAGAGAATTTACTCCAAAAGGATTATATCCATTAATAAGTTGAGCAGAGTTTAACCAGAGATAATCTCTAAACCAACCCATTAGATAAGTTCCTGATTCATTAAATTGTGCTACATTTCCCTGCCAAATTGCTAGGTGTTTCCAATGCCAGTAAAAAGTTACCCATGCTAATAAATTTAATGCCCAGAACATAGCTAAGTACATAGCGTCCCAAGATGAACTATCACAAGTACCTCCTCGTCCAGGTCCATCGCAAGGGAATGCATAACCTAAATCTTTCTTGTCAGGAATTAATTTTGTTCCTCTAGCATCAAGTGCACCTTTGATAAGGATTAATGCAGTTGTATGGAGACCTAAAGCGATAGCATGGTGAACTAAGAAATCTGCAGGACCTATAGGTAAGAAAGCGCTTAATGCATCTTGTCTATTGATAAGATCCATCCAGTAATGATTACCTGGCAATGAATTAGCTGCGAGACTTGCTGAACTTGTAGGATCAGATAATAAAGCGTTAAAGCCGTACATCATCTTACCTTGAGCAGCTTGGACGAATTGAGCAAATACTGGTTCAATTAAAATTTGCTTTTCAGGATTACCAAAAGCTACAACAACATCGTTATGAACATAAATTCCAAGAGTATGGAATCCCAGCAACATCGTTACCCAGCTGAGGTGACTTATTAAAGCTTCCTTTGTTCCAAGAACTCTTGCTAATACATTATCTTTGTTTAATTCAGGATCGTAATCTCTAACAAAGAATATAGCTCCATGTGCAAATGCACCAACCATTAAGAACATTGCTATGTATTGATGATGACTATATAGAGCAGATTGGGTTGTGTAATCTCTCGCAATAAATGCATACGAAGGTAGTGCACCCATATGTTGAGCGACAAGAGAAGTTGCTACTCCAAGTGATGCTAATGCTAGTCCAAGTTGGAAATGTAATGAATTATTTACAGTTTCATATATTCCATCGTGGTTAATTCCGAAACTACCTTTATGAGGATCATTAGGGTGTCTTGTATTATGAGCTTCTGTAATTTCTTTGAGGCTATGACCAATACCAAAGGTATTCCTATACATATGACCAGCAATTACAAATACTGTACCAATCGCAATATGATGATGCGCAATATCAGTAAGCCATAATGCTTCACTTTGAGGATGAAGACCACCTAAGAAAGTAAATATCGCTGTACCAGCTCCCTCAGCTGTTCCAAATACTTGATCTAGAGAATCAGGATTTTGGGCATATGCTCCCCAATTTAAAGTAAAGAAAGGAGCTAGTCCTGCAGGATGTGGAAGCACTGTTAACCAGTTATCCCAACCTACATGCTGTCCTCTTGATTCGGGTATAGCAACATGAACCAAATGACCTGTCCAAGCGATACTACTAAAACCAAATAAAACAGCTAAATGATGATTTAATCTTGACTCTGCATTTTTAAACCAAGCTAGAGAAGGTCTGAATTTTGGCTGTAAGTGTAACCAACCTGCGAATAGAGTCCAACAAGCCAAAATACTCATAAATATTGAAGCTTGGAAGAGTTGCTCATTAGTTCTCATTCCAATTGTGTACCACCAATGGTAGAGACCTGAGTAAGCTATGTTTACTGGACCACTAGCTCCAGCTTGTGTCATTGCTTCTGTGATACCAGATCCAAAATGTGGATCCCAAATAGCATGAGCAATAGGACGAACGTGAGTTGGATCAAGTACAAATTGCTCGAAGTTACCTTGCCAAGCAATATGAAATAAGTTACCAGCTACCCAGAGGGCAATTATTGCTAGATGACCAAAATGTGTAGAGAAAAGCTTCTGATAAAGCTTTTCTTCGGTCATACCATCATGACTTTCAAAGTCATGAGCGGTAGCTATTCCGTACCATATTCGTCGGGTTGTAGGGTCCTGAGCTAGACCCTGGTTAAATGATGGAAATTTTGTTGCCATTGAATTAAAAAGGTGAAGTTCAGGTAATTAGCCCAGGCCGAAAAGGCGAGCATGGAAGAAAGCCCATGTGGTAGCAATACCACCTACAAGGAAGTGTGTTACACCTACGGCTCTACCCTGAGTGATAGACAAAGCTCTTGGTTGAATAGTTGGAGCAACTTTAAGTTTGTTATGTGCCCAAACAATTGATTCAAATAATTCTTGCCAATATCCTCTTCCACTGAAGAGGAACATTAAGCTAAATGCCCATATGAAATGTGCACCTAAGAACATCAAACCGTACATGCTTATTGATTGACCATAACTTGTTAATACTTGTGAAGCTTGAGCCCAAAGGAAATCTCTTAACCAACCATTTATAGTAATGGAGCTTTGTGCGAAATTACCACCAGTAAGTCCCCAAACATCACTCTGCATTTTCCAAGAGAAGTGGAAGATAACTATTGATAAACAGTTATACATCCAGAAAAGGGCCAAGAACACGTGATCCCATGAGGAAACTTGACATGTACCACCTCTTCCAGGACCATCACAAGGGAATCTAAATCCTAAAGAAGCTTTATCAGGTATCAACCTTGAACTTCTTGCATAAAGTACTCCTTTGAGAAGTATCAAAACAGTTACGTGAATTTGGAAAGCATGAATATGATGAATCATTAAATCAGCTGTCCCTAAGGGAATTGGAGCTATAGCAACCTTTCCACCAACCTCTACTAAACTTCCATTAAAAACTTCACTTATAGCTTTGTGAGGTAAAGCTTCTGCAGTTCCTGCTAGAAGAGAAGTTCCAACAGCAGATGCTTGAATACTCTGTACCCATTGAGCAAAAATTGGCTGAAGTTGGATTGCAGAATCACTAAACATATCCTGGGGTCTACCCAAAGCCCTCATAGTATCGTTATGAATATAGAGTCCAAAACTATGGAATCCCAACCACATACATACCCAGTTCAAGTGACTGATTAAGGCATCTCTTGCTTTAAGGATTCTATCTAATACGTTATCAATATGTTTAGCTGGATCGTAATCTCTAACCATTGCAATTCCAGCATGCGCCCCTGCACCAACTATGAATAATCCCCCTATCCACATGTGATGAGTAAATAATCCAAGAACTGTCATGTAGTCAGTAGCTATATATGGATATGGAGGCATCGCATACATGTGATGAGACACAAGAATACTTATTGATCCAAGCATTGCTAGGTTTACCGCGAGCTGGGCATGTCTACTCTCTGCCATGAACTCAAAAAGACCTTGATGTCCTTTAGGAGCAGGGAATAATATTGGGTCTCCTTGCTGTGAATCTAATATTTCTTTCATACTATGACCAATACCGTAATTGGTTCTATACATATGACCACCAATAATTGCTATTACACCAAATGCTAAATGATGATGTGAAACATCAGTCATCCATAAGCTTCCTGTGACAGGATTAAGTCCACCTTTGAAAGTAAGGAAGTCTGAGAAAGCTAACCAGTTTAAACTGAAGAAATTACCTGTACCACTTGCTAATCCTGGAAATATCTGACCGATAATTTGTGGATCACAGAGTTGATGCGGCATAGGCATATCTGCAATAGTTGCTATTTCTTTCCCGTTGATTACTAAAGGAGAACCTGCATCAATTGCATCTAAGAGAGCTGCAGTAGGAGCTCCAATATGAATACAATGACCAGCCCATGCTAAAGATCCTAATCCAACTAGACCAGCAATGTGGTGATTAAGCATAGACTCAATATCTTGAAACCACTCCATTTTTGGAGCTGCTTTGTGATAATGAAAAATTCCTGCATGAAGCATAAGCGCAGCCATTACAACAGCACCTATAGCTAGAGCCATTAGTTCACTTTCGTTAGTTATTCCCCATGCTCGCCACATATGGAATATTCCTGAACTAATTTGAATTCCGTTGTAGTTAGCACCAAGATCAGCATTAAGCATTTCTTGACCGACTATTGCCCAAACTTGCTGAGCACCGGGTTTAACATGGGTTGGATCAGCTAACCAACCTGAGTAATTAGAAAATCTAGCTCCATGGAAAAATGCAGCACTCATCCATATGAATATGACTGCAAGATGTCCAAAGTGAGCTGAAAAGATTTTTCTTGTTGCTTCTTCTGCATCGCCTGTATGCACGTCAAAATCATGTGCATCAGCATGCAAATTCCAGATCCAAGTTGTAGTTTTTGGACCTTTAGATAATTTACTTGACCAGAAACCTGGCTTATCTAACTTGGCAAAATCAATTGGTCTTGGATCAGCCTTTACAGGATCTTCCAAAACTTTTTTGTTTTTTTCTCCACTTTCTGGTGGGCTGATGGTCATCTAGCACCTCGAAAATAATTGACATTAAAGCCGATTGATCTCATCTTGAACTTATTTTTAATAATAATGTTCAAGAAAACGAATCATTCGAAACTTTAGATATTCGTTTCAAAAATAATAAGGCAAAGATTCTTTCGTTATGCATTAACGTAACAAATGTTCTAATGATTGTTACTATATGAATATTTTGTTAAATTCTTGTCTACGGCAGAGTTGTAAGTATTTTTACCCAATTTAAATGCAAATTTCTTAAATTTTTTTTTATATTTCACTCTAAATTTTTACATACAGCGACAGTATATAATTTCAACATAATTAATTAATACTTTCTGATTTGGAAGGAATCGCAATAGGTCTATCTATTAATTCAAAAGAAATCTTAAAAAGACTTAAAAAAACGGAATTTATTAAAGAGATTTATATTGCAAGTTCTTCAAAAGATGATGGGAAAAAAAATGAACTTATAGAAGTAAAAAAGCCTAGAGAAATTTTACTTAAAAAATGGCCCGAAATAGATTTAATCATTTTTATAGGCTCAATTGGTGCATCAATACGTTTAATAAATCCTTTTTTAACCTCTAAAGATAAGGATCCAGGAGTGATAGTTATAGATAACCAATGTTCCAGGATAGTTCCTTTAATTGGTTCACATCAATCAAATACTCAAAATATCGCATTTCAAATTTCTAATTTATTTGGCGGCCAAATAATAGAAACCAATAATTCAAATGATCAAAACTTCTTAAATCTAGATTCATTTGGTAATCAATGGGGGTGGAAAAGATCAGGCAAAATACAAAACTGGTCAAAATTAGTAATAAAACAAGCTAATAAACAAGAAATTTTTTGTAAACAATCATCAGGCAATAATTTATGGAAAACTTCAGAATCAGGAAAATTTATTAATCAAATTAATGAAAAGGAAACTGAAAAACCAGATGCAACATTTCATGTGAGTATATTCGAAAATCATAAAACAACTTGGCATCCGCCAGTTTTATGGATTGGCATTGGTTGTGAGAGAAATACAAGCAAAGAATTAATAGCAAATTCTTTAAATGATTTTTTGAAGTCAGGAAAATTTTCGCACCATTCAATTGCGGGATTTGCAACTATTGATATCAAAAAAGATGAGAAAGGAATATTAGAACTTGCTGAAGAAAAAAACTTGCCTATCAAGTTTTTTAACAAAGAAGATCTTTCAAAAATAATTGTTCCAAATCCTTCAAGTATTGTGCAAAAAGAAATTGGCACATCCTCTGTAGCAGAAGCTTCTTGCTTGCTCGCAGCAGGAAAAGAATCAAAATTATTAAAAGAAAAAAGAATTTTTAAAGATAAAGATTTTCCAAGAAGTAAATCTGGCGCAGTAACTATTGCTTTAGCAGAATCAAAAAATCAATATTGTCCAACCAATGGCGAAATCCATATTATTGGGAGTGGGCCTGGCGACATCTCCTTCTTAACGAATAACTCAAGAAAAGCACTTTCAAGATGTACTGTTTGGATTGGATACAAAATGTATTTAGATTTAATTCAACCCTTAAAAAGGAGTGACCAGGTTTTAATAGAAAGTAAACTTACAGAGGAAAAAGAAAGATGCAGAAAAGCAATTAAAATGGCTGAGGAAGGAATAAAAGTAGCTTTAATTTCCTCAGGGGAATCAGGATTTTATGGCATGGCTGGTTTACTTCTAGAGTTACTTCAAAAAATCAAAAAAGAATATAGGCCTTACTATGAAGTACATCCTGGTATAAGTAGCGTTCAATTAGCAGCTGCAGTTAGTGGAGCACCACTAATGAATGACTTTTGTTCAATTAGCTTAAGTGATAAGTTAACTCCTTGGCCTTTAATTGAAAAAAAAATTGAAGGAGCTCTTCTGGGTGACTTTGTAATAGCTTTATTTAATCCTCAATCAATTGAAAGAAATTGGCAGCTAAAAAGTGCAATTGATTTATGTTTAAAATCTAGACAAGGGTGCACTCCCGTTTTAATAGCTAGACAAGTAGGTAGAGAAAATCAATCCAAAAAATTTTTTACTTTAAATACCATTCCTTTGAATGAAGTCGATATGTTATCAATAATCATTATTGGTAATTCTCAAACCACTTTAATAGACGAAATATTTCTTACTCCCAGAGGATATTTACAAAATTAAGGACAGACAATTCGTAACTAATAAATAATATTTTTCTTTGCTTTTTTTTAATAAGAATATTAATCTTTTAAAAAGGGATTAAAAATTCATTGAAAAATATTGGTTTAATTTTATTTGATATAGATGGTGTAATACGAAGCGTAGAAAATAGTTACAGGCTTTCACTCAAAAAAACAGTTTTCAAATTTTCAGGCTTTGAGCCAAGTTATAAAGATATTGATTGTGCAAAAAATGAAGGAATCTGGAATAATGATTGGGATTTAAGTTTAGAGCTCATAAAAAGATTTATGAAAAAAGAGAACTTAAAACTTGAAATTCCTTCAAGAGAAGAAATAGTTAAATGTTTTGAAGAGTTTTACTTTGGGGGAGATCCTAATAAAAATAGTAAGTATTGGTCTGGATTTATAAAAAATGAAGAATTATTAGTTGATAAAAAGTTTTTTGATCTATTACAAAGCAATGGAATAGTCTGGGGTTTTGTGAGTGGTGCAGAATCTGCTTCTGCAAAATTTGTTTTAGAAAAAAGACTTGGGTTAAAATCACCTCCATTAATATGTATGGGAGATGCTCCTGACAAGCCTGATCCTAAAGGCTTTATTTACTTATCAAAAAAGCTTCTTGGAGATAAACTTGGCTCATCAAATATACCAATTGCATATGTGGGGGATACTATTGCAGATATAAAAACAGTTATCAATGCTAGAAAAGAAATACCGTCTCAGAAATTTATAAGTATTGGGCTAGCCCCGCCTCATTTACATTTAAAATCTCGAATAAAAGAACGTATTTCATACGAATTAAATCTTAGAAATGCAGGTGCTGACTTGATTTTAAATTCTATAAATGACCTAAAAGATATTAATCTTGACAAATTTTAAAATTTTAGAAAATTAAAAAGTTTTCTTAATTAATTACGGAGAGGGAGGGATTCGAACCCTCGACAAAAGTTACCTCCTGTAACTCCTTAGCAGGGAGCCGCTTTCAACCACTCAGCCACCTCTCCAGTTCTTATACATTATCAATTTTTTTGAAAATATTCAAAATTTTTTATTTAATCGAAATTTCTAATCAACTTGAACTCTCGGTAATCTATTTTTAAAAGAACAAAGAATTTCCCATGGAATCGTATTAGATTCTCTTGCCCAATCAAGAGGAGAAATTGTTTTATCGCCATCAGATCCTAGTAATATCATCGTACTACCAATTTTAATTTCATTTGAATCTGTTATGTCTACCATCATTTGATCCATGGTTATAGATCCAACTTGAGGATAAAGTTTATTTTTGTAGATAACATTTATCTTGCCTGAAAGATTTCTTGGAACACCATCTGCATAACCAATACTCAATACAGCTAATTTAGTTTTTTTACTACTTACAAATTTTCCTCCGTAACTTACACTTACACCTTGATCAATAATTCTTATAAAAGCTACTTTGACCTTCAAAAATAAAGCTGGTTTAAGCGATAATTCTTTATCTATTTTTGCTAGAGGACTATATCCATACATACTGAGTCCTACACGCACCATTTGAAAATGAAAATCTTTATTAAGGAGCATGCCTGCAGAATTAGCTAAATGAATCTTAATATTGTGATTTCTATTAACGTTAATTTGCTCTAATAATTCCTGAAACTTCTGCCTTTGTATTTGAGTTGTACTTTTAGGATGTAATGAATGATATTCATCCGCAGATGATAAATGACTGTATATGCCTTCAATAGAAATATTTTCAAAAGATTTTATTTTTTTAAATTGCTGCACAAATTTATTATATTCAAATCCTAATCTTGACATTCCAGTATCAACCTTAAGATGTAAAGAAAATTTCAATCCAAAGTGCTGGCCAATATTATTGCAAATTAAACATTCTCTTATACTGCTCATAGTTGGCATAAGATCATTTTTAAAAGATATTATTAAATCCTTTTTCGTATAAAGATTTCCAAGGATAAGAATTGGTTGTTTAATCCCAGAAGAACGAAGCTTAATACCTTCTTTTAAAGTGGCAACTCCTAGTTGCGAAGCTCCACCTTTGATAGCGTATTTAGAGACAACTTTTGCATCATGTCCATATCCATCCGCTTTAACAACCGCCATGAATTGACAATTTTTACTTAATTTTGATCTTAATTCTCTTACATTTGTTTCTATTGCTTTACCTCTAACTTCAATCCATGCTCTTTGTTTTGGATCTATATCATTTTCATAAGTTGGATATTTATAAAAATTAAATCCCTGATTTGTGTGCCGAATTTGCATTAACTTTGCACAATTATATGCGCTTATTGAAATATACAGTTAGCATGACATGTAAATTGTATTTTGGCATGGGCCAGACTCTAGTTTTAAATGCTTCTTATGAACCTTTAAACATTACTTCTTGGCGAAGAGCTGTTATATTGATGATCAAAGGTAAAGCAGAAAGTTTAGAAGAAGATAAATCATATTCGATACATTGTGGTAGAAAATTACCTACTGTTATCAGACTTCGTTACTACGTAAAGGTACCTTTTAGAGAGGTTTCTTTAACAAGAAAAAATATTCTTCTAAGAGATAATAATGCTTGCCAATACTGTAACTATAGAGGCGGTGATTTATCAATAGATCATGTTTTACCTAGAAGTAGAGGAGGAACTGATAACTGGGAGAATGTTACTACAGCTTGTCTTAGATGTAACGTTCAAAAAGGTAACCGTACCCCTGAAGAAGCAAATATGCCTTTAAAAAGAAAACCGTACCGTCCACTTAGTAATCTCAATTTTGAGGCTACAAGGCAAATTGACTCAGGCAGGCATAAAGAATGGAGTAAATATGTAATAGGAGTTGCAATCTAATAAAAATAAAATTTTAATTTACTTCGTTATTAAAATCTTCCATCATTCTCTTTTGTTCTTGTGCTATGCATGCATCAATTACTTCATCCAATTGACCAGCGAGAATTGGCTCTAGTGAAAAATTGGAACCCAATCTATGATCAGTTGTCCTGTTATCTTTAAAGTTATAAGTTCTAATTTTTTCACTTCTATCTCCTGTCCCCACCTGTGAAAGCCTCTTAGATCGTTCTTGCGCATTAGCTTCTTTTAATTGAATTTCATATAATTTGGCTCTTAAAATTTCCATTGCTCGTTCACGATTTTGCAATTGTGATCTCTCTTGAGTACAAAAAACTCTTATCCCTGTGGGCTTGTGAAGAAGATCAATAGCTGTCTCTACTTTATTAACATTTTGTCCCCCTGCACCTCCTGATCTTGCTGTGCCAACCTCTATATCAGTCGGGTCAATCTTAACCTCAACTGGATCAGCCTCGGGCATGACAGCAACAGTAGCAGTAGAGGTGTGTACTCTGCCTTGAGATTCAGTAGCTGGAACTCTTTGAACTCTATGTACACCAGCCTCGAATTTAAGTTGACTGTATACTGAATCTCCCTTGACAGAGATAACCAACTCTTTGAATCCACCCATGTCTGACTCTGAAGCACTAACGGGTTTTACAGACCATCCAATTTTTTGTCCATATCTTTCGTACATTCTTGCTAAATCGCCCGCCCATATACAAGCCTCGTTACCTCCAGCACCTGCTCTGATTTCTAACATTACACTTCTCTCATCCCTTGGATCTTTAGGTAATAATGCGATTGTAGCTTTTTGAATAAGTTCATTCTTACATTCCTCCAGGTTAATTAATTCATCATTTATTAAAGATTCCATCTCTTTATCATTTCTACTCTCCTTTAGTAGATTTTTTGAATCTTCAATTTCCTTATCAGTTTCAAGTAACTTTTTAAAATCAATTACTAAAGGTTCCAATTTTGACCTTTCTCTCGCTATTGACTCTAATTTCTTAGGATCATTTGCTACGTCAGGATCTGCAAGTTGCACTTCCAAATTTTCAAAACTTTCTGAAGCAGTCTTCAACCTTGCAATTAGTGTTGAGTATTCCAATTGAAATTTTGCTTAAGTTTGAAAATACTATTTATTAGAATCTTTTTCTTCTTTTCGCTCTTTTGATGTGGCTGAATTAGCTGAACCCATTCCATATTTTTTCATAAACCTATCAACTCTACCCTCCGTATCCAGGATTTTCTGAGTTCCAGTAAAGAAAGGATGATTACCACTCCATACATCAACGTGTAATTCAGGCTGAGTTGAGCCTGTCGTCATTACAACTTCTCCATTACAAATAACTTTTGCATCTGGATACCATTTTGGATGAATTTCTGATTTTGGCATAATTAAAATTCCTTTAACGCTTAGAGAATTGTGGAGCTTTTCTTGCTTTTTTAAGACCATATTTTCTTCTTTCTTTAGCTCTAGGATCTCTACTGAGGTGACCTTCAGTTTTTAGAGGTTTCCTGTTATCTGGAGATAATTCGCACAGTGCTCTTGCTGCGCCTTGCTTAATAGCATCTGCTTGGCCAGTTAATCCACCCCCAAATACATTAACCAGGATATCATAAGAATTTTCTAGGCCTAAAGTTTGCAAAGGTGCTTTTATTGAATTTAAGTGCAGAGGATTGAAGTTTAAGTAATCATCTCCTGAACGACCATTAATTTTGATTTGTCCATCACCAGGAACCAAACGAACTCTGGCTACTGAAGTTTTTCTTCTTCCAGTTCCCCAATAAACAGCTTTGTTTTTTATTTGACTATTCATTACAAGTAAATTAACTATTTAATAATACAGGATTCTGGGCAGCATGAGGATGATCAGCACCTTTATAAACTTTTAATTTTTTAAATTGCTGTCTTCCTAAAGAGTTATGTGGGAGCATACCTTTAACAGCCTGCTCAATGATTCTTTCAGGAATTCTTTCTTGAAGAGACTCAAATTTTTCAACTTTCATTCCTCCAGGTCTGCCAGAATGTCTTCTATACAACTTTTGTGATGTTTTTTTTCCTGTTACCTCAACTTTTTCAGCATTTACAACAATGACAAAATCACCTGTATCTAAATGAGGTGTAAATGTTGGTTTATTTTTTCCTCTTAGAACAGTTGCAATTTCTGTAGCAAGTCTCCCAAGTGTCTTATCTTTTGCGTCAACTAAAAACCAATTTCTTTCTATGGTTTCTATAGACGGAGTCATTGTTCTATTCATTTACCAAATTTATGCAGATAAACTTTAATTAAGTTATAAATTCTACCTTATTGAAGGAGTATTAAACAAACATTTTAGGTTATTTAAACAAATAACTTGCTTTAATAAAATTTACTTAGGAAAAACCCTTTATTAAAAACACTGGGAAAAAATCGTTATTATTGATTTTTTTAAAAACGTTTTTTTCATATACAGCATTTACAAAACATAAACCTTTAGCGGGAGCGGACTCTTTAACATCATTTTTCTTTTTATTTACCCATCTATCTTTAAAAATTTCAGGTGATATTTTTTTTTCTCCAACTAAAACCAGTTGCCCAACTATTAGACGTACCATTCCATAGAGAAAACCAGTAGCTTTAATATCAATTAAAATTAAATCCTCTACTCTTTTAATATCAATATTTTTGATTTTTGTAATCGAAGTTTTTCTATTGCTTCTACTTTTCTGAAAAGCAAAAAAATCATGTTCTCCTTCCATACCCTTTGAAGCATTTGACATTAAAACTTCATCTAGATTTTTTTGGTACCTATGCCATGTCCAATTATTTATAAACAAGTTAGGCAATTTACTGTTATTAATAACATATCGATAGTGTCTATAGATTGCCGAATAACATGCATGCCAACCATCTTTAACCTCAACCGATTCCAAAATTCTGATTGTTGAAGGTAAATAACTATTTAGTACATCCGAAAAACGATTTCCTGGAATAGCACAATCAACATCAAAATGAACTACTTGACCTGATGCATGAACTCCAGCATCAGTTCTTCCTGCGGCAAAAGTTTTCACGGCATTATTGGTAATTTTAGAAAGATTTTTCTCTAAAACTTCCTGCACTCCAGTTGCATTTTTTTGTCTTTGCCAACCTGAATAACTAGAACCGTCATATTGAACTAATAAAGCTACCCTTTTCAAAAGTTATCTTATAGTAAAATCCCCTTTGTTAACCGACTCAAACAAGCTCAATTATAGCCATTTGAGCGTTATCACCTTTTCTAGATACGGTTCTGACTATGCGTGTATAACCACCTTTTCTATCTCCATATCTTTCTTTTGCTTTTTCAAATAATGAATGAACTAATTTCTTATCATAAATGTATCCAATAGCCCTTCTCCTAGAAGACAAACTACCCTCTTTAGCAAGAGAAATCATCCTTTCGGCTTCGTTTCTTAAAGCTTTTGCCCTAGCTTTTGTTGTTGTTACTCTACCTTCCTTAATTAATTGTGTAGTTAAACCTCTTAAAAGTGCTTTCCTCTGGTCAGCAGGTTTACTCAATAATGGAATTCTAAGTTGGTGTCTCATAATCTTAAAAAATGTTAAACTGAGGTTCTGCTTTGTGGAATAGAAATTCCAATGCGCTCAAGAGCTTCAATAACCTCATCTGCAGATTTAGAGCCAAAGTTCTTAATTTCAAGAAGATCTTCATAGCTAAAGCCCATTAAATCAGAAACTGAGTTAACTTGCGCTCTTTTTAAACAATTATATGCTCTAACGGACAAGTTTAGTTCCTCAAGAGGAATTTGAGCTTCAGGAGATGGTTCAGGTTCTTCAGGAATTTCTTCGACCATTGTAACAGTAGCAAGAGGTTGAAAGAGTTCTATTAAATGGTTTGCAGCTTCAGAAATTGCATCATCAGGAGTTGTTGAGCCATCTGTTACTACTTCCATTTTTAGTCTTTCTCTACCTGTTCCCCCCTCTGATACAGCAGTTTCATCAATTGTAAAATTAACTCTCTTAACAGGCATAAATACAGCATCTATTTGGAGTAAATCAATTGCAGTTGTTTCTTCATTCTTACGATCAACTGGTCTATATCCAACACCTCTTTCAACATGGATTTCTAACTCTAAGTTATGACCCTCCTGAATAGTTGCAATTGGTTTTTCACCATCAACAATTTCAACTTGAGATGAGAATTGAATATCATTTGCCTTCACCTCCATTGGACCACTTGCTACTAACCTACCGATTTCGAGCTCTGGATTAGTACTATTAATTGATAGTTGCTTACAATTGAGAAGAATATCTAGAACGTCTTCTCTAACTCCAGGAATAGTTGCATATTCGTGATTAATTCCTGCTATTCTTACTGCAGTTACTGCACTTCCTTCAAGTCCACCCATAAGGACTCTTCTAAGCGAGTTGCCTAAAGTTGTAGCTTGTCCCCTTTCTAGAGGACCAATTAAAAAAGTTCCTGTTTGGGAGCGATCATCTGCTATTTGATGGTCGATTCTGTCAATCTGGTATTGCAACACGGAAAAAATAAGATTAAAAGTTTTTTTTGGGGGGGGGTTGGAGAATGGTTAAGACCTAAACGCGTCTCCTTTTAGGCCTTCTACATCCATTATGAGGTAATGGAGTCACATCTCTTATTAGAGTTATTTCTAAACCGGCAACTTGTAAAGCTCTTATGGCCGTTTCCCTACCTGAGCCAGGTCCTCTAACCAATACTTCTATTTGTCTCATACCTTGATCAAGTGCTCTCCTGGCTGCAGCTTCAGCTGCTGTTTGTGCAGCAAATGGCGTACCTTTCCGAGCCCCTTTAAATCCACTGGCACCAGCAGAAGACCAAGAAATTACATGACCAGAAGTGTCAGTAATTGAAACTATAGTATTATTAAATGTGCTTTGAATATGTACCACACCATTGGGTACATTACGTTTGGATTTCTTTGAGCCTGTTTTTTTTACTGTAGCTGCCATGATGTTTTAATTTAATATTAGAATTTGTGAATAGGTTTAGTTAATTATTTTTTTCTTCCAGCTACTGTTTTTCTTGAACCCCGTCTTGTTCTTGCATTAGTTCTAGTTCTTTGACCTCTTACTGGAAGACTCATTCTATGCCTTCTTCCTCTGACACAACCTATATCTTGTAAGCGTTTTAAGGCCATTCCCTCTTTTCTTCTCAAATCTCCTTCTAAAGTGAATTCCTCTGTAGCACCTCTAAGTTTTTGCACATCAGAATCTGAAAGATCTTTTACACGAATATCTGGGTTTACGCCCGTATTTGCAAGAATTAGCTTTGATCTTGTTAAGCCAATTCCATAGACGTATGTAAGTGCAATTTCAACTCGCTTTTCGCGAGGTATGTCAATTCCTGCAATCCTGGCCACGTGTTTTGAATAAATAAAAGTTTGAATTAAAGGGTAGAAATTTAACCCTGACGCTGTTTATTGCGAGGTCTTTTCTTGTTGATAACATAGATTTTACCTCTTCGCCTCACGATCTGATCGTCAGGACTAATTTTTTTGACTGAAGATCTGACCTTCATGGGGGTTTTACTAATAAAACGATAATAGTATATTCTACATCATCATCAAGCCATTTTTTGTTTGATATCAGAGGAAATGGTTTTTAAATCTCTATCAGCATCGATATACTTTAGTAAAGAAAGATTTTTAAAATATTGAATCAATGGTTCTGTAGTTTTTTTATAAATGTCAACTCTTTTTCTAATAGTCACTTCAGTATCATCTTTTCTCCCTCTTAAAAGCAAACGCTTAATTAGAACTTCTTCTGGAATATCTAAGTAAAAAACTATTTCTAAAGGTTGATTTATTTCAATTAAAACCTCATTCAATGAGTTTGCTTGCGATAAATTTCTCGGGTAGCCATCTAGGATCCAACCCTCATTATCCTTATCTAAATTATGCCTTACTATTTTTAATACAAGTTCATCACTTACAAGTTCTCCACGATTAATAATATCCTTTACCTGTCTACCAAGGATAGTATTCATTTCAATTTCTTTTCTTAATAATTCACCTGTAGAAAGGTGCAAGTAAGAATTAGTTTTGCTTAGTAATTCCGCCTGGGTCCCTTTCCCTGCTCCAGGTGCTCCTAAAAATAATAAATGTTTTTTCATTAATTGTTAATTAGCCCCTCGTACCTTTGAGAAATGACATAGGTCTGAATTTGCTTAGCAGTATCAATAGCAACACCAACAAGAATAAGTAATGACGTTGCTCCTAAACCCTGAAAAGTCTGCACATTTGTAGCTCTTTCTACTGCGGCTGGGATTATAGCTACTGAGCCAAGGAATAATCCTCCTAATAGTGTCAACCTATTTTGTATACCTGATAAATAGTTTGCAGTATTAGTTCCTGGTCTAACTCCCGGTATTGCTACTCCCCCTTTCTTTAAATTTGAAGCAACATCAATTGGATTAATTGTAAGAGATGCATAAAAATAAGAGAATCCCAAAATTAAAGAGAAGAATGTAATAGCATATGGCCATGGATTAGAAGATCCAGGATTTAAACTACTCGCTAATTTTATTAAGACCGGATTGCCTGTAACATTTGCAATAGTTATAGGTAAAAAGATTAAAGCAGATGCAAATATGATAGGCATGACTCCACCTGCATTTAATTTTAAGGGCAAATAACTTTGTCTAGTAGGAAGTAATGTTGTATTTCCTATTTGTCTTTTTGCACTAACAATAGGAATGCGTCTTGCTCCCTCCTGGACAAAAATTATCCCAACAATTGTCAATAAAAATACTCCAAGTAAAACTGCTATACCTAATACATCTCCTCGATCACCAGTTTGAGCTTTTTCGATGGTTGAACTAAGAGCCTTTGGTAAAGTCGAAACAATATTTAAAAAAATTACTAATGAAGCTCCTTGTCCAATTCCTTTCTCTGTAATAATTTCACTAAACCACATAACTAACATTGAGCCAGTAACTAATGCTATGGAGGTTTGCAAGACAAATGTAGTTTCACTTATACCTTGAATTGCATATTGTCTAAGAATTAACGAAAAAATAATACTCTGCAAAAACCCCCAACCCAAAGAAACATACCTAGTTATTTGAGCAATTTTTCTTCTGCCCGCTTCTCCTTCATTTTTTTGTAAATCTTCAAGAACAGGCAATGAAGCTGTGAGAAGCTGAATAATAATTGATGCGTTTATGAAGGGAAGTATACCTAACGCAAATATTCCCAGGGTTGAAATCCCTCCGCCAGTAAAAATATCTAAAAAACCTATTAATTGGCCTCCTTGATCTATAAAACTTTTAAAAGCAACCCTATCAATACCGGGCATGGGGATATAGATGCCAAGTCTTACTAAAAGAAGAAGACCTAAAGTTGTTAAAACTCTTCCCCTTAATTCTTTATTTAAAAATAATTGGGACAGTATTTCAGAAGCGCTAGGATTTCTACTTTTGTTGACAAACATTTTAAAGCTTACCTAAATTTTTTAGTAAATTTATTTATTATTTATAATCTCGCAGGATCCACCTGCGTCCTCAATTTTTTGTTTTGCAACTTTTGTGAATGCATGCGCCTGGACTGTTAACTTTACATTAACTTTTCCGTTACCTAGAATTTTTAAAGGAAATTTTGGCTTAAAAAGCAATCCTTTCTTAACTAGTGAATCTAAATTAACAATATCATTTTCTTTAAAATCATTAAGTTTATCTAAATTTATTATGGAAAAGTTCTTTTGATTAATTATTTCAAAGTGCTTTAATTTTGGAACTCTTCTATACAAAGGCATTTGGCCACCTTCAAAACCTGGACGGGTGGGTCTTCCTGAACGTGACTTTTGTCCTCTCATTCCAAAACCGCATGAAGCGCCCTGGCCGGCAGCAATACCTCTGCCCTTTCTTAATTTTTTCTTCCTAGAGCCTGAGTTTGATTTAAGTGTATTTAATGTTGAAGTCATAATTTTCAAGAATAAAGCTGTTCGAGTGAGATGCCTCTCTCCCTTGAGGCAGATTTGTGTGTTCTTAATTGTGAAAGAGCCACCATAGCAGCTCTTGCATTATTCAAAGGTGTTTTACTACCCAATCTTTTTGCTAAGACATTTTTTATGCCCGCTAATTCTAAGACTGTTCTAATTGAACCACCAGCAATTACACCTGTACCTGGAGCGGCTGGTCTAATAAGTACATTAGCTGCGCCGTCTCTACCTATAGATAAAGTTGGTATTGAATTATTTGGAGTTAATGGAACCCTAACAAGATTTTTTTTGCCATCTGAAACTCCCTTTCTAACCGCACCAATGACATCTCCAGCTTTTCCGACTCCAACTCCGACTTGTCCCTTCTCATTACCAACAACAACGATTGCTCTAAAACTCATTTTTTTTCCACCTTTAACAGTTTTAGATACGCGTCTTATTTGAACAACCCTTTCTTGCCAATCAGAATCTCTATCTAGGTTTTTCGAATCACCTCTTCTATTTCTTTTTCGATCGTTATTACGATTATTCTTTTTTTGTTCGCCAGGCATAGCTCCAGGAACGTTATCATTCTTGGATTGAGTTTCTTTTTTTGTTGGAGTGTCAGTCATAGTAAAAATTAAAAGTTAGAATTCTAAGCCAGCTTCACGAGCAGCATCCGCAAGAGCCTTAACTCTCCCGTGATATAAATTACCTCCACGGTCGAAAATTACTTGCTTAATACCTTTTTTTATCGCTCTATCTGCTAATAATTTTCCAACAATAGAAGAAGAATTACAATCAGAAGCTAATTTCTCTGATTTTTCTCTTAGTTCTTTATCTACAGTTGAAGCTGAACAAATAGTTTTTTGAGCACTATCGTCTATAACCTGAGCGTAAATATGGTTATTAGAGCGAAAAACAGACAATCTTGGACGTGTTGAATTTCCAATTAAGAATCTTCTTAATCTTCTGTGTCTTTTTTGAGTTTGTAATTTCCTGGAAAGTTTGGTCATTTTTTTAAGTAAAATTATTTTTTGCCAGATTTACCAGCTTTTCTGAGAATTCTCTCATCATGATATTTAATTCCTTTTCCTTTATATGGTTCTGGAGGTCTAATTGATCTGATTTTTGCTGCTTCATTTCCAACAATTTCCTTATCAATTCCAGATACGGTAACGTTTGTATTACTCTCAACCTTGTATGTTATACCATCAGGGGGGGTCATTTCTACTGGATGACTATATCCTGCACTTACAACTAGATTTTTACCTTTTACTTGTGCTCTGGATCCAACTCCTACAATTTCTAGTTTCTTTGAAAAACCTTGACTAACTCCTTCAATCATATTTGCGATTAAAGCTCGACATAAACCATGTCTTTGCCTTGATTGTATTTTTGTTGTTGTAGGACTCACGATAACAGTATTATCTTTTTTATCAAAACTAACGCCTTCAGGCATAAGACGTTTTAGCTCACCCTTGGGGCCTTTGACTGTTACTGTTAATCCATCAAAATCAACTGTTACTTTTTCTGGAATAAGTACTGGTGTTTTTCCAATTCTTGACATGATTAATTCTCCTTAATAAACATAACAGAGGACTTCGCCGCCAATGCCTTGCTTCCTGGCATCGCGATCACTCATGACACCTTTAGATGTTGAAATGATGGCAACTCCAAGACCTCCAAGAACTTTTGGTAAGCCTCTAGTATTTTTATAAATTCTCAAACCAGGTTTACTAACTCTTTGCATAGATCGAATAGTAGGGAATTTATTTTTACCACTATATTTTAGACCTAGTATTATTTGTGATTTATAACCTTCACCTTCCTCATTAATATCAGAAATAAAGCCCTCTTTTTGAAGCACTTTGGCAATACTTAAGGACATTTTGGAACCTGGGATTGTTGTAGTTGTATGCTTTTTCTGACTCGCATTTCTAATTCGAGTAAGCATATCTGAAATAGGATCGTGATTTGACATAGTTTTAATTTAATTCTTACTAAAAGGCATTCCTAACTCTTGCAAAAGAGCTTTACCTTCTTGATCTGATTTTGCACTAGTGACAATAGTTATATCCATACCTCTTATTGAATCTATTTTATCAAAAGAGATTTCAGGAAAAATCAGTTGCTCTTTAACTCCAACGGTGTAATTTCCTCTCCCATCAAAACTTTTTGGATTAACTCCTCTAAAGTCTCTTATTCTTGGTAAAGCAAGATTTATAAATCTCTCCAAAAAGGAATACATCCTGTCCCCTCTCAAAGTTACAGTACAACCAATCGGCATACCTTCACGAATTTTAAAACCCGCAATAGCTTTTTTAGCCCTAGTTACTAAGGCCTTTTGTCCTGTAATTGTTGCCATTTCGTTTAAAGAGGCTTCAAGAGCTTTTGAATTTGAAGCGGCTTCACCAAGTCCTCTATTTACGTTGACTTTGACAACTTTAGGTACTTGATGAATATTTTTGAGACCAAGATCCTTTAAAAGTTTTGGTCTAATTGATTCTTTGTAGCGATTTTTTAGAGTCATAATTTTTTGTTAATTCTGGTCTTTGTCAGAATTGATAAATTAGAAAAAGTTGAAATCTGGTTTCTGATGAAAAATTAATCAATTACTTCACCAGTTTTCTTCAATCTTCTTTTCTTAACTCCCTCTTTATCAATGAAGTATTCAATCTTACTTGTAAGATTTTTATCCTTTGAAAAAAACATTACATTTGATGCATGTAAAGATGCCTCTTCAGTAAGTATTCTTCCAGATTCTCCTTCTTGAGTTGGTTTTACATGTTTAGTCCTAAGGTTAATTCCTTTAACGACAACTCTATTTTCAAGAGGGATAGTTTTTAAAACCTCTCCAGTTTTACCTTTATCCTTTCCGTTAATTACTTTTACTAAATCTCCAGTTTTGATTCTCATTTTTATTCTTTGGAAATTCTTCTTTTGTTTTAATGAATCCAACATTCAAATCACCTCCGGAGCAAGAGAAACAATTTTAGTGTAATTTTTATCCCGCAGTTCTCTCGCTACAGGACCAAAAACTCTAGTTCCTTTTGGATTCTTATCCTCATTAATCAAAACAGCAGCATTATCATCAAATCTGATTGAATTACCAGTATTTCTTCTTAATGTTGCCTTTGTTCTAACAATGACAGCTTTCACAACCTCAGATTTCTTAACTCCCATATTCGGAAGAGCATCTTTAACAGTTGCTACAATGACATCACCAACATGTGCATATCTTCTATTAGATCCTAAGACTCTAATACACTGGAGTCTTTTGGCTCCACTGTTATCTGCAACTGTTAAATAAGTTTCTTGTTGAATCATTTCTTTACCTCCTCTGACTTAATTGTTTTATTGAGGATCTCTTCTATTGCCCATCTTTTATGAGCACTAAGTGGTCGAGTTTCTCTAATCTTAACTCGATCACCTAAAGCACATGTATTTTCAGGATCATGCGCCTTATATCTAGTAGTCCTACTTACAATTTTTTTATAAGTGGGATGTGGATATCTGTTAATAACAGCAACAACAACTGTTTTATCCATTTTGTCGCTGACAACAGTACCAATTCTTTCTTTAAGTGCCATAACTAATAATTAATCTGAAGTTGTTTGAGAAGCAGATTGACTCTTACTGATAGTAAGTAATTGCGCAACTTGTTTCTTTATTGTTTTAAATTTATGTGTTTCATTGAGCTGTCTAGTAGCTTGCTTGAATCTCAAATCAAAAAGATCTTTTCGTAGTTGGTCAATTTTTTCAGTAATTTGAGCAGAATTTAATTTTTTAAATTCCTTAAGTGACTCCGAGTTTTTCATTGTTTAACCTCCTCTTGAGATTGTTTATTATTTTTTATCGTTTCTTGGGATGAAGCTTCTAGACTTTTATCAATCGAAATGAATTTTGTTTTTACAGGAAGTTTGTATTGAGCTAGACGCATAGCTTCTTTTGCAATTTCCTCAGTGATATCCTCACCACCCATTTCAAAAAGTATTCTTCCAGGTTTTACGACTGCAACCCAAAACTCTGGGTTACCTTTACCAGAACCCATTCTAGTTTCAGCAGGTCTCATGGTTACAGGTTTATCAGGAAAAATTCTTATCCAGATTTGGCCTCCACGTTTAATATACCTTGTCATAGCTCTTCTACTTGCCTCAATCTGGCGTGCAGTGACCCACCCGCAGTCTTGGGCTTGGAGAGCAAATTGACCGAAAGCAATTGTATTACCTTTAGAGGCCACCCCCCTCATTCTACCTCTATGTTGTTTACGAAATTTTGTGCGTTTTGGACTAAGCATTTTTATACCTCCTATGAATTCTCATTTGAACGGTCCTCGAATTGTTGAGGTCTTCTACTAGCTTTCCTCTTAGGGTTTGCACCCACTGGCATTGTTTGTTCTTCTTTAGGAAGAACTTCTCCTTTGAAAACCCAAACTTTAATACCTAAAACACCGTAAGTAGTATTAGCTTCACGTGTTGCATAGTCAATTTCAGCTCTCAAAGTATGTAAAGGAACTCTACCTTCTCTGGTCCATTCTGTTCTAGCGATTTCAGCACCATTCAACCTTCCCCCTACTTGTATTTTGAGACCTAGGACTCCAGCCCTTTGAGCCCTCTGCAATGCCATCCTTATAGTTCTTCTAAAGGCGACTCTTTTTTCAAGTTGTTGAGCAATATATTCAGCTAGTAAAAAAGCATCTGCGTCAACGCGCTCAACTTCAACAACATTTATTCTGACTTGCCTTGTTCTATCACCAATTGTTTTTTGAATTCCAGATCTTAATTCTTCAATACCACTACCTTGTCTTCCAACTATCACGCCTGGTCTTGCTGTTTTTAATTCAAGTTCCAGTTGATCAGCTTTCCTTGCTATAAGTACATCGCTAATTCCTGCTGCACCATATTTTTTCTCTATAAAAGTACGAATTTTATAATCTTCTTGAAGAAGAATTGGATATGTTTTTGAAGTAGCAAACCATTTAGAGCGATGCTCTTGCGTAATTCCTAACCTTAGTCCAGAAGGATGTATTTTATGTCCCATTAGTTTTGTACCTCCGCATTAGTTTGAGTAAGAGCAGGTTCAACAGAAATACTAATATGGCAAGTCTGTTTTTTGATTGAAAAAGCTCTACCTTGAGCTCTAGGCCTATACCTTTTCATTACGGGACCACTATTAGCCCATGCAGAGGAAATAACTAAGGTAGATGGATCCATCCCAAGATTATGCTCTGCATTAGCAACTGCAGATCTAAGAACTTTAGTGATTGGATCAGTAGATCTGTAAGGCATAAATTCCAACATGATTAATGCATCTCTATACGACCGACCCCTTATTTGATCAAGAACCCTTCTGACTTTAGAGGCTGATCCTCGAACATAGTTTCCATGCGCAATAGCCGTTTTTGCTGTTTCAGGTGTTTTTGTCATGATTTTGCTCCTTTCTTATCTCTTATGTGACCGCGGTAAGTGCGTGTAGGCGCAAATTCTCCAAGTTTATGACCGATCATTTGTTCGGTTATAAATACAGGTATATGGGTCTTGCCATTATGTACCGCGATTGTGTGACCAATCATTACAGGTAAAATAGTAGAGGCTCTAGACCAAGTTTTGATAACAGACTTATCATTATCAGTGTTTTGTTTTTCTACCTTTTTGAGCAAGCTATCTGCTATAAAAGGTCCTTTTTTTAGTGATCTTCCCATGTTTATAAAATAGAAATTAAAGTCATAAATGAAGTAATCAAGAGTCTCTTCCTCCTCTACTCCTCTTAGAAACGCGACGACGTCTTCGAACTACTAATTTATTACTTGGTTTGTTCTTTTTACGTGTCTTTAACCCAAGAGCTGGCTTACCCCATGGCGTAACAGGGCCTGCTCTACCAATTGGTGCTTTTCCCTCTCCTCCTCCATGTGGATGATCACATGGGTTCATTACACTTCCTCTTACTTGTGGCCTTCTTCCAAGCCATCTTCTTCTTCCTGCTTTACCTAAGCTAGTATTTCTTATTTCTGAATTGCCAACTTCTCCAAGAGTTGCATAGCATTCCTTTCTAACAAGTCTTACCTCGGTAGATGGGAGTTTTAAAGCAACATAATCTCCCTCTTTTGCCATAACTTGTGCACTAGCTCCAGCTGATCTAACCATTTGTGCACCTCTTCCTACATATAACTCGACACAATGCACACTAGATCCTAATGGCATAACAGAAAGTGGCATTGCATTTCCATCTTCAATTGGAACATTTTCTCCAGATATAACATTTTGGCCAACTTTCACTCCAGCTGGGGCGATAATGTATCTTTTCTCTCCATCTTCATAAAATAAAAGTGCAAGCCTTGCATTTCTATGAGGATCGTAGTGGATAGCTGCAACTTTGGCATTAATATTTCTCTTATCTCTTCTAAAGTCGATCAATCTATATTGCCTTTTGTGACCACCTCCACGATGACGGCAAGTAATAACTCCACGATTATTCCTACCTTTAACTCTATGTTTCGGAACTATTAATGATCTCTCAGGTTTTGCGCTTGTTATTTCACTAAAGTCAGTAACTACTCTTTGTCTAGTACCAGGTGTATAAGGTTTAAATTTACGAATTGCCATGATTAAAACTCCTTAAGATTCTGGAAAAAGTTGGATTTTGTCTCCCTCTGCAAGACGTACAATTGCTTTCTTGACCTGAGAACGTTTACCGGAAAATTTCCCGACTCTTCTTGTTCTCCTAGGAGGATTCATAGTGTTAACTCCTATGACTTTAACACTAAACAAGGCTTCAATAGCTGCCTTTATTTGTGGCTTTGCCGCTCTATGATCTACCTCAAAAGTATATTGATTAAGATCTAGTGCGTTTGTAGCTTTCTCAGTAATAACTGGCTTTCGTATTACATCTGCTAAACGAGAATCGAATAATTTACTCATGATGCATAAACCTCCTGAATTTTATTTACTGCTGATTGACCTATTACCAACTTATTGGCATTGAGAATATCAAATACATTTAATTGATCGGCTGCGATTAATTTTACCTTTTCAATATTATTAATGGATTTTTTTATTACATCGGAAGGACTATCAAGAATAACTAAAACTTTTTCAGTTTTTTGTATGCCTAATCGAGAAAGGCCATTAATGATGTCACTTGTTTTGGGTTGCTTTAGGGTAGAACCAAAATCTTCAACAGCCTTAATATCAGATACTCTGGACATGAGTGCTGTTCTGAGAGCTAATCTACGCTCCTTACGATTCATGTCAAGATTGTAAGAACGTGGCTTCGGCCCAAAAATAATTCCACCCCCAGGTCTTAAGGGTGTTCTTATTGATCCTTGACGAGCTCTTCCAGTGCCTTTCTGTTTGTATGGCTTTCTACCACCACCTCGTACTTCAGATCTTGTCAAAGTTGATGCAGTCCCTTGTCTTTTGTTTGCTAGTTGCCTGAGAACTGCTCTATGGATTAAGTCTGCCGAAGAAGTTTCCTTGGCAACTGCTAAATCAAGAGTGACTTTGCCTGATTTTTTACCATCCCACTTAAGAGTTTCGAGTGTTGTCATGATTTTTCACCTCCTTTATTTCCTACAACATTGTTTGGCTTAATATTGACAATTGAGCCAGGCTTACCTGGGACAGAACCTTTTACTACAAGCAAATTTTTCTGGTCATCAATTTTTAGAACTAACAAACCTTTCGTAGTTATCTGTTTCCCTCCATATCTACCTGCCATTCTTTTTCCCGGATAAATTCTGCCTGGAGTTGTTCCTGCTCCTGTAGAACCTGGAGCTCTATGATTTTTTGAACCATGACTCATAGGGCCTCTGCTAAATCCATGTCTTTTCTGGTAACCAGCAAAACCTCTACCCATAGATTTGCCACTGATATCAACTTTTTGGCCAACCTCAAAGTTTTTTACGGTTATTTGATTTCCGATCTCATAAGATGAAGTTTCTTCAACCCTATATTCTTTTAAGTGCTTTAAAAGTTCTTCACCTGATTTCAGTAAATGTCCCCTTTCAGGTTTACTAATATGCTTCTCTTTAGAAAAGCCATAGCCTATTTGAACTGCTGTGTAACCATCCAAAGCGGTAGTTTTCAATTGCGTGACACGACATGGTCCAGCCTCAATAAGAGTAACTGGTACTGCATTACCTTTGTCGTCAAAAAGTTGGGACATGCCCAATTTCTTTCCTAAAATTCCTATAGACATAAGACTAAAGTAGGCTAGCTCATAATAATTTTTCAATTATCTAAAACTTACATGTAAAAGATTTAGTTAATGAAAAACAATTAATAAGGTGGAGACTTATCTAAAAATTTAGATAGTTTCTCTAGGGATAAACCCACCTGATCTTTTTTAACGAAACGCTAAAAATGTGAAATTTTGTAGAGGCTCGGCTAGCTTACGAGCATAAAAATCCACTGAGTTACAATTGTACATCATCAAGTACCATAAAATAAAATAAAATAGAAATAAAGGAAATTTTTATGCCATTACTTCTCACAGGGAAAAAGTTTCATAACGATCTAAAAACTAACAAATGTCTTGCAATCTTTGCTCCTCTTGAAGGTGGTTATGAAACTCGTCTTTTGAGGAGAATGAGAGCCAAGGGCTTTAAAACTTTTATAACCTCAGCAAGAGGGCTTGGAGATCCAGAAGTGTTTTTGCTCAAATTACATGGCATTAGGCCACCTCATCTAGGCCATCAAAGCGTAGGAAGAAATGGAGCGCTCGGTGAAGTTCAACAAGTTATCCCAATGGCTTCGGAGTTATTTAATGAAAATGATAAAAATAAATTACTTTGGTTGTTAGAAGGTCAAGTGTTGTCTCAATCTGAGTTAGAGAGCTTAATAGAGATTTGTACAAAAGATAATAAACTAACAATTGTTGTTGAAATGGGGGGTTCAAGAAAACTTGAATGGAAACCATTAAATGATTATATTTTGGATGAATTTGAAATTTAAATTGTTTGAATAAAACCAAGAATAAAAAAGATAAATGGATTAAGTTGATTTGTGGCGCCAGTAATGAAGATATCGTTGCTATCGAAGATTTATGTGCAATTTATACTGCTGCTGGTGTCGACTACATAGATGTTGCCGCTGAAGAATCTATAGTTCATGCAGCAAAAAAAGGAATCGAGTGGGCGCAAAAAATCTTTAACAAATCCCCTGGATTAATGATAAGCATCAGTGATGGTAATGATATACACTTTCGTAAAGCAAAATTTGATCCATTAAGATGTCCTTCTAATTGTTCAAGACCTTGCGAAAAAGTATGCCCCACCTTTGCCATTGATATTTATGGGATCAAAGAGAGTAAATGTTATGGATGTGGAAGGTGCATAAATAGTTGTCCATTAAATCTAATTACTGAATATGAATACAATTTGTCAAAATATGATTTAGCAACAACACTCCAAAAAACAAAGCCTAATGCAGTAGAAATTCATACAGAAATCAATCGCTTAGATTCTTTTACAAAAGTTGTAAGTATCCTAAAAAGTTCTGAAACGCAATTAGATAAGATATCCATCAGTTGTGGATTAAATCAATCTTTCAAAAAATTAATAGAGCCCGAAGATCTTTTGAAAGCTCTCTGGGAAAGATATGATATTCTCGACGAACTCAATATTCCCCTTATTTGGCAGCTAGATGGAAGGCCAATGTCTGGTGATCTTGCTCCAACAACAAGTAGAGATACAGTTAGGTTGTTTGAAAAAATCGGTTCAGATCTTCCACCAGGATTAATTCAATTGGCAGGAGGAACAAATGAAAAAACTCATGAATTTTTGAAGTCAAACAATTTACCAGACGGAATAGCTTTTGGAAGTGCTGCGAGAAAAATTATGCAGCCCCTTATTGAATTTGCGCACAAAAATAACAAAAGACTTTATGAGGATCCTGAAAAAATGGCATTAGCAATCAAAAAAGCTCAGAAATTTTTAGAGCCATGGAAATCAAGATCATTTAAATAATATTTTTACTTTTTAAAACCTGCGCCTTTTTATAAAAAATTTGTTTTTTTTTGATAGAAAAAAATCTTTTGATGTATTAAACTAGAAGTCCAATGGGCCGTCGCCAAGTGGTAAGGCATCGGGTTTTGGTCTCGACATTCCTAGGTTCGAATCCTAGCGGCCCAGTTCTAATATTTAATTAGTGTCTTCTCAAAAAATATTTCTATTTGATTTTGATGGAGTTATAGTCGATGGAATGGATGAATATTGGCATAGTTCTTTACTGGCCTGTGAAAAATATTTAAATTCACCGTACATCTCTTTTGATCCAAGACTTTATAAAAGAGTACCAAATACTTTCAAAGAAATTAGACCTTGGGTTAAATATGGTTGGGAAATGGTTCTAATTGTCCACGAAATTATAAAAAAAGAAAATCCAATAGAATATCATAATAAAAATGATTTCATTAATAATTATCATCAAAATTGCCAGAGGATATTAAAAAATAATTTCTGGATTGCAAAAGATTTACAAAAAATACTAGATAAGTCTCGAGAGTACCAAATTGATAAAGATTTTAAATCATGGGTTAATTTACACGTTCCATTTTTTGAAGTTATAAATTTGATGAAAGAGTTAAGGAAGAGAGAAATAACAACCGGAATAATAACAACAAAAGGAAAACAATTTGCAGAAAAGATACTTAGACAATTAAATATTTTTCCAGAATTTATTTTTGGATATGAATCTGGAACAAAAATCAAAATAGCTGAAAAGCTTACACAAACTTATGAAATTTTAGGTTTTATAGAAGATAGGAAAAAAACTCTAATTGATCTTAAGAAAAATACAGAAACTTCTCATATTCCATGCTTCCTAGCTGATTGGGGATATTTAAAAGATTCAGATAGATATAATTTAAGTAATGAAATAACATTATTAAAATTAAGTAATCTTGAGGAATTAGTTGCAATTTAAAGATAATCAGCTAGAGTACACATGTACTATAATTTGTATTTATGAAGTTTGGTTTAAATAAAAAATTCCAAATTTAGAATAATTACAAGAACCTTAACCGATAAATCAGACAATGAGCCTCGAAGAAAAGAAAAAAACTGAATCAAAAGAAAAAGACAAGGCATTAAGTCTCGTCTTAGGTCAAATAGAAAGAAATTTTGGACGAGGTTCAATAATGAGACTTGGTGACGCCTCAAGAATGAAAGTAGAAACAATATCTACTGGAGCGCTCACCTTAGATTTAGCATTAGGAGGAGGCTATCCCAAAGGAAGAGTAGTAGAAGTTTACGGACCAGAAAGTTCAGGAAAAACTACATTAACGCTTCATGCGATTGCGGAGGTTCAAAAAAATGGAGGAGTAGCTGCATTTGTTGATGCTGAGCATGCACTCGATCCAGTTTATGCAGCCTCTTTAGGAGTTGATGTTGAAAATTTATTAGTTTCACAACCGGATACTGGAGAAATGGCTCTAGAGATAGTTGACCAACTTATAAGATCGAGTGCAGTGGATCTTGTAGTTGTTGACTCGGTCGCAGCATTAACTCCAAGAGCCGAGATAGAAGGAGAGATGGGAGATCACGTAATTGGAAGCCAAGCAAGGCTAATGAGTCAAGCAATGAGAAAAATAACAGGAAATATTGGAAAATCTGGTTGCACGGTAATATTCCTGAATCAATTACGCTTAAAAATTGGCGTTACATACGGCAATCCAGAAACAACCACAGGAGGAAATGCATTAAAATTTTATGCCTCAGTGAGACTTGATATCAGAAGAATTCAAACTCTTAAAAGAGGTACTGAAGAATACGGCATAAGAGCAAAAGTAAAAGTAGCAAAAAACAAAGTTGCACCACCATTTAGGATTGCAGAGTTTGATATTCTCTTCGGGAAAGGTATTAGTACAACAGGATGTTTATTAGATTTAGCAGAAGAAACTAATATCGTAATAAGAAGAGGCGCTTGGTATAGCTATGAAGGAGAAAATATTGGCCAAGGAAGAGATAATACAATTATTTGGCTTGATCAAAACTTAGACATTAGGCATAAAGTAGAATCTATGGTTAAAGAGAAATTAACAGAAGGTACTGAAGTCAGTTCTAATTCAATGAAAGCATTAAATAGCAATCCCGGTAATACAATCGCTGTTAATGATATAAAAACAGTAGCTTAGATTTATAAAGAATCAGCCAAAGTCCACCACCCAGCAGCAGGGCCGACAAATCTCACTACAATCCATAAGATTGCTAACCCTCCGATTCCAAACCAACTGGCCTTAATACTTAATTTAATTAGATTATCTCTTTGATTGATTGTAAAGGGCAGCCATTCAACTAATCTTGGAGAATCATCATATTTAATTTTAGTATTACTATTTTTGGGGGGTAAGCCGAGTGTTTTTCGTCTTTTTGCTTCTCCCATATTTCTTTAAGTTATTTATAAAATCATAACCTAATCAAAAGGTAACATATAGTTAATTTGTTTTGATGGTTGAATGTTTTGCAAAAGTAATCTTCCCCAGTTTCTTTTATTCGCTCTTCCATCTAAAATTATTAACTTACCTGAATTTCTTCTTAAAGGAGAAATAGATCTTTCAAGTTTTATTCTGGCTTGAGGAAGAAGAAAGTCTCTAAACCAATCTTGAGAAAGCTTTTTTTTATGAGAAACTGTAATTAAATTTATAGGTTCTGACATATTCGGAATCGGAAATAAAGGAATAATAATTTGTTCTGGAATTTGTATTAAATAAGAATTCATAATCCACCAGTCATAACTAGAGCAAAGAATTTCATTATTATCAATAGGAATTGTCTCAAGCAAAACCCTCTTTCCGTACTTGGAGGCTAATTCTGTAGCAAGGTTAGTTTTCAAATCAATATCGTCAGACAAAATTAAAGTTAAACCCTTTCTAAAAAGTATTAACTTTTTGCATTTATCCAATATTGAATTCGTAAAAAGAGGATTATTAGGAAGCAACTGTTTAGAGGGTATGTATAATAAGATCTTTTTCTCTTCAAAATTACTTTTAAGATTAATGACTAAATCAATATCTAAACTGTGCTTTTTAAAATAAATTTGAAAAAAATTATCTTTTCTCAAAGCTGATAAAAAAACAAATTTGTTATTTAAAAAGAATTCCTTAATTTGAGAAAGTTCATCTATTGGCTGCAAATACAAATTCCAATCTAAACTTGTATTATCTAATTTTACCCAGCATGCCCAACCTTGAGCTAATGCTTTGTAAACGCTTAAAAATTTATCAGAAAAAAAAGAATTTTCTTGAAAAAAGTTTGAAAAAAAACTAATTTCTTTTTCATCTAAATTGATGTAACTATTTCCTAAGACATTTCTCATGAAGAACTTTTTCTTAAATGAATCATATACTTTAATAAATTTTTGGTTGATAAATTCAAATTCTTTATAACTTTTTGTCCAATCCTTTTTAAGTAAAGAAATTCTAAAATGATTTTTTAAATCCTGTTTTATATTTTCAACTCCAGAGTAAACTATTCGATGATTTCTAAGATTAAGAGAATTGGTATTTTTAAGTAAATCTTCAATTGATATCAAGCGAACATGATGATTTGCAAAAATTAGTTGATCATTTTTAAAAATGAAATTTAAACCTAGATTTTTCAATGCATTAATCTGAAATCTTTTTATAAATTGAATTTTTTCTTCGGATAAAATAAAAATTGAATCTTCTTCCTTTAAAGATAGAGAAATCAAAATTGGAGGTAACCAATCATGACTCGAGAAAATTTCTGAATTAATTAGATATGTAGAATCATTCTCAATACACTTGGAAATTATCCTCCCAAAAGAATATATGTGTTCCCAATTAATACTTTGATCTCTCAAAAAATTTTTCAAATGTTGATGACTTAAAATTTCAAGCATTTATAATTAATTTAATTTCAAATACATACAAAATTTATGAACCTAATATACAAAAAATTGGTATGAATATAAGAAAGTATTGAATTAATCAATCTATGAAAATTGGAATAGTAGGATTAGGTTTAATTGGCGGTTCTTTAGGATTAAAACTCCAAAGTCTAAACCATATAATTTATGGAATAACAAATAATGAATTAAATGAGAAAAAAGCTAAGGAAAAAAAGCTTGCAAATTTTGTTAGCTGTGATCTCAGCTTATTAAAAAAATGTGAGCTGATAATTTTGGCATTGCCTATCAAAGATTTAATAATTCCATCTCAACTATTAGTTGCATCAATACCGCAAGAAACAATAGTAACTGATGTAGGCTCTGTTAAAGAACCAATTGTAAATACATGGGAAAATTTACATCCGCTATTTATTGGATCACATCCAATGGCGGGAACAGAAAAGAAAGGGGTTGATTCAGGTTTTGAAGGTCTTTTTAAAAATGCAAAATGGATTATTACTCCCACACAAAATAGTGATTCCAATGCAGTCAGAACTATTTCCGAGCTAATAAAATCAATGGATTGTGAAATTTGTCAAGCTTCGCCAAAAGAGCATGATGAAGCAGTATCTCTAATTTCTCATTTGCCTATATTTTTAGCTTCTACCCTAATTGAAACTGCACATACAAAAAATAATCAATCTTTATTAGATCTCACCCAAAAGCTAGCTGCTACAGGATTTGCTGACACTTCGAGAGTGGGTGGCGGCAACGAAAAACTAGGTTTAGATTTAGCTATGAATAATCAGATTAATGTTTTAAATGCCATTAATAATTTTAAAAATAAACTGAATACATTCGAATCTCTTATAAAAGAAAAAAATTGGGAGTTACTCTCTAAGAAACTTGCTGAAGCAAAAGAAATCAGAGAAAAATTTATAAATTAATTTTTTCTATACCTTTAGAAGCTAAAATTTGTCTTGAAACCATTAATGCAGATTGGCTAACACCTGCGGTTCCCTCCCCTGGATAAATTGAGTCTCCACATAACCATAAACCTTCAAAAGGCGTCCTACTGGATAATCCAAATAAACCAAAAATATCTGGATTTTGACCAAGCCCGCCTACTATTCCGTAAGGTCTATTAGTCCATTTTTGAAATCCCAAAGGAGTTGCTAATTCCCTATGAAGCCAATTTTCCGGATCAATATCAAATTGACTTTCCAATTCAAGCGATATTTTTTTCATAAAATCCTTTTTCTTCTTTAAGTAATTTTTTTTATCTAGATCAAACCAATCTTTTGTCTTGGTAAAAATACTAGCTATTAAAGTAACCTCACCTTTTGGTGCTCTTCCATCACCATCATCACTAATTGAGACAAATAAAGAACCAAATTCATTCGAAACAAATTGATAATGATTTGAGGAAGTTTTTTTAATATTTTCTTTTTTTAATGCTGAATAAAAAACTAAAGCTCCACTTGGATCAGGCAAATTATTAAGTCGATTTTTATAACTTTTTTTTCTTTTTAAAGGTTCTTTCAAATGCTTGAGCAAAGATTGAGGAGGGGCAGTATAAATCAAATCTTTTGCATGGTAAATAAAAGAATTTTTTTTTGAATTAGCGTATACTTTCCAGCACATATTTACGTCATCAAAATTTATAGAATGAACTTTTTGTCCAAAAATTATTTTAACTCCAGTTTTTCTCAATGAATTTTCTAATGCTTCACTTAAAGACTGCATAGATTTTTTAAGATGCCACAGACCATGTGGCTGTTGACACATCTGAAGAACAGTAGATCCATATAATGCTGCAGTATTATAAACGTCCTCTTGAGAATAAAGTTTTAGTTGAAGATTTAAGAATTTTATCAGGCGCTCATTCTTGGATAATCCACAAATCCTCAATAAATCAAAAATAGTAGATTTAACTAAGATACCTGTGACAAGATTTGATGGTACTAATGCTTTAAGAAGTTGAGAAAAATCCCAAAAATTACTTATTGGTAATACAGGATTATTATTAGCAAATATCCAATTACTTTGATGTATGAGGGTACAAAGTTTCCAAAATCTATGACTCCCAGGAAACTGTATTTCTTGTTCAGCAATCCATTTACTTTTTTCATACCAAATAGGTATGGGCTTACCACCATCATTTAAATCAACAATGCAAGCAGGGTCTAAAATTGTAGCTTCAGGTGGTGGGATATCTAAAAAATCAAAAATTCTAGAATGTATTCCTCCTTTCTCTAAACCCGCAACTTGAGTTGCACCAACATCAAAAATATAATTCTTTCTTTTAAAAGTACCGGCACATCCTCCTGATTGAGTATGAGATTCAATTAAAGTCACTGATAAACCTTGTTTTGATAAAATTGCTGCAGAAGTGAGTCCTGCTATACCGGCACCAACAACAACAATTTCGGAATTTCTCATTGAAAATGCAAAAATTATCACCTATTGAAGTTAACGAAATTTGTACTGAATTAGGTGAAACCTATCCAAAAAGTATTGAACCAGTCCATGGTGGCGATATACATAGTGCCTGGCAAATAGAATTCTCAAACAAAAAATTTTTCCTTAAAAGAAATGATAGAAACAAAAAATTTCTTGAATTTGAAAAATATTGTCTACAAAATTTAAGAAAGTATATTAATCAAGAAAACTTAGTTATTCCTGAAGTTATTACATATAAAAATATCAAAAATATAGAGTTTCTTTTAATTGAATGGATAGATATGCAAAACTTTGACCAAAGAAAGCTCGGAAAAGGTTTAGGAGAAATGCACTTGAAATCAGCTGAATCTAATCCAAAAATGTTTGGGTTTCCAGTTGAGGGTTTTATTGGAACGACAGATCAGAAGAAAGGCTGGGAAGATAATTGGATAGATTGTTTTTTAAACTTACGGATAATGCCACAATTATCAATTCTCAAATCAAACATTGTAGATCAAGCGACAATAAATAAAATTAAAGAAATAATTAAATCAGAATTGATAAATCATAAACCAATAAATGCTCTTGTTCATGGTGATTTGTGGTCAGGAAATGCAGGAATGGACCAAAGTGGTAAGGGGGTTATATTTGACCCAGCATCATGGTGGGCAGATCATGAAGTAGATATAGCCATGACCAAAATATTTGGAGGTTTTGGAAACGAATTTTATGAAGAGTATCATAAAATTTTTCCCTTAAAGCAAAATTTTGAAAATAGAGTGATAATTTATAATTTTTATCACATATTGAATCATGCCAATATGTTTGGAGGATCATATTTAAATCAAGTCAAAGATTACCTTAAAGCAATAATTAGTATGTAATCTTGAACTATCCTAAATAAGTCTTTTTAAGATTTTGTACCTTATTTAAAACAGCTTCACGATTTTCACTGGTGCGAAGATTCTGCCAGCTCCATTGGCCAACTACTATTACACCTAGTAGTTCTAGCAAACCTGGAAGAATTGGGAAGAAGTTAATCGTGTCAATGACAACTTTAATTATTATCTGAGCTATGACTACAACGGCTATTATACCTGCCGCTTTGCCATACTTCCCCATTTGAGTCCAATCAACATTACCAAGGGTTTCGTTGACTTTTCCCATAACATCAGAGTACTTCTCTGAAAAGCTTTTGGTTTCTGAGCTTGTATCGGAGCCGGAGTCTTGATTTGACCCTGGAGTGTTATCACTCATGAATTCAGTAAACTTAATATATGAACCAGACAGTATCGGAAAAAACGCCTGTTGACTACCTTTTTGTTGTGCAAAATTCGGAACCGAAACATTTTGTATTTTTTAGAGACGTTGGTATATAAAGTTTCTGGAGATATTTAAACTTAAAATTGATTTATAAAAACTTCACATTATCATCTAGTTCTAACAAAAACATTAATAAAATTAAGTAATAGGAAATTTTTAAAAGGCTAAAATTTTTATTTTAATTATTATATTTTCATAGTTTAATTTTTAAAAGTTAAAGAATCGGTATGTCCAAAAATATTAAATATAATTTCTTAACTACAGATGAGAAAGAAAGATATCAAAAACATTTAACACTCAAAGAGATAGGTTATGAAGGTCAAATAAGTCTAAAAAACAGCTCAGTGTTATGTATTGGAGCAGGTGGCCTTGGTTCTTCTGTTTTGCTTTATTTAGCTGCAGCAGGAATAGGAAAAATTGGTATCGTTGATAATGATTACGTTGAGAAGTCTAATCTCCAAAGACAGATAATTCATGAAACAGATACTATAGGTAGTCTAAAAATTGATTCTGCCCAGGAAAGAATAAAAAAAATTAATCCTCATTCTGAATTATTGACATTTGCTGAGAAAATTAATCCTAAAAATGCTCTAGGGATAATTCAAAAATTTGATATTATTTGTGATTGCTCAGATAATTTTGGCACAAGATATTTGATAAATGATGCATGCTTGATACTAAATAAACCTTTAGTCTTTGGCAGTGTTCAGGGCTTTGAAGGACAAGTAAGCGTGTTTAACTTACATAAAACTAGTCCTAATTTAAGAGACTTACTACCAGAATCACCTTCAAAAAATGCCGTCCCTAGCTGTACAGAATATGGAGTTGTGGGTGTATCAACAGGTCTAATAGGAATTATTCAGGTGAATGAAATTATCAAAATTATTTTAAAAAAAGGTGAGGTTTTAGATGGAAAAATTATGGTTTTTGATCTTTTGAATATGAATACGAAAAAATTACATCTAAAAAGTGATCAGGTAAATAAACAGATAACAAATCTTTCTAAGTTTATGGACTTTTATAGTGATGATGAATGTTCTACAAAAAATAGTAAAATTAACAGAATTAATGCTTATGATTTTAATAGCTTATATAAAGTAAAACCCAACAAAATTCTTTTAATTGATGTTAGGGAAAATGAAGAATTTTCTGCTTCTGCAATCGAGGGCTCTATATCAATCCCCCTAAGTCATTTGAACCAAAAGCCTGACTTGGAATTTATTCAAAAGGAAAGTTTAATTAAAGAGGTTTTCACCATATGTAAAACAGGTAAACGTTCTGAAAAAGCTTCAAAAATCTTGTCTAAATTCAAAATTCAATCGAGATCTATTGAAGGTGGAATTGAAAAGGTAAAAAGATTATTAAGCGATTAATATTTTAAGAATGAATATTTAGTAATCTACACCTCTTTTCAAATCAACTCCAACATTAGCGTAATGCTTATGACAGACCATTTCAGAGTAAACATCAGCGAGTTCAAAATATGAAGGTTCATTTTTACATCTACCAGTAATAATTACTTCTGTCTCTGCTGGTTTTTTTAAGAGCGTTTGATGTATTGATTCCACAGGTAGCAGCTCTAAATCAACAGTTGGGTTCAATTCATCCAAAATAATTGTTTTATACAAACCACTCAAAATAGCTGCTTGAGCTATTTCCCATGCTCTTTCAGCCTCAATGTAATCAATTGGTTTTTGCTGGCCTCTCCACACGATCGCATCTCTCCCTGAGCGTAAATGATCTACCAAATGTGGGTAACTTTCTCTCAATGCTTCTATAGCAGCATCTTCTGTGTAGCCAGTTCCGCCTTTTAACCACTGTAAAATTAAAACTCTATGACTTTTATCTTGAGATATTCCTTTACCAATAGCTTGAAGAGCCTTGCCAAGTGCACTTGTGGATTTACCTTTTCCCTCGCCTGTGTATATCTCAATTCCACCAGTATATCTCTTTTGTCCATTAAGTTTTGATAAGTCTCCTTTTAAACGTGATCTCATTTCTGAATGAAGTTGAGATATTCTCACCAAAGAAGGAGGGGCTGCCCTTCCAGTAATAATTATTTCCAGTCCATCAGGACGATTTTGAAGAGAATCAACAACTTCTTTGATATCAAGCATTCCTAAATCAAGAACTGGATTCAGCTCATCTAGTACAACAACAGAATAAAGAGAACTAGCAATTGCTCCTTTTGCAATATTCCAACCTCTCTCAGCCTCATTAATATCAAATTTTGTCACCTGGTCTTCAGCAAAGAATTCCGACCTTCCTGTCCTTACATGGTCAATTAAGTGTGGGAAACCTCTTTGTAGGGCCTCTATAGCTGCATCCTCATCATATGACCTCTCAGGTCCCTTTAAAAATCTGAGAAGAAGTACTCTCGACTGTCTTTTTTCGCATATTCCTAATCCAATTGTCCTTAGCACAACACCCAAAGCAGCCTGACTTTTACCCTTCCCTTCCCCATCATAAATATGTAGTTGACCTTGTGATCTTTCTTGACTGTCACTTGCTGTGACAATTCCAATACCTCTATTTCTTCTTATATTTGTCAATTGAACAACGTGGGTAAATATAATCTAAGATATAGTTAATAATATTATTAAAAATTTAATAATAAATTCAACCTATGCATAGGTAATTTGAATTTTAAAGTAATTAGTATGTTCAATCAACTAGAAATTCTGTCTGATGAACAAAATGAAAAACTATTTACAATTAGAAGATACATTAAGAACCTCGATAGTGTTTGTATTGCTTATTCAGGAGGAGTTGATAGTACACTAGTAGCCTCATTAGCGTTTGAGCAATTAGGTAGCAAAGCAATTGCAATTACTGGTATTTCTCCTGCCTTAGCCAATACACTGCGTGAAGAAGCAAGGAGTCAAGCAAAATGGATTGGAGTGAATCATTTAGAAATTAAAACATCTGAATTAGAAGAGTCAAGTTATAGTAAAAATCCACAAGACAGGTGCTTTGCATGCAAAAAAGAGCTTCACAAACATACAACATATTTGTCTAAAAAACTGAATTACAAGATTGTTTTAGATGGAGTCAATCTTGATGATCTAAAAGACTTTAGGCCTGGTATAAAAGCTGCTAAACAAGCAGGAGTTATTTCTCCCCTCGCAAAATTTAAATTTTCAAAAAAAGATATTAGGGATATATCAAGAGCATTAGGTTTCCCATGGTGGGATAAACCTGCTCAACCTTGCTTATCTTCAAGATTTCCTTATGGCCATGAAATAACTAGTGAAAGGCTCAAGATGGTTGAAAAAGCTGAAGAATACCTAAAAAAAGGAGGTTTATCAGAGGTTAGAGTTAGATGCCAAGGATCCACCGCAAGAATTGAAATCCCCCAAGAGGAATTAAAGCATTTTTTTAAAAAATATAATTTTGGCGATTTAGTTCAATATTTTTCTGATTTAGGATTTAATTGCACAAGTTTAGATCTTGAAGGATTAATTAGCGGAAAATTAAATAGATAAATATTGCAAGTTAAGCAACCGTTCTAATCTCTTTTAGAACTGATGAAGGTGGATTTCGCTTAAGAATACGTAAGAAATGTTCTTCAGCCTTCAAAGTTTCAATTAAATATTGACTAGCAAATTCTGGTTGCATATTTTGACCACATGTAAAAATATCGACTGCAGAATAATTAGATTCAGGCCAAGTATGGATTGAAATATGGGATTCAGCCAGTAATGCAATTGCTGTAACTCCTTGAGGTTCAAATTTATTACTTATCAAATTCAGAACCGATGCCTTTGCCAATTTTGCAGCTCTATTTAACGAACAACGCAAAAAGGATTCATCATTTAATTTTTGGTAATCACATCCATAAAGTTCCAATAAAAGGTGCTTACTCTGATGAATTAATTTTTCATCATTACAAAAAGAACTTAAAATTTGATTTTTTTTGGAACCTTCCATTAATGAAATTTATATGTCTATAAGATTAGCTAAAAATTGTTAGTTTTAAAGTTACAAGTAAATCATTTGTGAAGAGCCTAAGAAAGATTGATTAAATTTATCTAAATGTGTCGCACTAATAAAACATTGACTATCTTTTCCGACAGAATTTAATAATAAATTTTGTCTTGTTATGTCTAATTCGGCCAAGACATCATCCAAAATGAGTATTGGAGGGACATTTAATGTTTTAGTTAATAAATCTAATTCTGCCATTTTTAAAGCCAAGATGAAAGTTCTTTGCTGGCCAGATGAACCATATTTTCTAACTGAAATATTATTTATGAGAAACTCAACATCATCACGATGAGGGCCAAAATTACATTTACCAGTCAATGATTCAATAGGACGCTGAATTATTAGTTGTTCTACTATTTTCTTAATAATAACTTCTTCTTCTTCTTCTTCTGAGCTTATTTTTTGTATCCCTGAAAGATAATTTATGCCTATGTGCTCTTTAGATTTACTTAAATATCTATGCCAATATTCAACATATGGTTTTATTTTTAATAAAGCCCTTCTTCTACGCCTAAAAATTCTTGTACTTATTATTGACATTTGAATATCAAAGCTTTCAACAATTTCTGATGATTGATCATTTTGGAAGCTTTCTGAACGCCAATAATGACTTCTTTGCTTTAAAAGCCTGTTAAATCTACTTATCAAGTCTAAATATACTGGTTCAAGCTGAGATACAACTTTATCAATCCATATTCTGCGATAACTAGGCTCATTTCTAATGATACCTATATCACTCGAGCAAAAACACACACTCCTAATATAGTTCTTTATTTCGCTCTGCTTTTTCAAGATTGAATCATTGACATAAATTTTTTTCGAGCCTTTTCTGAATAAATTTAACTTTAAATCATCTCTAAAATCTATTTGTCCTATAACTTCGGCCATATCACTATCATTTTCTATTAAATCTTTATCACTTAATGCTCTATTAGATTTTAATTGACTTAAAAATTCAATAGATTCAAGTAAATTTGACTTGCCAATGCCATTACAGCCAAGAACGATTGTTCTTTGCTCTTTTAGGTCAATTCCAAAACTTTTATGGTTCCGAAAATTTTTAATTTTTAATTTATTTAAAAAAATTTTCTTGATGCGTTCATTAATTAAATTAGCTAAATTTAATATATTTAGATTTTCTTTAAAGAAATTGAAAAAATAAAAGGGCATGTAGCTCAGTTGGATAGAGCATCAGATTCCGGTTCTGAGAGTCGGGGGTTCGAATCCCTCCATGCTCGTAACGTTATTATTAAAGTTTATACCCCATAACTCTTATTCCGTTTGGATCTAATATAAATCCGATTTCTTCTAGACTTTTAAATGAAGACTCTGGAGCCTGAACAGAAATGCTACATCCAGGCATTTCTATATTTATTTTTTCAAGAGTTACTTGTAACAATATTGAATAAAAAAGTTCCTGATTATTACCTTTTACTGCACTTAAATTCCATAAGTTAGCATTTAATCCCCTGTCTGATGTAACTCTTACAAAACCATATAATTTATTTCCTAATTCATTTTCTATTGTGAAAAAAAAATTACTTTTCTGAATAGCCTCAGAAAGGGGTTCCATTGGGAATGTCTCACAACCGCAATTCGCTAAAAGTTTGTTAACTTCTTTTGCTAATGGAATCTTGGAAGAATTAACAAAATAACCTTCTGGAAGAACAAGTTTTTTTTTAGAAAAATATTGCAATTATCAACCTGTATTTCTCATGCCTGCTGCTATCCCATTAATAGTTAAAAGTGCCCCCCTCAACAGTTCACTTCTACTGTAAGCTCTTCTAGATTCATCTTTTTCAATAATAAATTCGCTAATTGGAGGTTGCCTTGTTTGATCCCTAAGCCTTCTTAAAAGCGAAACCTGTAAAAATCCCAATGGGATTATTGTCTTATTTCTCAAGCTAACTGATGACTTTAAGTCTCTATCAGATTCAAGGAGCTTATTTTTACCAGTAATTTCAAGTATTAAAGATTTTGTAAGATTATATTCTTTAGAAATTACTTCAAAAATAACATCAAAAGAATCTTTATTTTCTTTACTGCCAAGAGTGTCAACATAATATTTGGCAACTTCCAAATCAACCTTAGATAATGTCATCTCTACCTTAGATATGAGCATCCTAAAAAATGGCCATCTTTGATGGAGAACTCTTAATAGTTCAATTTGTTGTGGGTCAGAATTTAATTCGGATGATAATGCAGTTCCTACTCCAAACCAACTTGGCAAAAGAAATCTACTTTGTGTCCAACCAAATACCCATGGAATAGCCCTTAAACTTGACAAATCTTTAGCACCTTTTTTTCTTCTGGCAGGTCTACTAGATATTTGTAATTTACTTATTTCTTCTATTGGAGTGACTTCCTGAAAGAAATTTAATAAATCTGGATTTTCATGAACTAATTTTCTGTAGTGAGACCTTGATGATTCTGCAAGCCTTGACATTAATTGATTCCATTCTGGAGTGGCATCAAGCCTATTATTCACCAAACTATTTTGAATAACTGCAGTAGTAACTGTCTCTAGATTATACAAAGCCAGTTCAGGAAGACTATATTTTGAAGCTAATACTTCACCTTGTTCTGTTATTTTTATTCGCCCTTTAAGAGTACCACTGGGTTGTGCCAATATCGCCTGGTAGGCTGGTCCTCCCCCTCTACCTACAGAACCGCCTCTTCCATGAAAAAGTCTTAGCAATATGTTATTTCTACTTGCAAGATTTTGAAGAGCTATTTGGGCTCTATGAATTTCCCAATTACTGGAAACAAACCCTGAATCTTTATTGCTATCAGAATATCCAAGCATTAATTCTTGAAGAGGTTTAAATGATTCTCCAACTTTTGGCAATAGTGATCTGTAAAAATCTAATTTAAACAATTTTTCCATTACTTCTGGGGCTCTTTTAAGGTCTTCAACAGTTTCGAAAAGAGGAACGACCAATAATTTTGACTTTTGTGACTTTTGATCAAGGAGTCCCATTTCTTTGGCCAATAAAAGAACTTCAAGCAAATCAGATGCGCTATGACTCATTGAAATTACATAAGAATGACAAATACGACTTCCAAATTCTTGCTGCAGTCTTTTAACCATTTTAAAAACTGAAAAGGTTTCTTCTGTAGTTTTTGTCCAGTTGACGTCAGGAGGAATTAGAGGTCTTTTTGTATTTAATTCCTCTACAAGCCATTTAATTTTCTCTTCCTCAGACATTTGGTCATATAGGACAGACAAATCAAGATAATTTGTAAGCTCTTGTATAGCGTCACTATGCCTTGTGCTTTCCTGACGAATATCTAAACTTGCTAGTGAAAATCCAAATATATGAACCTGAGTAAGCAAGGTATTTACCGCCTCGCAAGTTAAATCTGTACTAATCAGACTATTTTTAATCAGTTCGAGATCATAGGTAAATTCACTGACTGATTTGTAATATAAGTTTTCAACTTTATCTATATTTTTAGTATCAATTTCCCCTTCTAAATCAGATTTCCAACCACTATCAGCTAATAAATTATTCCTTTCTTGTGTGAGCCTTAACTTCTCTAAAATATAACTTAATTTCAATCTGTAAGGTTCTGATCTGTATCTTGTCGCCCTAGCTTCATAGATTTCTGGGAACTTAACTCTATCTGTTTCTAAAGACTCTAACAAAGAAGAGCTTACTTGACTCCATTGCATTGAGATACTTAATTGATCTCTTAAGTTAGATGATGCAGTAATATATCTCTCCAACATCAACTGCCTTTGGTAGCAGGCAGTTCTCCATGTTATCTCAGGAGTAACAGATGGATTCCCGTCCCTATCGGATCCTACCCAAGAACCGAAATTGCAAAAAGATTCAGAGGGCATCTGAACATCTGGGTAGTTTTCGGTAAGTGCTTCAAAGATTCTACCTCTCAATTGAGGCATTGCATTAAATAAAACTTGCTGAAAATAATGCAAGGCATAATCAACTTCATCTAAAACGGACGGCTTAAATTGATGCAATTCATCTGTTCTCCACCAAAGTCTGACTTCCTCTTTTAATTGAGTTTTTAGAATATTGATTTCTTCTTTAGTTAAAAATTGCTCAACCTGTATTTTTTTCAACAAATTTGCGACTCTAGTTTGCTTATGTCTAATAGTATGTCTTACTATCTCAGTCGGATGAGCAGTAAAGACTAAACGAATATCCATTTCCTGCAATAACTCCTCTAATTTTCCTGGAGGTACATTTAGTTTCCTAAGCCTATAAAATAGTTCTCGAAAAGTTACTGGAGCATTTTGCCTAGCCAACGCTGGGGCAAAAGGATCAAGATTATCTGGCGATTTTTGAACATTCATATTGGTAAAGCTTTGAATATATCTATCTTCCTCAACTCTTTGTTCCAAAATATTCACTAGTTGAAAATATAGTGAAAAAGCCCTAGCTGCTGCAATAGATTCTGCCAAATCCATGGAATTAATAATATCAACTATTTCATTTTTAAAAGTTTTTGAACTAACACCATCAATTTGTTTTGAATAACTTAATTCTTTAAGCTGTATCAATCTGACTGCTTGATCTTCTGGGCATTCTTCTCTGAGAACAGCTTCCCATAGTTCTTCTATTAAAAGACGATTTTTATCAAGTGGATCATTGTTACTTATAAGACCCATTTTATTTTTTTTATCCTGTTGGGAAGATTCCATATAATTATTATGTCACAAGTAAAAATATTCAGATCAAAATTTTGTTTAAATAATCAAATAATCTCTTGTTCATTGATGATCATATCATCAATAGTGAGTTTCATTATTTGCTCAATAGAGAGACCTTTTTTATATTGATTTATCCATTTCATAGATTGATTTCCTTCTTCAAGGACTCTATGGATAGGTTCCAGAAGATATTTCATATTAAATTTTTCTGCGGTTAGTGATAAATCTGATAATAAGTTTTGAATCCATTCTCTACAAATAATTTTTTTGCCATCTTGCCAGTGAATTAACTCTGAATTAAGACTATCTTGAGCAGCATAAATTTCATTTTGATCGCATATTTCTGATAATTCTTCAAAAGAAAAAATACTTGCAGTCAAGGGATCTAAAGTGTTTAAGTTGTCAAAAAGATGTAAAATCCTCAGTTCTAGCATGGCTGTTATCCCTAATAGCAAATTAATATCATGAACAAAATCACAAATTCTCAATTCCAAACGATCAAGCATTAAAGGCCTTTGGGGACCATTTGGTCTAATTGAAGACCAAAAATGCCTTATATTTTGCATGTTTTTATTAGCTATATTTTCCTCGATCCATGCGATATAGGAATTATGATTTTCAAAAATAGGTACTTTTCTAGGTGTTTTAGGAAACTGAATCCACCTCTGAGAGTGATTTTCCGTAATGTTATTATTCAAAAAAGGTGAGCTAGCGCTTATTGATAGATACAAAGCGGCCTCAGATCTTATTAATCTAATAGCAGCAAAAAGCTTATCTAAGTCATCTATTCCTATGTTTATGTGGACACTTGAAGTTGCAATAGAGATCCCATAGTTATCTTGTATAAATTGATGATAAACATTTTCAATATCAGATCTTTGAAATTGCATTTCATGCTTGAAACAAAGAGTGGATGAGGGAATGATTGTTAACCCTTTGTTATTTAGCCAATGTCTTAAGTTTTTTCTTGGAGTTATTAATTGTCTATGTAACATCATGTAGTCTTTTTCAGGTGTTGTTATGTATTCAACATTTCTGTTATCAGGCTCTTTCACAAAATTAGAAAAATTTTTTTCTACATCTGCTGAAACACCAATATGAGAATTAAAAGAACCTGTGAAAAGTTCTACTTCAAAACCTTTATAAAGATTAAGTTGACTCATTTATTTATCCAAACAGGCTATTGCTTTTAGTATTCCCTTAGCTTTATTAATAGTCTCTTGATATTCATTCTCAGGCGAAGAATCAGCAACTATACCTGCACCTGCCTGCACTGATACATTATATGTTCCATCTTTTGAAGGTTTAACAATCATAGTTCTTATTGTAATTGCCGTATTCAATGCCCCATTAATATCAATAGATCCATAAACACCCGCATAAGGCCCTCTAACATCTTTTTCAAAGTGTTTAATCAACTGCATAGCTCTAATTTTTGGCGCGCCAGTTACCGTTCCAGCAGGAAAACATGCCTTTAGCAAATCCCATACATCTGTGTTTTTTTTTAAAATTCCTTCGACTTCACTCACAATATGCATGACATGTGAATATTTCTCAATAACCATTAAATCTTTTACCTCCACAGTTCCAGTTTCGCAAACCCTTCCAAGATCATTTCTTCCAAGATCTATCAGCATTACATGCTCAGCTATCTCTTTTGGATCTTTTAATAAATCCTTTTCTAATTCAAGATCTTCTTGAGGATCATTACCTCTGGGCCTTGTACCAGCTATTGGTCTTAAGCTAGCTACAATCTGACTATTTTTGTTTTTTTCAGCTTTAACCATTACTTCAGGACTGGAACCTATGAGATACCATGAGCCAAAATCAAAAAATGACATATATGGAGATGGATTAACCATCCTTAAACTTCTATATAAATTAAAGGGATCATTATTGACAAGAGTATGAAATCTCTGACTTATAACGATTTGGAAGATATCTCCTCTTCTTATGTATTCTTTTGCAGAGAGAACTGCATCCTCAAAATCTTTTTTTTTCCAATTACTTTCTAGGTCTAAATTCAAATTTTCATTTTCATTCCATTCTAAAAACTCTTTTTCTGCCAGAGGAACTTTCATTAAATTTCTAGTTTTCTTAATTTTAGAAATTGAGTTTAGATAAACTTCTTCAATAGACGACTCTTTAGAAGTTGTATCTGCATAAACTACAGCGGTTATACATCTTTTTATCTGATCAAAAACAACTAATTGATCAAAAAACATCCAGGAACCATCAGGTATATTATTTTCCTCAATTTCATTGATTGGAACACTTGGTTCTATGCGATTAATTAATTCATAACCCCAAGAACCATACAACTGTCCAATTGATGGTAAATCTTCGAGCAGTGATGACTTATATTCGTTTGTCCATGTTTTTAAAATATTAAAAGGATCCCCTTTGTGTATTTCAGTTTTTCCGTTATTCCATGTTTTGACAATTTCTTCTCCGTAGCAAACAGCTTCCCAAAGAGGTTTAGAAGCAATAATACTCCACCTCCCCAAACTCTCACCACCTTCAACGGATTCAAGAAAAACACCATGTGAATCTTTTTCGGATAATTTTAACCAAGTTGATAATGGAGTCTCTAAATCAGCTGGCCAAGTTTGAGTGATAGGTATAAAATTTTTACCTTCTTTATAAGCCTTAAAAAAAATATCTTTCTGAGAGCTGATCATACTAGTAATGTCAACCCAAATTATAATTATATTTTACGTTTATATCAACTTTAAAAAAATTAATCAAAAGTATTCTTTGTTGTAAATTTCAACCCAGCTGGATTAGGATTCTCACCTATTCTTCTTGGGTTATGTCCGACTTTTTCTCTGCCCTCATTAACTTTCTCAGAGAACACACCATCTTTTGGATGTAAGAATTCAATATCACCGCCTGGGAAAATTCTGTAGATTTTGAAGTCCTCAATTCTTGGTTTAAAGGCACGTAATTGTGTTCCTAGTGCAAGACATTGCTCTTTTCTTGCAAAGTACATTAAATTATTGCCTTCATGCATAATAGCCGCACCACCGGTGGGTAATTCAAAAGCCTGTTCTTTTGAGCTATTCCATACAATCGCATATTTTTCTTCAGTTTCTGCTGAGTTCAATAAACCCCCAGTACTTCCTATATGCTTTGGAAATTGACCAACTAAAGTTTCCGTCATCCTTGATTTTGAGTTATTTATATTAAGAAACTAGCATTCATATTTTACAAAATTCAAAATTAATAAGAAAGTTTCTACATTATTTAATAAATGTAAGATTTATTTTTATATTATTTTGAATCTGAAATCGGAAAAAATACTGTCAAACCTGTATCACGCCTTATTGTTACATGCCCTCCTAAACTAGCTAACAACTTTTGAGTAGCATTTTGACTAAGTTGTAAACTACCTGTTTGAGGGTTCCAATTTAAAACAGGACCAATATCAGAACCGTTATCTTTTTTTAAAATTTCTTTTTGATTATTTTCTAAGTTGTGTATTTTCAATTGAAGTTTAAGTTTTTGACCAGCTGGTCTTAATTCTAAAATTAATGTACTACCTTCTTTTAATCCTCTGGTATTTTTATCAATTAATCCACTTAACATTAATTCCAATTTTTCAGAATCACTCAAAATTTGCGGCAGTTGATTAGGAATATCAATCTTTAACGAAATCCCGCGTCGATTTAATTTTTTATTCCAAAAAGGAGCAAGCTTTTTAAAAATTTCGGCTAAATTAATTTTTGCCAAGTTATTTAATGATGGAACTTCATTACTCACTAATTCTGCTGCATTAAAGATTAAACCAAACCTATCAATTTGTGCATTACATTCATTATCTATTTGAATTAAACGATTTTTCATTGATTCGTCCATCTTATATTTTTTTAAAGTAGAACTTATCAGGGTTCTTATTGTTGCCAAAGGCGTTCTTACTTCATGAGATATTGCACGTAATAATTTTGTTTCAGTAATTTGAACATTTTTTTCATCGTTTTTTATAAAGTTCTTTATATTGTGGTTAGGCGCAGTACTTGCTAATTTTGCAGACAATATTGGCCAAAATAATTGTTCAAATTGATTATTAAGGTTAAGGTTACCTAAATTATTGATTGCATTACGAAATTTTGTCCCTTCCTCATGATTTTCTTGATTTAATTTTGCATGCATTAATTCAATTGAAAGTTTTAGGCTTTTTTCATCACATTTCATTAATAGAATTTTCTTATCTTTTTCTCCAACAATTGATAATATGCATTGAAAATTTGGGGTGATTATCATCAAAAAAGGTTCATAACCATCATCTTGACTAAGATTTAAGACTTTATAATTACTAACTAAATCGAAATCTTTTTTTATCTTTTCTGAATTATTGACTGGTAAAAAACCTGCATTCTCATTTTGAAAGTATGGAAACCCCTCTGGAGACCAAAGCCATCCATAAATTTGATTTAAAAATTTTTTATCGTTAAAAGCTGGCAAAGGAGAGGCGACCCAAATCCCCCCCTGTTTATAATTCTGAGATAAAAAATCTTTTTGAATAACTTCTAAAGAAGCCCACCACATTCTTCTGGATGTATCATCATCCACATATATAGTTTGAACTCCTTTAATCAAAAGGTCTTGAATTTTTTTTATAGTTATTTGTGATTTCATCAACTTCTTAGAGATCTAGAACGTTTCAATATAGATAAAACAAATCCAATAGATATAAAATTAGTCACCAATGACGTTCTACCATAGCTCATAAAAGGAAGGGGAATTCCAGTAACTGGTCCCAATCCAATAGTCATAAATAAGTTAATAATTATTTGGAATAAAAAAGTTGAGGCTATTCCAATAACAATCAGAGATTCAAAATTAGTCCTAGCAATTGTTGCAGTTTTAATAAGTTTTTTGATCAAAAAAAAGAACAAAAATAAAACTACTATGCACCCCACAAAACCCAATTCTTCGCCTAGAGCACTGAATATAAAATCAGTATGTTGTTCTGGTATAAATTGCAAATTAGTCAGCTTACCTTGTAGTAAACCAGTCCCAAATAATCCTCCAGAACCAATTGCAATTTGACTCTGTATCAAATGATATCCACCACCTAATGGATCTCTATTTGGATCTAAAAATAAAACTAATCTATCTTTTTGATATTCTTTTAAGCCATATTGCCACAAAATTGGGGTCAATTTTGCCACTAATAAATGGAAAGAAATAGCGATGGCAGAAAAAATAGTTTTCTTTTTCGAAGATCTATAAGCAAGATATCCTATAAATGGAATCCAGAAAATAAGAAAAATTGGTAAGGTTAAATATAATATAGAAGTGAAAAGACAAAACACTAATATCAAGATCCATTCTATAGGCATTTGCGACCAATAGAGCATCACACCTGTCAAAACAAGCAAAACCAAAGAGGTACCTAAATCCGGCTGAAAGAAAATTAATAACCAAGGAACAACTACTACCAATAAGGGCAATACTAAATCTCTTATTGTTAAAATTATTTTTTTGTCGAGTACTAAAGCAAGAGTTAATACAGTACTTAGTTTTGATACTTCTGAAGGCTGAAAAGAAAAGATACCCAAGTTTAGCCATCTTTGAGCTCCAGAAACTGATACCCCAAAAAAATAAATTAGTAATAAGGATATTAAAGTACTTAAATAAAATGGGACCAAATACTTTCTAAGTCTCTCTAACGGTATATAGGAAATAAAAAATGCTAAAAAATAACCTAAAAAACCAGTTAAAATATGACCTGAATAATTCGATACTAAAAAATCACCCTGAATACTTTTTATTAATAAACCCGAAATAATAACTAAAAACAGAGGAATTATAAGTAATGGAGAAAATAAAAAACCTCTATTAAAGTTTTCTTTTTTTAATAAAAATACTCTCTTGTTTAATAAAGAAATTCTCCTAAACATAAATTATCTATTAACAAATTGATTCTTAATTAATTGAGCTAAATTACTAAAAGCTATAGAGCTTTCTTTATTGGGCTGGCTTATTGAGATTGGTACACCTTTATTGCTTTCATCAACGAGAGGTATTTCAATAGGAATTTGGGCTAATAATGGTAAATCATTTTCTTTAGCTAATGTTTGTCCACCCCCTTTACCAAAAATTTCATATTTTTTAGTTGGCATATCTGGCGGGATAAATACTGACATATTTTCTACAATTCCCAGTAAACGCACTCCGAGTTGTTTAAACATTGCTAATCCCCTCCTTGCATCTTGCAAAGATACTTGTTGAGGAGTAGTGACAACAATAGCTCCAGAAATAGGAACAGATTGAGAAAGGGATATTTGAGCATCTCCTGTTCCTGGAGGCAAATCAATCACCAAAAAATCAAGATTATTCCATTCAACTTGGTACAAAAATTGTCGGATAATACTATTAAGCATTGGTCCTCTCCATATAACTGGCTGACCTTCTTCTATAAGGAAACCCATTGATACCAATGAAATTCCGTATTTATTTATTGGTATCAATCTTTGTTCATTGCCACTACCTTCTGTAACCTTTGGATTCTGTTCGGCTACCCCCATCATTGAGGGAGTATTAGGTCCATATATGTCCGCATCCAGCAAACCAGTTTTTAAGCCTAATTTGGCTAGAGAACAAGCGAGATTAACTGCAATGGTACTTTTCCCAACTCCACCTTTACCACTACTAACAGCTATAATATGCTGTATTCCATCAATATCCTGCAACCTAGGAGCATTACTTTCAGTATTAGATTCTGTTTTGGAAGGATTATTATCTATCTCTATTTGAACATCATCAATATCGTCAAAAACTAGTAGTACTTTTCTAACCTCTTGTACAATTCTATCTCTCTGAGAATTTGCAAATGATGGTAATGATAATGTTACGATTACTCTCGGTGTAATTACTCTTACGTTTTTAATCCAAGCTAATTCAATTACATTTTTTTGTGATCCAGCATCTAGAACTTTTTGTAAAGCAAAATTCGCATCTTCTATCGTGGTCATTAAATTTTTAAATATTTTGAAAAGGTAGTCGACTGTTTAAAAGATTAAGAACTATGTCGAACTATCAAATAATAGGTAATAAGGACCCCCTAAGAGAAATTATAAAGGGAAACTTATAATTAACCAAACAATTTTTTTCTTCAAGATTTATTAAATACATGTTCAGAGAACCTCCAAAAAACTCGAGAGAAAAAACAAAAAATCTCTTATTAACACTACAAGACACAATTTGTTCAGGGCTTGAAAATATTGATGGAAAAGGGAAATTTATAGAAGAATCCTGGCTAAGAGACGAAGGTGGTGGTGGAAGATCAAGAGTATTGAAAAATGGTTCTATTTTTGAGCAAGCAGGAGTAAATTTCTCAGAAGTACAGGGAAAAGAATTACCTCAATCAATAATCTCTCAAAGGCCCGAAGCAAAAGGTCATGAATGGTTTGCTACGGGAACTTCTATGGTGTTGCATCCTAAGAATCCCTATATTCCTACGGTTCACCTGAATTATCGATATTTCGAAGCTGGTCCTGTTTGGTGGTTTGGGGGAGGTGCAGATTTAACCCCTTTTTATCCTTATCTTTCTGATGTAAGGAATTTTCATAATGAACATAAAAAAGCCTGTGAGAAAGTGGATCAAGATTTGCATAAAGTTTTCAAACCATGGTGTGATGAATATTTCTTCTTGAAGCATAGAAATGAATCTAGAGGCATAGGAGGTATTTTTTATGATTATCAAGATGGTTCAGGCAATATTTATAGAGGAAATAATCAAAATGGAGAAGCATCAAAAGCTTCACAAAATATTGGCAGATCTAATTTAAATTGGGATGATTTATTTTCTTTAGCGGAAAACTGTGGGCAGGCATTCCTCCCTTCATATTTGCCCATTATTGAAAAAAGAGCTTCTCAAACATATTCATCGAAGGAAAGAGAATTCCAGCTATATCGAAGAGGTAGATATGTCGAATTCAATTTAGTTTGGGATAGAGGGACAATTTTTGGACTACAAACAAATGGCAGAACTGAATCTATATTAATGTCCTTACCGCCTTTAGCTAGATGGGAATATGGATATAAACCTAGAAAGAATTCTCGAGAGGAATTTCTCACATCAATTTTTACAAAACCCCAAGATTGGTTAAATGATAAAGAGTTAGAGAAATTCTGTATAGAGAATAATATTTTTGATTAAAAATTATCGAATAAAATTTTAAAGTATCTTAAATAGGTGTTTTAAATAAAGAACCGTCACTTTTCAATTGAAGTTTTTCTCCAAGTTCATTTTCTAAAGAGATTAATTCATCCCTATGGGCTCTAAGTCTCATAAAAGTTGAATCATTAACATTTTCGTTGATCAACCTTAATTCAAATTTCTCCTCTCTTGCTGATTTTTTAAAATAAACAATTCCAGACAAAGGGCCACCAATTAATCCCAAAAGAATAGGCCACCAACCCAATTCAGGATATATTTGAGTAATTACTAATCCCAAAGCACTAGAACCAAAACCGCCAAGAAAACCTAAAAAAATTGCTAAAAATTTACTAGAAACAACTTGTCCCTTGAATATTAAAATTCTTTGTTCAAAATCTCCTCCTGTTTGCTTCCATCCCCTCAAATTTAGCCATTCACATAAACCATTTAAAACCTTCATTGGCTCCTGAGAAGATGAAATCTCAACGATGGTTGTTCTATCTTTACTGGAAGCCCTAAGAAAAAAAAATAATCCTATGGCCAAGAGAATTGTCAGAAATAATGTTGAATTTAAGGAATATGACATTAAGATAATTTTTTTCTAGTAACTCGAGAATAAAAATCAAAGTTTCATCATATTATAATTTTTTAGAATTATTCTGTAAAATATTCTTATTAGATAAATATTCTTAATTAAATAAAATCTTAAGTAATATTCTAAACCTTAAATTTCCTTAAATACTCATTAAAAATGACTATTGAAAATAAAAATATTGATCTTCTTTATAGCGATTTAACAGTAGATTTATACAATCTTTATAAAAAATCATCCTACCTAGCTATTGACACTGAAGCAATGGGTTTAATTCATGGAAGAGATAGACTATGTTTAGTACAAATATGCAATGAATTTAAAAGAACATCCTGTATAAAAATCGAACTAAATTCATCTTCTTCACCTCATTTAAAAAAACTTCTTGAAGATGACAAAATTACTAAAATATTTCACTATGCGAGATTTGATGTAGCAGCTCTAAAATGCAATCTTGAAATTAATACAAAAAATATTTTTTGTACAAAAATTGCTAGTAAGTTGGCAAGAACTTATACAAATAAACACGGTTTAAAGGATTTAATTAATGAATTATTAGGTATAGAACTGGACAAAAGCTCGCAAAGTAGTGATTGGGGCAGCAACGAAGATTTAACAAAAGATCAATTAGATTATGCAGCAAATGATGTTAGATATTTAATTGAAGCTATGCATAAATTAAAAGTTATCTTAGAAAGAGAGAATAGATATGAATTAGCTCAAAAATGTTTCGAAACAGTTTCTGTACATGCTGATTTAGACATACTAAAATTCTCCAATATATTTGAACATTAAGAATCAATCTTCAGTTAAAAAATTATCTTCACCATCAAGAGTTTCCATAAGCTTATCAAGTATTCTTGAAGAACTTAATTTATCTCCATCATTTTTTTCACAAATTTTTAAAACATTTTGCGCAACTTGTATTTTTTCTTGAATAGTTTTCGAGCCTTCTTTTGCAATTTGAATTTCTACTTTCTTTTTAGCAGAAGATAAGCTTATACTCATAAGTTTTGCAATCTCTGCACAAATTTTTAGATATTGCCGATCATTTATTGGATACATAAAAGAATTAATAATTAATAAGCTAGTGCCATTTACTAAGATAACAAATGAAGGTTTATGGCATCTACGATTTTCTTACTTGCTCCGGATTCCCCCATTCTTTTTTTTCCAATTTTTGCTTGTTCTAACCTATCAACTTCTCCTTTCAAAAGTAAACTTAAACGTTTTAAAAGAATTTTTTTGTTCTTGCAAACTAAAACACTACCTCCCAATAATCTTGATTGCCTTTTTGCAAATGATTTTGTAAATTGTGGTCCAGGTCCCGGTAGAGAAAGAGATGGAATTCCAAGGCCAGCAATTTGCTCTGTAGCAGTTCCTGCATTAGACAAGCCAACTTCTGCCATATTGGCCCATGAATTGAATTTACCTTTTCCAATCACTACATATTGATATTTCTTTTTCCATACTGAATCTTCATCAATTAGAAATTTAACTTTACTCTGTTTTTTAAAACCATATTTATTTAAATAATTTTGAATTTGAATTACATTCGCATTAATGCTCAAAGGTAAAAGTATTAGCAAATCCTTTGATAAATCAAAATCTTGGAAACAATTTAGAAAATTATCAAGATTTTTAAGAGCTTCAGGGTATCTACTTCCAACTAATAAAATAATCCTTTTAAAAGAAATAATATTTGATATCTTATCGTTTGTTGCATTAACAAAATCCATCATTGGATTACCCAAGTATTTTGCATCAATATTTTTTTTATTCAAATTATTAGCTGTAATTTTATCTCTCATAATTAAATTTTTACATCTTGGAGATTTCATTAAAAACATTTCCCATGGATCCCATTCAGAACCTTTCAACTTATGATAAAAATCGCTTAAATCCCAACCTGGCCCACTACTCCAAGTATGATCACTTTTGGGAGTTCCAATGAAACTAAATTCGCATTCTGAACTCCAAGCGTAGAGTAATGGCAAGAAATCGCCTACTGCGATAATTTTGCAGTTATGTTTTGACTTCTGTTTTACAAGTAGAAAATTTCTTAAATTATCGATTAAAAATCCTGCAAACAAATCAAGCACAAATCCCGTCAGACTTTGATTGCTAAAACCTCCACTAGGCAGCTCTTTTAAATATCCTATTTTACTAAAATTCTTTGATTTTATGGAATTAAATACATCTCCATTACCTACTAACGGCAAAACTTCAATATTTTTATTTTTTATTTTTTTTAGTAATCTTTTTATTATCTCCGATGCGATTACATCTTCTCCATGACCATTGCATATAAATAATAAAGAATGAGACACCTTACTGTTAAGATCATAAAAAGACTCAATCGAATCTTTTTCGGCGGCATGGCCAAGTGGTAAGGCAGAGGATTGCAAATCCTTTATCCCCAGTTCAAATCTGGGTGCCGCCTTATTTAATTTTTTTAAGCATTTCATTATGAAGTTTTCTAAGAACTTCAATTTCAAATAAAAGGTATAAAGTTTCAATTACTTATTGATATATAGAAAAATAATCTTTTCTTTATTACTGATAAATAATACCTGATATCTATTAATAAATAAAATTTAATTGATTTATTAATTATTTTCATCAGATTATTTATATAAAAATTTGAATAATTTTAATAATCATTATCTGCTACACACATTCCTAGACATCTAACGCCATTTGATGCAGTCCTTTTGCAATGATTACATAAAATGGGATCTTTCTCTGAAGTAAGGTTAATTTTTGAATTATTTTGGTCTTTAAAACTTATTAACTCTTGTTTTGAATCAAATAGAGTCATTCTTGGAATCATCACTTGAGTCGATACTAACAACAAGTGAAGCATTAGTGTTGGAAGAGGGTATATCCATAATTTTTACAATTTCTTTAGGCTCATCAATAACTGGATTTTCTTCAGTGTTCTCATCAACTGCACAAGCTTCAAGAGCCTCTCGAAGTAGTGAATCAAAAGTTGCTCCAGGCAATCTATGTCTAGCAACCTCAAGAAAAGTTCTCGGTAACGATTCAGATGCGGCATCTCGTAAAGCAGGATTATTCTTTCTATGTTCTTGTTCTTCTTCTATTGATTTAATAAACCTCAGTGTTACATCTCTTTTGGTAGAAGCTTTTATCAGCGTATCGTTTTCTGGATTACTAACATTAGGTTCATTTTCAAGATCACTAAGTCTTTTTTCCAAACTATTTAAAACTTCATTAGCTTCTTTACTAATATGCGCTAATTGACCATCGGACAAATTAGGTAAATCAGCGACAAAAACTTTCCCATGATCCCTTAGTGTCAAGAAAGTTGGTCTTGGGCCTTGAGCCTGTCTACCAATTGATTCAGAATTATTACCTATTGGTCTTTTTGGAGGTGTAGGGCCAGCTGAACTACGTCTACGAGTAATTCTTTGATTATTTGCAAAGGGCATTGAATAAAGGTTAAATCTTAATACTTAAACTTCCGATATAATTCGGCGATAGTTTTATTATATTACACCTAACTTTTTCATTTGGGTATAAAAAATAATTTTTAAAAACTCATTTAAAAAAGATAAAAAAATTTAAGTTAAAATTTCTGGCAAAAATTTACTAATTGTTGAATCATTTTTTCGAACTATCTTTCCAATTTCCCAACTATCTATATCATAATCTTTACAGATACTTAATATCGCGTCCTTAAATTGTTTATCAATAATTAAACAAAATCCCACTCCAAGATTGAAAGTATTCCAAAAATCTTTTTCAGGAATAGATCCTTTCTCTTTAAGGAATTTAAATAAAATAGGTATTTGCCAAGAACTGGTATTGATAAAAGGAATAAAATCAGAAGGAATACATCTTGGTAAATTTTCTGGAATTCCTCCTCCAGTTATATGAGACATTGCTTTAATTTCTATATCTTCAGATAACATTTGGTCAATCACATTATTGTAAATTTTTGTAGGTTTCAATAACTCATCATAAAAATTTAAGTGAGAAACTTTTTCAAATTCTTTATCTATTTGATTATTGTTTTGAATAATTTTTCTTACTAAACTAAAGCCGTTACTATGCACTCCATTACTTTTTAAAGCAATTATTAAGTCATTTTCAGATACTTTTTTACCATTAATAAGCTTATCTTCATCAACTATTCCAACACAAAATCCAGCAAGATCATACTTATTTTTTGAATAAAATCCAGGCATTTCAGCAGTTTCTCCGCCGAGTAATGAACAGTTATTTTCTCCGCATCCATGTGAAATTCCCTGAACAACCCTCAATAATTGTTTCTTATCAAGCTTACCGGTAGCAATATAATCAAGAAAAAATAAAGGTTTTGCACCACTAGTAATGATATCGTTCATGCACATAGCAACTAAATCAATACCAACCTCAAAGTGAAAGTTTTTACTTTGGGCTAATTCTAATTTTGTTCCAACACCATCAGTCCCTGAAACAAGAACTGGTTTTTTAAAACTATCGATAGGAATTCTAAACAAACCTCCGAACCCGCCAATACCCTCAATCACATTAGATGTATGAGTTCCTTCAACTGCCTGTTTAATTTCGGAAACAAATTCTCGCCCAGCTCCTATATCAACACCTGATGTTTTGTAATCCATGAAATAAAAATGATAGACTTTCCCTATATAGATATTCCTCCTAAGATTGCTTTTGTCCAGTAATTATTTATCAAATAGATTTATTTTTTAAAAACAAAGTGAAGAAAGTAATCATAAGGAAAACTGAAGAAATAGAAAATTGGAAGAGAAACATAAATAGTGAAATTAACTTCATTCCAACAATGGGTAATCTTCATAATGGACATATTAAACTAATATCAACAGCAAAGAATGACAATTCTAATGTTAATTTAGTAAGTATTTTTGTTAATCCACTTCAATTTGATAACAAGTTAGATTTGGAGAATTACCCTAAAACAATTGATAATGATATAAAAATCTCCTTTTCAAATGGCGCAGATGCCATCTTCATCCCAAGTAATGAAGATATATATCCACCGAATAATAAAAATATTAAATTCCTAAAAGCTCCAATAGAATTATCTTCTGCATTATGTGGTTTAAATCGAATTGGACATTTTGATGGCGTTTGTACAGTAGTTTATAGATTACTTAAACTCATCAAGCCAAAAAATCTTTACTTAGGAGAAAAAGATTGGCAACAACTTTTAATTTTAAAAAATCTTGTCCTAAGAAAGAAATTAAATGTTGCTATTAAATCCATTCCTACACAAAGAGATTTTGATGGAATTCCTTTAAGTTCACGTAATGTACATTTATCAAAAAATGAAAGAAGATTGATTAGGTTTTTTTCAAGTGAGTTATTAGAAGCAAAAAAAAATTTTCAACAAGATAAAAAGATCAATTTAAACCAAATAATTAAGAAGCTATCAGCAAAAAAAATTTCAATTGAATATTTAGAACATTTACACCCTCATACACTCCAAAAAGCAAGACGTGAGGATAATATTTCGTTATTGGCTGGTGCGATAAGATGTGGAGAGACAAGATTAATAGATCACGTTTTTCTAATGAAAAGAAGGCCGATTATTGCAATTGATGGTCCTGCAGGTTCAGGTAAAAGTACTGTAACAAAGTTAATATCGAAGAAACTTAAACTTTTATATTTAGATACTGGCGCAATGTATAGGGCATTGAGTTGGCTGATAATAAAAGAAAGTATTGATTATAAAAAAGAAAAAAATTTACAGAATATTCTTAAAGATATATCTATTGTTTTCAAGTCGAATACAAATTCACATCAGGATGTTTATGTTAATAACTACTGTGTTACTGAAGAAATTAGGTCGCAAAAGATAAGTTCCATCGTTTCTAAAATTTCCTCAATAAAAGAAGTAAGAAAATTCTTAGTAGAAGAACAAAGAAAAATTGGAGAATCAGGCGGACTTGTAGCTGAGGGGAGAGATATAGGAACTACTGTTTTTCCTCATGCAGAACTTAAAATATTTTTAACTGCTAGCATCGATGAAAGAGCAAAAAGAAGAAAATCTGATAAAAATAGCAAAGACTCACAAGAAATAGACCTTCATAAATTAAAAGAACTTATAAAGAAAAGAGATTTTGAAGATTCCAATAGGGAAATTTCACCTCTAATAAAAGCGAATGACGCAATAGAAATTATTACGGATGGATATACAATTAACGAAGTAGTGGATAAAATTATTTATCTTTATAATGACAAGATTCCTAAAGAGACTGAGATCAAATAAATTCAAGAAATACTTTCCAAAAAACAGTTTAAAGAGTCTTCTAAAATATCAAGGACATAATCGAAGCCCTCATCACCTCCAAAATATGGGTCAGGAACTTGTTGCTCATTAAAAACTGATCTAAAATCTTGTATTTTTTTAATAGATGCAAAACCAGTTGAAGCTGTTCTATTTTTAAGATCTTGGATATTTCTAAAATTTGAATCGTCCATCGCAAGAATATAGTTAAATTCGTCAAAATCTTTGCAAGTAATTTGACGAGCCCTGCTTAAGATATTTATATCTCTTCTTTCTGCGGCAATTCTCATCCTAGGGTCAGCTTTTTTTCCAATATGCCAACTCCCAGTTCCAGCAGAATCTACAATAAAGCTATCGGTTAATCCCTTCTTTTCAAGTAAACTTATAAAGATAGCTTCTGCTGCAGGAGACCTACAAATATTTCCCAAACATACAAAAAGAACAGAAATTTTTTTCATATGATTTCAAATTTCAATAAATTATAAGACTTTTAAGTAGTAAATAAAACTTCTTTAATTAAAGATTCAGTAAATTCTTTACCAAACAAACTTGACAACATTGGCCTTGCTGGATCATTATCTTTTCTATAATTCAAATAATTATTTTGACCGTTTATTAATTCTTTTTGCAGTTCAATATTGACTTTTTTGCTTTCGAAAAGAATTTCTAAATACAAATCAAGATATTCTTTAAATGAGTTATAAAGCTGATTAGTAATTAAAAAATCACTTCTTTCTTCTTTTGGTAATTTTGACCATATTACTCCTGGAGAAAAAAATCTAGCTACATCCGCAGACATTTTTTCAGCTAATGGGAGTGATGAATGACAATGATTTTTGAGTTTTATAAGTTTTTCTAATAACTCATTATTGTATTGATTTTGTATTTTTAATGAAGGCTGAAAATCTAACACTAATAAATAACTATTAGGTAGAGAAACAAAATCTACTCCAAAAAATGGGACGTTATAAATAGTATTAGGAATAATTAAAAAATTTAAAACAGAATAATTTGGACTATTTATACAAACTGCTCTTGCAAATTGAATCCTTTTTTTATGAGTTACACCCCAAGTAGATAGATTCACATTTTTTTTTGATTTTTTTGAACCATAAGTTGAATCTTTATAAGAATATTCCGAGGGTATTGATTTTTCTAAACAGTTATATTTACTTAAATTATTTGTTAAATATTTTAAAAAATTATGCCATCTCCAATCTGGCCTATAAAAAATAGTATCTTGTATAAACATTCAATGAATAATCTCATTATTTAATGTAAAAAGAAATTTATTGATAAATTTTTTTGTCCATTTTTCTCCAAAAAAAGATTTAAACAATTTATCTGCAGGGTCTTTTTCAAAACTGTACTTATCATATTTAATTTGATTAATCTTTATTTCTTCTGCATTTAAAAATTGATTAACAGTATTCGATTTATAAATGTTCAAATAATTATTTACAAATGAATGGAATATATTATTTAAATCTCTATCAAGATTTAATTTATTTCCTCTACATATAATCACCCATGGGGAAAAATACTTTTTTGAATCATATATATTCTTCATTTTATTATTATCAAATGCAGAATATTTTTTCTTAATACTACCTAAACTTGAACAATATTTTTCAAGATATTTGCTTTCTTGAATTAAAGGTTGATAATCAAGTATTGCTAATAACTTTTGAGAAGTTCCAAACCATAAAATATCAGCTCCTAAAATAGGCATTTCACTCTCAAAATTTGGATATGCGACCGTATTAAACACTTGCATTTTTTTGCCCCCATCTAATCTTGTTATTCGCCACTTTCTATATTCGGGAGATGTAAACAGCCAATTTTTGATAATATATTTTGAATCTTCATTGTGATATTCTTTGAATTCACTAGATATTTGTACTTCATGTCCATTTAATTCATCAATATTGGTTTTAAGGAAATCAACTAATGAATCAAACATAAATATTAGGTCTCGGTACTTCCTTTCCTAACTTTTTTTGTAATGTAATTGAATACAATCTTGCCTAAAACAGCAATCAAGTTACCTTCAAGCTCCTTAAACATTTTCATATTGTAAGTAAAAGCTTGATTAGCTTCATCAATAATTTGATCAGCAGTCTTTTGATTTATTGGAAGTTGATTCAAAGTAAGGGAATATTCTTCCTTGAATTTCTTTTCATCAGCAATTAATTCAAACTCATAAAAATTTAAACCATCATTTCCCTGCAAATTTAATGCTTTTTTAGCGATCCTTTTCAAGATTTGCCCCCCAGATAAATCTCCTATATAGCGAGTGTAGTGGTGACCAACTAAGAGCTCTGGTGAATTTTTTGCGACCTCTCGGATTCTTTCAACATATTCTTTTGCTGAGTGAGAAATATTAATTTCATTCTTCCAGTTTTTACCAAAATAAAATTTAAGATCATTTACAAGAGTTTCTTTCCTGAATAATGATTTAAAACCTATAGGTTTTATTACGGGATGTTCCTCATTGACAAGTCTTTCAATTTCTTCTTCCATAGCTTCATAAACAAAATATAAATCACTAATTAATTTTCTATAAGATTTTTTTTCAACAACTCCTTTTAAAAAACAAGCCACAAAGCCAGTATTTTCTGCCATAGTATGGGATTTTTTTGTCCCTTCTCTTAATTGTCCTGCAAGAGCAACTGCCATATATTTTGAATTATTTTTGTAAGTGTATTTAATCTACAAGGAAAATACATAAAACAGCTAATTTTTGTTACCAGCGGATGTTGTAGAGAATAGATTATAAAGTTCTTTACAAACCAAAAAAAGGTTATCTTTTTGTTCCTTTTGCGGTAGATGAGTACCAGTCATCTCCCAATCACCGATGGTAGCCACTCTCCATCTCTCGGAGGGAACAATCATACCTCGCATTATTATTCCCAACAATTTTGGAACTCTGCCATTATTATCATTTTCAATTCTTAATTGTAAGAGTATTGCTCTACATTCAATTAGAGGACTCCAACCAGGGAAATGAAACGCAAAATCAATAGTATCTTGCATGGATTCATTATTTGAATTGTCCCAGGGGCTAAAATTTACGCTTGCATCTGGAAAATATTTCCGAAACAAAGTTGCAGTGGAAGCAATTTTATTAGCTATTTCAACATTACTAACATTTGAACTCGCATTCATAAGTAGCTGAGTATTCTTTTAGAAAATGACATAATTTGCTTTAACTTGCTTATTAACTACTTTTTCTTTTAATAAAGATGTTGAAATGCTGATCAACAAACTATTCTCTATTCACATTTGAATAATAAATTTCTAGGTTTTAAAGAAAATAACTCATCGCAAATTACAATACGAGGAACTTCAATGAGTTATCTTTTATTAATTCAATGCTATGCCAAAATTTGAAAAATTAACTTTACCTAATGAAGGCGAGATAATAAATTTTAATCAAGGCAAACCTAATGTTCCTAATAATCCAATTGTCCCATTTATTAGGGGTGATGGTACTGGAGTTGATATTTGGCCTGCAACTCAAATCGTTCTTGATTCAGCTATTAAAAAAAGCTATGGAGATGAAAGAAAAATTAATTGGTTTAAAGTCTATGCAGGCGATGAAGCTTGTGAACTTTATGGAACATATAACTACCTCCCTCAAGATACTATTGAAGCAATCAAACACTTTGGTGTAGCCATCAAAGGTCCTTTAACGACTCCCATCGGAGGAGGTATTAGATCTCTTAATGTTGCATTAAGGCAAATATTTGATTTATATAGCTGTGTTAGACCATGCAAATATTATTCAGGAACTCCAAGCCCTCACAAAAATCCCCAAAATTTAGACGTTATTGTTTATAGAGAAAATACTGAGGATATCTACATGGGAATTGAATGGGAAGCTGAGGATAATAATTGTCTTGAATTAATTAATCACTTAAATAACGTTGTCATACCAAAAAGTAAAAATTTAAAAAATAGATCTATACCAGACGGATCAGGTATTGGAATAAAACCGGTGAGTAAATCTGGTAGCCAAAGGCATATTAGAAAAGCTATTGAACATGCCAAAAGATTATCAGGAGATAAAAGGCATGTGACTCTTGTACATAAAGGGAATATTATGAAATATACAGAAGGTGCATTTAGAGATTGGGGATATGAATTAGCAGTAAATGAATTTAGAGAAGATTGTATTACAGAAAGAGAAAGCTGGATTTTAGATAATATTCAGAAAAATCCAGAAATTACAATTGAAAATAATGCTCGAAAAATTGAACCAGGTTTTGACAAGCTTACAAATAACAAAAAAGCATTCATTTGCGAAGAAATTAAAGAAGTTATTGCATCAATATCAAATTCTCACGGAGATGGGAAATGGAGAGAACTTATTCTTGTTGATGATCGGATAGCTGATAGTATATTTCAACAAATTCAAACTAGACCTCAAGAATATTCAATTCTTGCAACCTTAAATCTCAATGGAGACTATGTTTCTGATGCAGCTGCAGCAATTGTTGGTGGCCTAGGTATGGCTCCTGGTGCAAATATTGGAGATAATGCAGCAATTTTCGAAGCTACTCACGGTACTGCGCCAAAGCATGCAGGCTTAAATAAGATTAATCCAGGCTCAGTAATTCTTAGTGGTGTAATGATGCTTGAATATTTTGGTTGGGATGAGGCAGCTAACTTAATTACTAATGGTTTAAGTAAGGCAATAGAGCAAAAAAAAGTCACCTATGATCTAGCACGCTTAATGGAACCAAAAGTAGAACCCTTATCCTGCAGCAGTTTTGCTGAAGAAATTATCTCAAATTTCTAATTTTAATAATTATTTTTATTTTCAAAAACTTTCCAAATATTTACCAGTGAATCTTTAGTGCCAATGTTTCCAGGATGAGTAACAATGGGAAGTTTTTCGCCATTTTTTAGGTTGTAAGTCACCACTGAAATGCCAGTTAAAATCTGTCCTTCAAGATAAACATAATCTGCATTAAGTCCTTTACTAAGAATCAAATTTGTTGTTATTCCACCTTTTGAGATCAAATATCCTATTTCATACTTCAAATCTGCGACTAATTCAGCAATAAAACAAGCAAGTAAATTATAAAAATTAAATAGTTCAGAAGAATCTAAAGACATAAATTTTCTTGAAGTAAACAAAACAGGAGTTTTCCCTTTCTCAAAAGAAAATCTAATTTCTTTTAAAAATTTATTTTTAAACAAATTCCTTCGCTTCTGATTATTATCTGATGAAGTAATTATAAAGAATTCAAAAATATCTAATTCAACTGGATTGCAATTACTTATCTCTAATAAATTATTCAATTGTATTGTTGAAAGTTCTACATAAGATCCAACAATTATCAGTCCTGGAAGAAAACTCTTTTCTTTATTTCTTATTCTTAAATTAGAGAAAAATATTTCACTCTTAGAGACACTTTTTTTCTCAGAAATTGAACTTATAAAACTTGCTGCAGTTCGAAAAAGGAATTTTTTTTGTTTAATTAATTTTTTAATTACTAAAGAAAATTTTTTTAGTTGAGAATAATTTTCTACATCTACAACTACATGTTTATTATTCTTCAAGTTCTTAAGTGTTTTAAAAACAATATTATTTTCTTCATCATTTAGCATTTCGATATCTGACAATAAAAGATTTTGAATATCTTCAAAATTTATTTGCGATTTACTCTGCTGAAATAAAAGATTCTTGACATTACTTGTCTCATATCCAAAAATTTTATCTGTTGCAAAAATTGTTTGACTTATAGGAGTTTTATCAACAAAATGAGATCCATTAATTGTTAATCTTTTACCCTCTATGAAAGCTGGAATATGAAAAGTAGCATCAAAAGGACCTAAGCAACTATTTAGAGCAATTGGCTCTAAATAGTTATGTCCTCGAAGAGTAGAGTCTCCTCTACTTATAAAAATAATTTCTTCTTCATAGGCTTGCGAAGTAATGACAGTCTTTAGATTTTTGCAAATTTCCTCTATTCTTAATTTCGCATCATTTTCCGATAGTGACCTTGTATTAGCCAAAATAAAAAATAAATTAGATTTAGATTCAAAACCTTTGACTAAAGTTGAGCAGTCCCACTTAAGCAGTAATAAGCAATCGTGAACAGTTTGAGAGCCTGTGGGATCATCATCTATTACTACAAATTTCATAAGTATTACAAAATTACTTAAGAGATTTTATTTCTATTGAGGCATTTAACCTTTTACTATCATTTGAAGGAATCATAATGTTTCTAAATCCATCAACAAAAGAATTTCGGGGACTAGTCCAAGGTTCGAGACATATCATTCTTCTTGGAGGATCACTCCAAATAACTCCTAAATCAAAAGGATATGGATGATTTAAAGTTACCTCTCTTTTAAAAATTTTATCTCGAAAAGAGCTTCTACCAGAAGTATACATAAGTAGATCAACTCCTAGATTAATATTGTTTAATTCATCCAAAGTATTACTTATGGTATTTCTTTCTTGATCCTGACAGTTAAGTGGATTATCAAAAAACTCTAAATTTTTGAAATCTGAAACATTAAAATAAGGATGCAAACCAAAATTTATAGGCATAGCAAAGTCTGTTTTGTTATAGATTGTAATTTCAAATTCTAAAGAGTTAATTTTTAAGGTAATTTCTATTTTTAGTTCGAAATCGAAAGGATAATATTTTTTGGTTTTTTTAGATGCATTTAAGAATAAGCATATAAATTTTTCATTTTCATTGAAGGAGTATTGCCATTGCAAATCCCTAGCGAAACCATGTTGTGGTAATTGCAAATAACCATTTCCAAATACTGAACTAGAGGTATTGAGATTCCCACAAATTGGAAACAAGATTGGAATGCCTCCCCTAATACTTTTTGTCTTGTCCATAAATCTTGTTTCATCGAAATAAAGTATTTCATTGCCATCCGAAACCCAATTTGTAATAACGCCTCCTCTTTCGGGACAAAATTTAATGTAATTATTTTTATCTAATTGAAAAACAAAAATTCCTTGGTCCTTATTAGATAATTCAAGTTTCACGATTATTATTTAAAGAGAATCAACCCAATCCAAAATATGCTGATTAACTAATTCAGGTATCTCATCATGAGGACAATGTCCTGCGTCAAGAATAATTTCTTTTGTATTCTTTGGGGTAAATTTTTTATATAGATTTCTTTTTTTTGGAGTATTCATCCATGGATCTTTCCCTCCCCAAAGAAGTAATAATGGTGCATTTAGTTTTGCGAATAGCTTATCCAACGGCAATCCCTGAGGACCTGATGGGTTAAATACACTTCTAAAAACATTAAAAGCCCCGAAATCTAGAGAAGGTTTCCTTATTGACTCAACTAAAAAATCATCAACATTTTTTTTATCAACATAAACTTGATTCAAAGTTTTTTTAATATTTTTGGGATTTCTCATATTCTCAAAAATCAAACGTTGAAGAACAATATTTTTCAAAAATATGCCGGCAACTGTTTCAATTGAAGTTTGCAACATATTCTTTTTGATAGTTTTTTCTTCACTAAAATATCCAGCAGCATTAAGTAAGATCACTCCTGCGTTTAGCTCATTTAATTCTGCACCAGCTGCTAATGCGGCATAACCACCTAATGAATTTCCAACAACAATTGTAGGTTTTTTTATTTTCTCTTTTACATAAGCGACAACTTGATCTTTCCATAAAGATCCTGAGTATTCGACGTCTTGAGGTTTAGGACTTTTTCCAAAACCGAGTAAATCCATAGCATGAACTTCGTATTTTGTACTCAAAACAGGGATATTAAATCTCCAATGATCCGTAGAAGCACCGAAACCATGAATTAATAAAATTGCACATTCTTTTGATGTTTGCTCGGGCTTAGCGGAAACTGTATGAATTGGGTAATTTAAAAAATTCCAGTTATAATTTACATTACTATCTATCAAAGCTGACTTTTCCATTCATTGAAAATTCTATCTTAATTGATTCTAATAAACTTATTTCCTAAAGAAGACCTACAGGATCAGCTGCAACATCATCTGAAATTTTATTGCCATCATTAGGGGGCTTATCTTTTAAAACAATTCTTAAGAGTACAGGTGCAAGAAATGTAGTTCCTATAACCATTAATAAAATAGCTGCTTCAAGAGAAGGAGTTAATAACTTAGCGCTTGTTCCTAGCCCAAGAAAAATTAAACCAACCTCTCCTCTGGGCATCATACCCAAGCCAACAACTAATCTATTTGTAGGTTTATCACTTGAAAATACCCATCCGGATGCAATTTTTCCAATAATCGCAACAACTAATAAAAATCCTGCGACTACAAGAGCTGATCTGCTTGTTGGATCAAGTGGATTGATAACAGATAAATCCATTCCAGCTCCAACTAATACAAAGAAAATAGTTGCGAATAAGGAAACTAAAGGCAAAACAGATTGTTGTATTGCATGATTATTTTTAGAACTACTAAGTATCAATCCAGCTGCAAAAGCCCCTAAAGCTGCTTCCAATCCAATGGCTGTTGCCACGAAACAACACAATACAAGTATCACAAAAGAAGCTACCACCACTGCTCCAGGAGCCTTTAATCTATCTAATAACCAATCAAAACCTGGAGCAGCTGTTCTACTTAATGCAATAGCAGCAATAACAAACACTACAGCTGCTGCAACTAATTTAACAATAGGAGCAATTTCTAAAGTACCTCCGGCAGCAAGGGCGACTACAACTGCCAGAATAACAATTCCCAAAATATCGTCTAACACTGCTGCACCAATAACAATCTGTCCTTCTCTAGTTTTCAAATATCCCAATTCACCGAAAACACTTGCAGTAATTCCTATACTTGTGGCTGTCATAGATGCTCCAGCAAAAACTGCTGGAATTAGATCTACTTGGAAAATAAACATTAATCCAAGAGTTCCAAACGCAAAAGGTAAAACTACGCCAGCCATAGCAACAGTAAAAGCCTGAGCACCGACAGCTACCAATTCCTCTAACTCACTTTCTAAGCCTGTTAAAAATAAAAGTGCATATAAACCAAGTGTTGCTACTGCTTGGAGCGAGGGAAAGCTTTCGAAATAAACATCAGGTACTGCTTCTGGGGGGATTGACGCTAATGAACTAATAACATTTACAAGTCCCTCATTTAATTCAGTTCCAGCTGAGGGCGGTATCAATAAATGGAATCCTGATGCTCCTATTACAACCCCTGCAAGAAGCTCACCAACAATCGTTGGCAAACTTAGTCTTACTAATACTTCTGCTAATGCTCTTGCTGCTAAAAAGATCAATAAAAATCTTATAACTCCGATCAACGTTTCAGCAACTTCTAAATCATGTGCACTTAATTCAGCAAGTAAAGAGTACATTTAAGTGTAAAAAATAAACTATCTAATTGGAAGATAGTTTATTGAGGGCCCACTTTAAGAAATATGTAAGAAAAAAGCAAAAATACTCAACAAGTGTGGATCTGAAGTTACAACAAAGAAATTTTCTTAAAAATGGCTATTGTCTGTTATATGGCTAATCCAATGAATTCCAACAAACCCTTTGATCTGCGCTTGCCTACACCAGGCTGTTATTTAGATCCTGAGAAAGCTGGGATGGATTCAGATGCTGTTTTTCAAGGAATGACAGCCCATCTTTTCTACACTCTTGGGAAGTTAGCAACCTCTGCAAGTCCTCACGACTTATATATGGCTTTGAGTTACGCAGTTAAAGATAGGCTAATGACAAGATACTTGGCCAGCCAAGAGGTCATAAGAAAAAAACCACAAAAAACAGTAGCCTACTTATCAGCAGAATTTTTAATAGGCCCTCAATTAAGTAATAATCTTCTAAATCTTGGAATCACTCAAGAGGCAGAAGATGCTCTAAAGAGATTCGGCATTGAATCATTATCAACAATTCTTGAAGTAGAAGAAGAACCCGGACTAGGAAATGGTGGACTTGGCAGATTGGCTGCATGTTATATGGAATCATTAGCTTCTCTACAAGTTCCAGCAGTTGGTTATGGTATTCGCTACGAGTTTGGCATATTCAATCAATTAATTAGAGATGGTTGGCAAGTTGAAGTAACCGATAAATGGCTGAAAGGTGGATGGCCATGGGAACTTCCACAACCGGACGAATCATGTTTCGTTGGTTTTGGAGGCAGAACTGAAAGTTTTAGAGATGATAAAGGAAACTACAGATCTAGATGGATTCCTTCAGAACACGCAATTGGAGTGCCTCATGATGTTCCAGTTTTAGGATACAGAGTAAATACTTGTGACAGATTAAGACTGTGGAGAGCTGATGCAACAGAAAGTTTTGACTTTTATGCATTCAATATTGGAGATTATTATGGGGCAGTAGAAGAAAAAGTTGCATCGGAAACCCTTTCAAAAGTTCTATATCCAAATGATGGAACTGACGAAGGCAGAAGATTAAGACTAAAACAACAACACTTTTTTGTAAGCTGTTCTCTCCAGGATATGTTGAGAAGCCTTGAAAAAAGATCAATATCAATAACAGAATTCCCTAAGCATTGGACTGTCCAGTTAAATGATACTCATCCTGCTATTGCAGTTGCAGAATTAATGCGACTTCTTATTGACCAATATCAAATAGGTTGGGATAAAGCTTGGAACATAACAACCTCCTCAGTTGCTTATACCAACCACACTTTATTACCAGAAGCATTAGAGAAATGGGATTTAGGTTTATTTAATGATCTTCTTCCTCGCCATCTAGAAATTATTTATGAAATTAATTGGAGATTCCTACAACAATTAAGACTACGTTACCCAGGAGATGACAAAATCCTTCAAAAACTCTCCATAATTGATGAAGAGGGCTCTAAATCAGTTCGGATGGCTCACTTAGCTACAATTGGAGCACATCATATAAATGGTGTCGCAGCTCTTCATTCAGATCTAATAAAAAGACAACTTCTTCCTGAATTTGCAGCACTATGGCCTGAAAAATTCACAAATGTAACTAATGGAGTTACCCCAAGGAGATGGGTTGCCCTATCTAATCCATCATTATCTAATCTTCTAGAAGAAGAAGTTGGTCCTAATTGGATAACAAATATGGAACTTCTCAAGAAGTTAGAAGAAAAAAAAGATGACAACAATTTTTTACAAAAATTTGAGGAAACTAAATTAAATGGCAAAAGAAAATTAGCTAGTTTTATCCATTCAAAAACTGGAATACTTGTAGATCCATCAAGTTTATTTGATGTTCAAGTTAAAAGAATTCATCAATATAAAAGGCAACACTTAAACGCCTTACAAATTATTGCTCAATATTTAAGAATTAAAAACGGTACAAATAAATATGAAGTACCAAGAACAATAATATTCGGAGGTAAAGCTGCTCCTGGTTACTTTATGGCAAAGCTAATGATTCGATTCATTAATGGTATTGCTGATGTAGTTAATTCTGATCCAGATATGGATGGTTTATTAAGGGTTGTTTTTTTACCAGACTATAACGTTAAACTTGGTGAAATAGTTTATCCCGCAACAGATCTTTCAGAACAAATTTCAACTGCTGGAAAAGAAGCATCTGGAACTGGAAATATGAAGTTTGCCATGAATGGAGCATTAACTATTGGAACCTTAGATGGAGCAAATGTGGAATTAAGGGATCTAGTTAAAAAAGAGAATTTCTTTCTTTTTGGTAAAACTGAAAGCGAAATTATGGATTTAAAAAATAATAATTACTCCCCCAAAACTTTTATTGATCAATGCCCAGAGCTTAAAGAGGTAATACGCCTAATTGAAATTGGGCACTTCAGTAATGGGGATAAAGAATTATTCAAACCTCTATTAAATAGCTTGACTGGACATGATCCATTTTTTGTTATGGCTGACTTTGAAGACTACTTAAATAAACAGGATGTAGTCAGTGAATATTGGAATAATAAAAAATCTTGGAATAAAATGGCATTATTAAATACTGCTAGATCAGGATATTTTTCTTCAGATAGATCTATAAGAGAGTACTGTAAGTCTATTTGGAAAGTATCCCCAATGCCAGTAGAAATTACTTGCGATGTTGAAGAATTAACTAATTAATATTTTTCTTATCTGGTGAATCTGGAGTTTGATGAAATAACCTATTCAAAATTAATCTGTCCATATTTAATGGGTCTGGAGCTAATTCATCTGCAATATCTCTAAATTTTGATTCAATACTATTTGAAATTTTTGTATCAAATATTCTTTCCATTAAAGCTTCAATTGAATATAAATAAGCATTAACACTTTGAAGGTCATCTAAAGCTTCAGTAATTTCTATATAATTAATATGCTTATCTTCTAAATTTATATCTTCATTAGATTCTCTCTCAGATAATTTTCTCTGTAAGTCATCAGTCACCTTACTACAAAGAGTTCTAAAAGATTGAATTGATGCCCAATTCAATTCTTGCTGCTGCTTAAAAGTAGGAAATTCTCTAATCAGACGATCATGCTCTTTATAAAATCTCTGACAATCAGAGCATTGACATGGTTCTTCAGTCAAAAGAAAATATAACTCTATTTATATCATCTCACTATTTGGGCATAATTGTAGGACCATCAAATAATTCGTCATTTTCATCAAGTGAATCTGGACTATCTGGCAAAGGTATCTCAATACTAGTAACCAAGTTGATAACATCTCTTAATCTCATAGAATCAGCAAACCATCCCATCGCTTGTTCGGCATCTCCTCTTTTTTCAGCATCATTTGCTTGATCTTCGTGAGCTTCTGCCAATAAAGCAAGCCAGCATAAGCATCTTGCCTGAACTATTGAAAGATCTAAATCATTAGGTTGGGATTTAGAAATACGTTCATGCTCTTGTTGGATTAAGAGTTTTAAACGCATATCATGCAACTTAGCCATAAAAGATTTATTACTAACTATACGCTAGCTAGAGAGTAGCAAGTTTGCACACATACTACATATAGTTTATTACTTTTACGGGACTGGCGGGAGTCGAACCCACGGCCTACGGTTTAGGAAACCGTTGCTCTATCCTGCTGAGCTACAGCCCCAATAGATGTTTTTTGAAATAATAAGTACTATGCTAAATGAAAGCAGGAGAGGCAATCGCAAAAAAGTTTTGTTTTGTTTCCAAAATAAAACTTTTTTGAGGAAAGTCCGGGCTCCCACGTGGTCAGGCTTGCTGGGTAATTCCCAGTGCGGGTAACCGTGAGGATAGTGCCACAGAAACATACCGCCTAATACACTTATGTACGGTAAGGGTGCAAGGGTGCGGTAAGAGCGCACCAGCAACATTGAGAAGTGTTGGCTAGGTAAACCCCGGCTGGGAGCAAGGCTTAGTAGATTAACGACCATTATAAAATCTACTTATAAGTGCCGCTTGAGACTGTGAAGTAATTCCAGCCCTAGATAGATGATTGCCCATCTTTTTTTAAGATGAACAGAACCCGGCTTATGACCTGCTTTCTTATTGATGTGATCATTTTAATCAAATGAAAAATATAATTAATGAAAAAAGAATAAATCAAATAATTGCTTTCCTAAATTCTTTAAAAATTAAATCAAAAAGATTTTCTGAAATCATTAAAAAGAAAAATGCTTCAGTTATTAAAGATTTCAATCATGCATTAACCCATTCCTCAGATAACAAAATCATAAATTACGAAAAATTAGAATTTTTTGGAGATGCAGTACTTAGATTGGCTGCATCTAACTTTATTGAAAAAAAGTATCCTCACATGAGCGTAGGAGAAAGATCAGAGCTGAGAGCACAAATTGTTAGTGATGAATGGTTAACTAAATTAGGAAAAAAAATTAATATAGAGAAAGTAATAATCAAAGGTCCCAAAGCTCTTGGTGATGAAAATTCAAAAAACACCATTATTGGTGAGGCCACAGAAGCTTTAATTGGAGCCCTTTATATGTGCTTTAATTCAATTGAAGAAGTAAATTTGTGGTTAGATAATATTTGGGAAGAAGAAGCAGAAATATTATTAAAAACTCCATATAAATTCAAATCCAAGTCAGTATTACAAGAGTGGTGTCAAAGTAAAGGTTTTGATTTACCAGTGTATAAAATAATTGAGGTCTCCAAGAAAAATGGGGATCCTAAAAGATTTTCTTGCGATATATTGATCAAAGGATTAAAAGAATCATCTGCATTTGGTAAATCTCATAAACAAGCTGAGAAAAATGCAGCTAAAGTTTTAATTGAAAAGTTTATAACTACAGGTAAATTCTAATTTTTATACTATTTCTAAATTAGTTAGCTGGAAAGTTATGAGTTTATCCCAATTACCACCCTCAAATAAAACAGCTGCTCTTTTTTTTGTAACTCTTTGTACAAATCCTTTGTATCCTCTGTATATAGAGTCAGCATCTTTTACAACAACAAAAGAACCTGGAAGTATGGGTTTAGTCGATAATTCCATCAAAAACTCTCTTTACCTCACTATATGATAAATAACGAAGAATGGTTGATTGTTGGATTAATAACATCATGTCATGGAATTAATGGACAAGTAAAAGTAAAATCTTTAAGTGATTTTGAAGAAAGATTTATAAAACCGGGATTGAGATGGTTGCAAAAAGAAAATGAACCCCCATCAAAAATAGAACTTATCTCTGGTTTCAACAATCCTAGTAAAGAAACATTTGTTCTGAGATTCAAAGGAATAAGTACAAGAAATCATGCAGATAAACTTAAAAATTATAAAATACTAGTAAAAACCAACAAGCTTCCTAAATTAAACAAAGAAGAATTCCACTTATTGGAACTTATAAATTTGCAAGTCAAGATGTTAGAAAATGAAGAATTAAAAATAATTGGAAAGGTTATTGATTTAGTAAATGAAAAAAATAATTTACTTGTTATTGAATTATTCAAAGATCAAAAAAAAGTTTTAGTGCCATTTGTTAACGAAATAGTCCCATTGATCGATATAAAAAATAATTTTATTATGATTAATCCTCCGAACGGACTTTTAGAACTATAAATTTTTCTGAAACTAAAATTTACAAGGATTGATTATTCGACAGTTACACTTTTAGCTAAATTTCTTGGTTGATCAACATCAAGTCCTCTATGAGCAGCGATATGGTAACTTAATAATTGCAAAGGCACGATGTTAAGTAAAGGCGAAACCCATTCAGTAGAGGAAGGAATTTTCATTAAATAGTCAAAAATTTCAGTTCCATTACATTTAGGAGCAATCCCAATCATAAAAGAATCTCTAGCTTTTGCTTCTTGAGCATTACTTATAACTTTATCAAAAACTTGACCAGGAGAGGCAATAGAAATTACAGGTACTTTTTTATCTAACAAAGCTATTGGTCCATGTTTCATTTCACCAGCTGGATATCCAGCTGCATGAATATAACTAATTTCTTTCAGTTTTAAAGCTCCTTCAAGAGCAATAGGATAATTTATACCTCTTCCTAAAAAAATTACGTCTTTAATATTAAAAAAATCATGTGCTAACTTTTCTGAAGATTCATTATGTTGCTCTATAAGATCTTCTATTAATGGAGGCAATTTCATAAGTTCTTTTATCATTTTATCTATTTCATATGAACTTTGAGTACCTTTAATTTGCGCAAATTTTATAGCTAATCCATAAAAAGAAAGTAGTTGTCCAAAAAAAGTTTTTGTAGCTGCTACTCCAACTTCTATCCCCGCACAGATATCAATTATATTTGAGACCTGTCTCCCTATCGAACTTTCTTTTCTATTTGTTATAGCAATGAGATTAGGAGCAAATTTCTTATCTTCTTTTGAAGACCTTCTTTTAATTTCCATATCGATAGCTGCAATTGTATCGGCTGTTTCTCCAGATTGGGTTACTCCAATAGTTAATGTATTTGGTAGCAATGGAGGGGGTGAATATCGAAATTCGCTTGCATAAAAAACATTTGTAGGGATTCCTGAGAATTGTTCTAATAAAAACTTACCAACCATTGCAGCATGTTTACTTGTGCCACAAGCAATAATTTCAATTCTATCTATTGATTCAAAAAACTTTGTATCAAAGGAATATTTTATTTGATATTGGCCATTTTCTAAGTTTTTAATTAAATAATTTTTCAACCAATTTTTTGCAGTCTCAGGCTGATCATAAATCTCTTTTAGCATGAAATGTTTGAAATTCATCTTATCTATTATTTGTTCTGAAACTTTTAAAGAAACTGGACTTCGATATTGTCTCTCATTATTTGAGTCATATATTTCTATCCCAAGAGGGGTTAATAAAGCTATTTCCTCATCCTCCATAGGCAGAATAATATTTGTAAAGTTTGCAATAGCTGGAGTATCACTTGCACATATAAATTCTCCTTCACCCAAACCAATAATCAATGGTGCTTGTCTTCTTGCAACTACAAGAGCAGTTGGTGCATTAGCCCATAAAACTGCTAAGGCATAAGATCCTGCCAAATCAGATATTACATTTCTTACAGCAACTAATAATGTTGAACCATTTTTATCAAGATTAAGTTTACTTAAAGTATTTAATTCTCTTTGAATTAGATGAGGAATTACCTCAGTATCTGTATCAGAATTGAATATAACACCCTCTTTCTGTAATTTATTTTTTAAGTCTTGATAATTTTCAATAATCCCATTTTGAACAACTGCAATAGTTCCTGAACTATTAGTATGAGGATGTGCATTTTTTATTTCAGGTTTTCCATGAGTTGCCCAACGGGTATGACCAATCCCTACAGTGCCTGTCATATTTTTATCATGTAGATTTTTTATTAAATTTTTAAGTTTTCCCTCTGCTTTGTTACAAGTAATATTTTTTGTCTCAGAATTAATAATAGCTATACCAGCAGAGTCATATCCCCTATATTCAAGTTTTTCTAAACCATTTATTAATAATGGTAAAGCTTTTTTATAACCAGTAACAGCAACTATTCCACACATACAGTAATTTTTTTTCAATTATATTGAAAAAAAATACGTATTTATCAAAACATGGACTCTCTTAAAACTGCACTATAAAATTAGTAAGCTAAGCCCATACTCCTTGAAGTCTCATCTCCTAAATAAACACGAATACTTAGGAAATCTGTTGGACATGCCGTTTCACATCTTTTGCAACCTACACAATCTTCTGTTCTAGGAGATGAAGCTATCTGGCCAGCTTTACAGCCGTCCCAAGGAACCATCTCTAAAACATCAAGTGGGCAAGCCCTTACACATTGGGTACAACCAATGCAAGTGTCATAAATTTTAACTGCGTGTGACATGTAAAAAATTGTCTTTTGAACCTCGTTTTATAATACTATTGTCTTACAAAGAAATTAAAAAAATTAAGATATGCTTCACTCTTGTTAACTCTAGGGCATAAAATCATAAAGATAATTAGTAATTTCCATAAACTATGTCACAAGAAATCCTCGAAAAAGTCTGTTCTATTGTTTCAGAGCAATTAAGCGTTGAAGCTGGAGAAGTAAAATCAGATTCAAATTTTCAAAATGATTTAGGTGCAGATTCTCTAGATACCGTTGAACTCGTGATGGCTTTAGAAGAAGCATTTGATATTGAAATTCCGGATGAAGCAGCCGAAGGAATCGCAACTGTTGGCGATGCAGTAAAATTCATCGAAGAAAAAAAAGGTTAATAAAGAATGCCAAATTTCCATCGAGTAGTTATTACTGGTATAGGAGCAGTAACTCCAATAGGTAATAACATTGATGAATATTTAGTCGGTCTTCAAACAGGTACTAATGGGGTATCAGATATTACTCTCTTTGATCCTGAACAACATCCATGCAAATTTGCTGCAGAAGTAAAAAATCTTCAATCTGAAAATTTTATTGAAGCTAAAGAATCCAAAAGATGGGATCGTTTTTCCCAGTTTGGAGTTATTGCTGCAAAGCAAGCCTTTAATGATTCTGGACTTGAAATTAGTGAAGCTAATGCATCAAGAATTGGAGTGATTATTGGTTCTGGTGTTGGAGGCTTACTAACTATGGAAAGTCAAGCTCAAATATTGAGTCATAAAGGGCCTAAAAGAGTAAGTCCATTTACAGTCCCAATGATGATTCCAAACATGGCAACTGGACTAGCTGCCATTGCTTTAGGTGCAAAAGGACCAAGTTCCTCTGTCTCAACCGCTTGCGCTGCCGGTTCAAATGCAATAGGTGATTCTTTTAGATTACTCCAACTTGGAAAGGCAGATGCAATGATCTGTGGAGGAGCAGAAGCAAGTATTACACCTCTTGGAGTAGCTGGTTTTGCCAGTGCCAAAGCTCTTTCTTTCAGAAATGATAGCCCTCAAACTGCTAGTAGACCTTTTGATGCAGAGAGAGATGGATTTGTTATTGGAGAGGGATCTGGAATTCTTGTTTTAGAAACTTTAGACAATGCACAAAAAAGGAATGCGAGAATTTATGCAGAAATAATTGGATATGGAACAACATGTGATGCTCATCATATTACTGCTCCATCTCCAGGCGGGGTTGGAGGCGCCGAAGCTATCAAATTAGCAATTGAAGACGCTTGTCTAAGCCTTGAAAAAGTTGATTACATAAATGCTCATGGAACAAGTACATCAGCTAATGATAAAAATGAAACTTCCGCAATTAAATCTATTTTTAGAGACAGATCTTACCTCATTCCTGTAAGCTCTACTAAGTCGATGACTGGTCATCTCCTAGGAGGCTCAGGAGGTATAGAAGCTATAGCTTGTATACTTTCTTTGACACATAATTTTATCCCTCCTACAATTAACTACGTCAATCCAGATCCTGAATGTGATCTTGATTATGTACCAAATAATGCGAGAGAAGCTCAAATAGGAGTTTCTCTTTCTAATTCTTTCGGCTTTGGTGGTCACAATGTTTGCCTTGCTTTCAGCAAAATGAATTGAAGACAACCAATTCTGTATTTCCAACTTAACTTATTTTAAAACAATGGTCGCTGCATCTGTTTCATTAGAATCACTTTGTGTAAATAGTATAAGAATGCTTGCTGTAGATGCAGTAAATAAATCTAATAGTGGCCATCCTGGATTGCCAATGGGGTGTGCTCCCATGGGTTATGCATTATGGCAAAACATACTTAATCACAATCCCAATAACCCAAAATGGTTCAATAGAGACCGTTTTGTATTATCAGCTGGTCATGGCTGTATGCTGTTATATTCTTTGCTGCATTTAACAGGATACAAATCAGTTTCTATAGAAGATATTAAAGCATTTAGGCAATGGGGATCAAAAACTCCTGGACATCCAGAAACATTCGAAACTGAAGGAGTTGAAGTTACAGCTGGGCCTCTTGGAGCCGGAATTTCAAATGCAGTTGGTTTAGCAATAGCTGAAACTCACTTAGCAGCTAAATTTAATAAGCCTGGTTGCAATATCGTTGATCACTATACTTACGTAATAATGGGTGACGGCTGTAATCAAGAAGGTATCTCATCAGAAGCCTGCTCATTAGCTGGTCATCTTAAGCTTGGAAAATTAATTGCACTCTATGACGATAATCAAATTACAATTGATGGTCGAACCGATGTTTCTTTCACCGAAGATGTTTTAAAAAGATACGAAGCTTATGGATGGCATGTACAACATGTCGAAGATGGGAATCATGATGTTAATGGAATAACTGAAGCTATCGAAAAAGCAAAATCAATTAAAGACAAACCTTCAATTATAAAAATTTCTACAACTATAGGTTATGGTTCACCCAATAAATCAGATACTGCTGGAATTCATGGAGCAGCTGTTGGAGAAGAAGAAGCTGCATTAACTAGAGAGTTTCTAAATTGGGAATACCCTCCATTTGAAATACCTGATGAAGTTTATGCGCATTTTAAAAAATCAATAAACAAAGGAGAAAACTTAGAGAAAGAATGGGATTCTAAATTTGTAGAATATCAAAAAAAATATCCCTCTGAAGGAGCTGAGTTAAGTAGAATGTTAAAAGGCCAATTACCTGAGAATTGGGACTCAGATCTCCCCTCTTATACACCTGATGATAATGGATTAGCCACCAGAAAGCATTCACAAATATGTTTAGGTGCTCTTGGACCTAACTTGCCTGAATTAATTGGTGGATCCGCAGATTTAACTCACTCTAACTATACAGATATCAAAGGAGAAACTGGATCATTCCAGCCTAATAGTCCTGAAAAAAGATATTTACATTTTGGTGTACGAGAGCATGCAATGGCAGCTGTACTGAATGGTATTGCCTATCATAATAGTGGTCTTATTCCTTATGGTGGAACCTTTCTTGTTTTTGCTGATTATATGAGAGGTTCAATGAGGCTTTCAGCACTCAGCGAATTAGGTGTGATATATGTATTAACCCATGATTCAATTGGTGTAGGAGAAGACGGCCCAACACATCAACCTATTGAAACTATCCCTTCTCTTCGTGCTATGCCTAACATGCTAGTTTTCAGACCAGGAGATGGAAATGAGACAAGTGGAGCTTATAAGCTTGCTATTCAAAATCGAAAGAGACCTTCTGCCCTTTGTTTAAGTAGACAAGGTATGCCAAATCAAGAAAATACTTCGATCAACAAAGTTGCTCTAGGAGGATATGTGGTTTCCGATTGCGAAGGAACACCAGATTTAATATTTATTGGTACTGGAAGCGAACTTAATCTTTGCATTGAAGCAAGTAAAGAGATTTCAAACTTAGGTAAAAAAATTAGAGTTGTTTCTATGCCTTGTGTAGAACTTTTCGAAGAGCAAGAAGAATCTTACAAAGAAAGTGTTTTACCAAGTAGTGTTAAAAAGAGAGTTGTAGTAGAAGCTGCTCATTCATTTGGTTGGCATAAATATACAGGTTTTGATGGGATTTGTATTACTATGGATAGGTTTGGTGCATCAGCACCAGGTGGAGAATGTATGAAAAATTTTGGATTTACAGTGGAAAACGTAGTTAATAAGACGAAGGAAATTCTATAACTATTAATTGATAACTACACTGAAGTATTACATCCTTCAAGTTTATCTTTTAGTTGATCAAGAGACTCATCGGAAATCTTTGAATTCATTGGGCAATGTTTAGGTCCACACATTGAACAAAATTCAGCCTTTTTAAAGATTTCTTCAGGTAATGTTTCATCATGGTATTGCTTTGCCCTTTCTGGATCTAATGAAAGTGCGAATTGTTTATTCCAATCAAAGTTATACCTTGCATGACTGAGTTCGTCATCTCTATCGCGAGCTCCAGCTCGATGTCTTGCAATATCAGCAGCATGAGCTGCTATCTTATAAGCAATTAATCCTTCCCGTACATCTTCTGCATTTGGGAGACCTAGATGTTCTTTTGGAGTTACGTAACATAACATAGAAGTTCCATACCAACCAGCCATCGCTGCTCCAATAGCACTTGATATATGGTCATAACCAGGAGATATATCTGTTACTAATGGACCTAGAACATAAAAGGGAGCTTCTGAACATTCTTCCATTTGCTTTCTTACATTAAACTCAATTTGATCCATAGGTACATGACCAGGACCCTCTACCATTACTTGAACATTATGTTTCCATGCTCTTCGAGTAAGCTCACCTAAAGTCTTCAATTCAGCTAGCTGAGCATCATCAGAAGCATCATGCAAACATCCAGGCCTGAGTGAATCACCTAGAGAAAAGGTGCAATCATATTTCTTGAAAATCTCACAAATATCATCAAACCTTGTATAGAGTGGATTTTGTTTGAAATGATGTAACATCCATTGAGCTAAAATCCCTCCCCCTCTACTTACAATCCCAGTAATTCTTCCTTTTACTTTTGGCAAATGCTCTATTAATAATCCAGCATGAATAGTTTGATAATCGACACCCTGCTGGCAATGTTTTTCTATTATGTGAAGAAAGTCATCTTCAGTTAGTCTCTCTATTGAGCCATGTACACTTTCTAAAGCTTGATAAACAGGGACTGTACCTATGGGAACAGGAGATTCATTAATAATTGCTTGCCGAACTTCATCTAAATTTACTCCGCCTGTAGAAAGATCCATAACAGTATCAGCACCATATTTAACGGCTAGCTTTAGCTTCTCTACTTCTTCATTAATATCACTTGCATTAGGTGAAGCACCAATATTTGCATTAACTTTACATCTAGAGGCAATACCTATAGACATTGGCTCAAGATTTAAATGGTTAATATTAGCTGGAATGATTAATCTTCCTCTTGCCACTTCTTCCATGATTAAAGAAGAAGGTAAATTTTCTTTTTTAGCAACAAAATCCATTTCTTCAGTAATATAACCATTCCTCGCAAAGTTCATCTGAGTTACATTGTCTTTTCCAAGGCGAGGCTTAATCCAAGAACTTCTCATAATTTTAAATTGTTAAAAGTGTTATTACTAAAGTTTGATCAAATTTCCACTTCCCTACATCATTATAAATGATGCAGGTTCAAAGGGTATGATCTCAGCCAAGTTAAATTTCTTAGCACCCCTAGTATTAATCTTATTAATAGCTCTTTTCTAAAAAATAGTCATCATTTCATGCATAAAAATAAATAAAAATTTTATTTAACTTTTTGATAAGACTTTATCTTTGAAAAAATTTTTTTCCTATCAAATCTTCTTCTTATATCTTTCTCCAAAATAATTGAAATCCCCATTAAGCCGATAGGCAAATAGAATATTTTCCTTCTATCGTCTCTTAATATCATGCCAATAGTTGATATAAAGATCATAAAAGGAGCCACAAAAGATAAAATAAATTTTTTACTAATTTTCATTTATCAACTGTCTTAATTATTTCATTATTTAATTTTACTATGGATTGTGTTACTACTTTAATACCAACAGCAATAGCTCCTTCATCTGGATCGAATTTTGAACTATGCAGTGGAGCACATCCTTTTGAACTAGAAACACCAAGCCTAAACATAGCCCCAGGGATATCATTCAAAAACTCAGCGAAGTCCTCAGCACCTAACGATGGTTTTTGTAATTCGATAACATTTTCTTGACCCAAAACCTTAATTCCCGAATCTCTAAGAACTCTATTAATTTCAGAATTATTATCAACTGGAGGAGTAATTTCTCTAAATATTACTTTTGCATCAGCTCCGCAACTTTTAGCTATAGAGGAGATATTTTGATTCAGCCAATTACCAATATTCTTAAATAATTTAAGATTAGTACATCTAACAGTACCAATTAAATTAACCTTCTCTGCAAGAACATTGAATGCATTGCCACCATTGATTTTACCAAAAGTTATTACTACAGGATCTAAAGGATCTAACTGTCGTGTTATGGATTCCTGAATTCCCGAGATAACTTTGGAGGCCACCCAAATAGCATCAACTCCCTCATAAGGTCGAGCACCATGGCCTGATTTTCCTTTAATCTCTACCTTAAGTTCTCCAGCAGCTGCAGTTAAACTTCCCTCCTTAATTCCAATAGTTCCTACAGCTAAATCGGGGTAGGCATGAACTCCCAAAATATTGGTTAAACCATTAGTTGCACCATCCTTAATCATCCATCTAGCTCCACTAGCAATTTCTTCAGCGGGCTGAAAAATTAATCTAGTCCCAAAATTAAGTTTTAAATCCTTAACAATTTTTGCTACACCCAATCCAATCGTTATATGCAAATCGTGACCACACGCATGCATAACACCATCTACTTTTGAAGAAAAACTTAATTTAGTTTCCTCCAATATCGGCAAAGCATCCATATCCACTCTTAAACCTATAATGCCTTTGTCTAATGGCCCAAAATCAGCTACAACTCCTGTCCTGCCAACAGATTCTCTGACATTCCAACCAATATTTTTTAAATAACCACTTATCAAAATCGCCGTTTGATTTTCAAGTCCGCTTAATTCAGGATGTGCATGGATATGTCTTCTTAATTTAATTAATTCATCATTAAACGAATCAATTTTTTTAAAGAACTGATCTCTATTCATTACTTATTTTAAATTGATAAAGTTCATTAAATCTTTAATTGGTCTCGGAGGCCATCTTCTTATTTTTTTTAACCATTCCTCATCACTATACCTAGGATCTAATTCAGTTACTGCTATCCAATTACTCTCTGCTTTACCAGATTCACCCTTGGACCAATTCAACGCTGTTAAAGCTGCCCGGGCATCTGCAAAAGTTGGATAACGTCTAATTAATTTTTTCAATTCTTTTTCAGATTCATCAATATTGCCTAACTGGTAATCTGCTAAAGCCATACTTGACCTTGCCATAGCAAATCCAGGGTTATATAAAGCAGCTTTTGAAAATAAATCTCTCGCTTTTAGCCATTGTGATGTTGAACCTTCAACATTAGCCAAATTATATAATGCAGAAAAATTCTTGCTATCTTGCGAAATAACAAACATATAATCTCTTTTCGCTTGAGACCATTGACCCAATGTTTCCTCGGCTATACCTCTGTTAATGTAAGGATCTATTTCACTAGGATTTAAACTTATTGCCTTATTTTGGTCATCTATTGATCCCTCTACATCTCCTATAACGAGTCTTACATTTCCTCTATTGCTAAAACCTGCGGCATCATCAGGATAAGCATCTAGATAGCCATTCCATTCTTGTAAAGCAAGATTAAATTTTCCATCTGAAGTTAAATCTAATGCATTTTTAAACAAATCTTCTCTCAAAACTAATGAATAGCATGGTGCAATATAAAAAATATTTACAACAACAAAAATAAATAAAAAACAAACCTTAACAGTTTTAAAAGTTATCATTTTTCTGAATCAATGTACTTCTTTCCTAAAGCAGTAAGAAGTCTTCCTCGAGGAGTTCTCGTAAGAAAACCAATTTGGATTAGATATGGCTCAACTACAAATTCTAACATTGAAGAATCATCGCCTAATCCTGCTGCGATTACATCGAGACCAGTTGGATTATTATTTTGGTTTAAAAAAGACAAATATTGTCTATCTAATGAATCCAATCCTTTTTCGTCTATTTGGTAAGAATTTAAAGCATTTTTTATTAAATTGACTGAGATAAAATTAGTTTTTTTAACAACTTGAGCATAATCTCTAACTCGTCTTAATAATCTCAAAGCAATTCTTGGAGTTCCTCGAGATATCTTCGCCAAATCATAAGATGCTTCATCCTCTAAATTAAGGTTTAATAGTTGAGAGAAATTAATAATTATTTGTTTTAATTCACTATATGTATAAAATTCAATTTTTTGCGATAAACCAAATCTATCTCTTAAAGGGGCACTAATTGAGGCTAATTTGGTTGTTGCGCCAATCAGAGTAAACCTGGGCAGATTAATTGTTCTGCAACGTGCTCCTCTATTAGCTCCCATAGTTAAATCTAATCTAAAATCCTCCATTGCAGAATATAACAACTCTTCAGTCAACCTATTCAAGCGATGTATCTCGTCGATAAATAAAACTTCACCTTCTTTTAATCCAAGCAGTAACCCTACAATATCTCTAGGTCTTTCAATAGAAGGTGCAGTTGCTATCTTACATTTTGTCTTCATTTCATTAGCTATCAAAAAAGCCAGGGTAGTCTTACCTAAACCGGGCTGTCCATATAAAAGAGTATGCTCCAAAGGTTCTTTTCTATAAATTGAAGCTTCTATAGCTATTCTTAATGAAGACTTAAGTTTTTCTTGGCCAATAAATTTTTGAAAGGTAACTGGCCTAGCTAGGTTCAGATTATCATTTCTTTTTTCTTCTGGAGTAATTTTTGAATCAACCAACCTAAGCTCTTTTTTGCGAAGAGAAAAGTCATTATCACCAATA
>QCIJ01000005.1 GCA_003216755.1 Prochlorococcus sp. AG-402-K22 | reverse complement strand
TAACGTTACTCTTTTTGGAGCAGGTTCCTCAGGAAAAACATCTATAGTAAGATCCTTATTGAAAAATATTGTCGGACAAACTTCAGCAAAAATAGGTACAACAAAGCAAATTAATAGCTATAAAATTCGCATCCCAATCTTAAAAAGAAACATTAATATTGTTGATACTCCTGGTTTATTCGAACCATCTAAATTAGGAGAACAAAGAGAAAAAGCAACAATTATACAAGCATCAAATTCTGATTTAGTTCTTTTTGTCTTAGATCAGGACATAAATAAATACGAAAACTATTTAATTAAAGAATTATTGAAAATAGGAAAAAAAATAATAATAGTTCTAAATAAATGTGATTTGAGGTCTAAAGATGAAAATAACCTCATCAAAGAAAATATAATTTCTATAACTTCCGCTAGAAAAAATAGAATTTCAGTTGTTCAAACAATTGCGGTACCTCAACAATCACCCTATATAAAATCAGATACTTTAAATTTAGTCCCAGAGGTAGGAAGTTTATTTAGAGAAATAATTGAAACTCTCGATAATAATGGTGAAGAATTATTGGCGGATAATATTCTTTTTCGCTCAAATAAGTTAGGTATTAAAAGTAAAAATTTCGTGCAAGAACAAAGATATTTAATGTCAAATAAAGTGATTAATAAATATATGTGGATAACAGGAGGAGTAATACTAGTTAATCCACTACCAGCTGTTGATTTCCTAACTACTACTTCCGTAAACCTACAAATGATAATGGAATTATCAAAAATATATGAAATAAAGCTTACAAAAAAAGATGCAAAAGATTTGGCGACATCACTGCTAAGCGCATTGGCTAAACAAGGAATATTAAAAGGGGGTCTCGCCATTATTTCTCCTGCTTTAGCTACAAGCATGACTAAAATAATATTATCTAAATCTATACAATCAGTTACCGCAGGCTGGTTAATAAGAATAGTAGGACTAAGTTTGATTGAATATTTTAAAAATGGACAAGATTGGGGAGATGGAGGAATTCAAGAAGTAGTAGATAAGATTTATAGAATAAGTAGGAGAGAGGACATTTTAAACAACTTCGTAAAAGAAGCTATTTCAAAAATTGAAATGAAAAAGTATTTTAAATCAAATAAAAGTTTGCCTCCATTTACTATGTAAAATTGGATAATTGATCATTTAGATAAGTTCTGAAATCAAAGATAGTTATTAAGAGTAAGTAAGTGATACAAATAACTATAGATATAAACCCTGTTACTATTGCAATAATTTTTGATCTACCCATATTCATTAGTTAAGCATCTAAAAGTCTCAAAAGTTCTTCAATATGAGATTCTTTTGTATTGTAATTTCCCATGACAACCCGTAAAAAATATTTACCTTTAAATTTTGGTCTAGAAAGCATAAAATTATTGTTAATTAGTTCATTAACTTTAGTTTGAGTCCATGCATCAGAGTCTTTTGGCTCAAGTTTCTTTGGTAAGAAAGATACAATATGAAGAGGACCTGAATATATATCAAATTTATTTTTACTAATATTTTTTATAAAAAAATCTTTTCTTTTAATTGATGATTTTAATATATTTTCTATTCCATTCATACCTAAAAAACGTAACCCAAGCCATAGTTTGATAACCTCTGCAGGTCTAGAACCTTGTATGCCTATTTCTCCTCTATTTATGATATTTTCTTTAGATGATAGGTAAGGAAGTCCAGTAGAAAATGTATTTTCTAAAGTACTCATTTCTGAAACTAATAACAAAGATGATGTCTTTGTAATACCAATTATTTTTTGAGGATTTATTGTTATGGAATTAGCCTGATTAATATTATTTAAACCTTCTATTGGAATAGAAGTTATGGCAAAAATGCCTCCAATGGAGCCATCGATATGAAGCCATATATTTCTTTCTTTGCATATTTCACTTATGTCTTTAATAGGATCAATTGCTCCTCTTACAGTTGTGCCTAGCGTGGCAACAATAGCGAATATTTTTTTATTATCAATAAAACATTTATCTATAGTTTTTCTAAGATTATGTATATCAATACTGCCGTTATTATCAGTTTTAATCCTGATAAGATTTGCTTCATCAAGACCCATTATTCTTATACATTTAATAAAGGAGGAATGAGCATCTTCACTAACAAGTAATACAGAATTGGGATCTGAACCTAATCCAGAATTATGTCTAGCTGTTATAAGTGCATTCAAATTACTTAAAGTACCCCCGCTAGCTGCTATGCCTCCTGAAGAATCATTAAACCCTATTTTCTTTGCAAACCATTTGCATAATGATTCCTCAAGCAAAGTAATACTTGGAGACAACTCGTAAGCAAGAAGATTATTATTTAAACCAGCAGCAATTAAATCGCCTAAAATAGAAAAAATTAAAGGTGGGGGATCCAAATGAGCTAAAGAGCCGGGATGAACTGGATTAAAAGAATTATTTAGAAGGGATTGAATATCAGAAAACAAATCTTCTGTAGAATTACCATCCTCACCAGGCATTAAGCACTTGAAATTTTCATCAAATGGTAATGGACCATATTTATCGGCTTTAGAGAACCAGTCACAAAGAATTTGAGTTGTTTTATTTAGGAGAGTAATTAAGTTATCGTTAGTCCCTAAATACGATGGGAAGTATATATCTTTTTTATAAATTAAATCTTCAGTCATCAGATAAGATATCTATTAATAAGTTTATTCTTAATATTGGTAAATGAGGTATATTTTTGAAAATGTAAATAGTAATTATGATGAACAGAAAGGAATAAATATTTTAAAATACTCAAGATGGATGTACTCTATCCTAAGAAGATCAGAAGAAATTGGGAAAGTTGAGTTACCAATCTGTTCAATAATTTTAGATGAGAGAGGAAGATGTATTGGAAGAGGGGTTAACAGGAGAAATATAAATAATGATCCATTAGGTCATGCTGAAATTATGGCCCTAAGGCAAGCATCTCTAATAAAAAATGATTGGAGATTTAATGAATGTATTATCATCACAAATTTAGAACCTTGTACCATGTGTGCATCGGCACTTATTCAAGCAAGGATGGGTAAAGTTGTTTTTGGTGCCTACGATAAGAAAAGAGGTGGATTGGGCGGCTCAATTGACTTATCAAAGCATAAAAGTTCTCATCACAAAATGGAAATCGTAGGAGGTATTTTAGAAGACGAATGCAGTAAAATTTTACAATTATGGTTTAAAAAGTTGAGGACTCAAAAATAGAATATTTTTTTAACTCGGTATCAAATAGGTTTAATAATCTGTCTACATTCTCCTCACTTGAGTTAAAGCCCATTAATCCTATGCGCCATACCTTACCAGACAATTCTCCAAGTCCATTTCCTATTTCTATTCCAAAGTTTCTTAAAAGATGATTTCTAAAACCATCTCCATCAACTGCAGGTGGTATCTTAACTGTTGTAAGAGTTGGCAATCGATAATCCTCTGATACATGTAATTCCATTCCTAGACTTTCTAAACCTTTCCAAAGTTTCTTTGCATTAGTATTATGCCTATACCAAACATTCTCTAATCCTTCATTTGCAATTAATCGTAAACCTTCTCGAATAGCAAAATTCATGTTTACAGGGGCAGTATGATGGTAAACGCGATCAGAACCCCAATATTTATTTAAAAGAGATAAATCTAAATACCAGTTAGGAACTTTTGTTTTTCTTGAACTTAGTTTATCTTCAGCTCTCTTATTCATTGTAAAAGGACTTAGTCCAGGCGGGCAGCTTAATCCTTTCTGGCTACAACTATACGCTAAATCTATTTTCCATTCATCTATCAATAGTTCTAAAGCCCCAAGGGAAGTAACCGCGTCAACTAAAAACAAGCAGTTATTTTTTCTACATATATCACCAATTCCATTAAGAGGTTGTAAAACCCCACTAGATGTTTCAGCGTGAACAATAGCAAATATAGCTGGTTTTTTAGTCTCTATTTCATGCTTGATTTCTTCATAAGAGAAGGATTCACCCCAAGGTTTTTCTATAACAGATACATCTGCTTTATATCTAGTTGCCATATCAACTAGTCTGTCTCCAAAATATCCTTTTTTAGCGATAAGAATTTTTTCTCCTTCCTCTATAAAATTTGCTATTGAAGCTTCCATAGCTGCACTTCCAGTACCACTCATTGGAAGAGTCATACGATTATTACATTGCCAGGTATATCTAAGAAGTTGTTGAACATCCGACATCAAAGAAATATATGCTTCATCTAAATGACCGATAGGATTCAAAGAAAGAGCATTTAGAACTTCTGGATGTGCGTTTGAAGGACCAGGACCTAATAAAAGTCTAGAGGGAACATAAGTCTTTGAGAAATGAGATAAATTCTCTTCATTTAAAGCCGAAATAAGTTTTGCTTCTGTCAAAGAATTACATTCAATTACTTTTAAATTAAACTAATATCGCCACATAAGCGATATTTATTTAAAGAAATTCATTCAATTTAAATAATTAAGTAAATAATTATTAAACTTATGACTTGAAACACTAAAAGAAGACATCAAGTCTTAAAAAAAGTGACCTTTGATACATAACTTGATTCATCAAGTTATTAATTTCATATAAGGTATTACAAAATTATGTCTAAATCTCCTCAAGATGTTTTAAGTCAAATTAAAGACGAAGGAATTGAACTCATTGATCTAAAATTCACTGATATTCATGGAAAATGGCAACATTTAACTCTCACATCAGACATGATAGAGGAGGATTCTTTTACAGAAGGTTTGGCATTTGATGGCTCATCAATAAGAGGTTGGAAAGCAATTAATGCCTCAGATATGTCAATGGTTCCCGATGCAAGTACAGCTTGGATAGATCCTTTTTATAAACATAAAACCCTAAGTATGATTTGCTCTATTCAAGAGCCAAGAAGCGGGGAGCCTTATGATAGGTGTCCAAGAGCTTTAGCTCAAAAGGCATTAAAATACTTAGACTCGACTGGTATAGCAGATACTGCATTTTTTGGACCAGAACCAGAATTCTTTTTATTTGATGATGTTAGATATGACTCCAAAGAAGGAGGTTGTTTTTATAGCGTAGATACTATTGAAGCGCCATGGAATACAGGGAGAATTGAAGAAGGGGGAAACTTAGGATACAAAATACAATATAAAGAAGGATATTTTCCAGTAGCTCCAAATGATACTGCGCAAGATATCAGATCTGAGATGCTTCTTCTTATGGGTGAATTAGGTATCCCCACAGAGAAACATCACCATGAGGTTGCTGGTGCTGGCCAACACGAGCTTGGAATGAAATTTGATTCGTTAATAAATGCTGCTGATAACGTTATGACTTATAAATACGTTGTCAGAAATGTTGCAAAAAAATATGGAAAAACTGCGACATTTATGCCCAAGCCTGTTTTTAACGATAACGGAACCGGAATGCATGTTCACCAAAGCTTATGGAAGAGTGGACAGCCACTATTTTTTGGTGAAGGAGCCTATGCAAATTTATCTCAAACAGCAAGATGGTACATCGGAGGCATACTTAAACATGCACCTTCATTCCTAGCATTTACTAACCCAACTACAAATAGTTATAAACGATTGGTTCCAGGATTCGAAGCACCTGTAAATCTAGTTTATTCTGAGGGTAATAGATCAGCTGCAGTAAGAATACCATTAACAGGTCCAAGTCCTAAAGCTAAAAGATTAGAATTCAGATCAGGTGACGCACTTGCAAATCCTTACTTAGCATTCTCTGTAATGATGCTTGCTGGTATTGATGGAATTAAAAATCAAATTGATCCTGGTGATGGAGTAGATGTAGATTTATTTGAACTTCCGGCTGATGAACTTGCAAAAATTGATACAGTGCCCTCATCTCTAAATGACTCGCTTAATGCGCTAAAAGCAGATAAGGATTATCTATTAGCTGGTGGAGTATTTACTGAAGATTTTATTGATAACTTTATCGATATAAAATACGAAGAGGTACAACAACTAAGACAAAGGCCTCATCCACATGAATTTTTCATGTACTACGATGCATAATTAAAAGAATACATTAGTTTAAATTAATCAATTTGAGAATTATCACAAAATATTCTCAAATTGATTTTTTTTTTGTTGGAATATAAATATATAAATTAAAAAATGGCTAGGGAATCTATTTCAAAAATTGCATATAAAACGCTACAACAAAGTAAAAGCATTGCAGGTTTCGCTCACAAGCAGATCAGTTCAAGATTAATGAATTTTATTCTTCCCGATTCGAGGCTTGAAAATTTTGATATAGATAAGGATTTACTAATGCAAATCCAAAATTCAATGGATAACTTAAGAGAAGAAGATTGGAATGATGCAGAAAAAAATATATATCCAAAAAAATTATTGTTTGACGAGCCATGGCTTAGATATCTAACTCAATATCCTAAAATTTGGCTTGATATGCCTAATACATGGGATAGACGCAGAAAACAAAACTTTAATGATCTTCCAAAATCAATTAATAAAGATAATTATCCTCAATATTACTTGAGAAATTTTCATCATCAAACAGATGGTTATTTATCAGATTTTTCAGCTAGTATTTATGACCTACAAGTAGAGATACTTTTCAATGGGAGTGCTGACTCAATGAGGCGAAGAATAATTAAGCCAATAAAAGAAGGACTTGAAATTTTTACCGATAGAAAAAGAAGTTCTATAAAAATACTTGATGTGGCTACAGGATCAGGAAGAACATTAAAACAATTAAGAGCCGCATTTCCTAATGAAAAAATTACAGGAATTGATTTGTCTGATTCATACTTAAAAGAGGCAAGTAGATATATTTCAGATTTAGATGGTGATTTAATCGAGTTAATAAAAGGTAATGCAGAAGAATTACCTTTTGAAAATAATAGTTTTCAATGCATTTCTTGTGTTTACTTATTTCATGAATTACCTAGATCAATTAGAGCTAAAGTGTTAAATGAATTTTTCAGGGTTCTTGAACCTGGGGGGATATTAGTATTAGCTGATTCAATTCAAATAAGTGATTCCCCTGACTTTACATCCGTAATGGAAAACTTCTATCAATCTTTTCATGAGCCTTTTTATTGTGATTACATAAAAGAGGATATAGATTCTAAAATAGAGGAAGTAGGGTTTAAAGATGTAAAATCAAATTCCTTTTTTATGACAAAAGTATGGTCTGCTGTAAAGTAAATAAAAACTTCAATGACCTATTGGGATAAAGATACTATTCAACTTGTTCAAAGTCTTAATGACAAATTAAAGATTGATCATTCTAAATGGCATAAAGATAAAGGAAATAAATATAAACGATCTGCAGAACTAATTTCGGCGGGATTATGTCATTTAATTATTTCTTGTAATGAGAAGGAAACTATTGAGTATATAGAAGAAAGTATTAAATGGTTAAAAGAAATTAACGTAGATCAACCTTGCCCTAGTAAAAATCACCTTTTTAAAGCTAACTGAAGCCTATTACCTTTACTACTCCATCTAATATCATCAAAACATTCATTAATAATGTATAAGCCACGGCCATTTACACTACTTATTTTTTTTGGTAATTTGTAGTCTCTTTTTTTTATTTCTAAACCATTACCTTGATCTTGAATTTGCCAAACACACCAATTGGGAGTAATTATTCTTCTTACTCTAATATTTTTTTTAGGATCTAATTTATTTCCATGTTTTACTGCGTTAACAAGAGCTTCATGTAAACCAAGTTTTATAAGATAGCTTGACTCAGAATTTTTAATAGGTTCTAATAATTGATCGACAAATTCATTTAACTGTAATGATGATTCAAATTCGTAGTTTGACCAGTTAATCTTTGGTCTTTTAAAAAATTCTTTTAAAATATTTTTGCCCCGAAATAAGGACATAATAATATTTTGATACTGTCTTAAGTTTAACTTATTAAATACCTCAATTTAAAGAATATTATTATGTCTCTTTGCAATAGCAGGATGCCGTAGGATGGAGTCCATAAGTCTTACGCCTCTTAGTTGATTTATTAAAGGCATATGTCCATCAGGAGCATCCAATGACCAGCAAAAAGATCCAGGATATCTAGTCCATAAGCCCTCTTTTTTCCAACCTATTTTCGGCCACATTAATTCATATTTTTTCCCTACTGATTTTAATATCTTTGCCTGAATTGAGAATCCAAATCTACCAGTAGAATAAATAGTCCATAATCTATCTATTGATTCTAGATCTTTACCTGACATATTCTTAACTTCACTATAGAAAACATATCCACGCTTTTCAGCTAATTTTCCAGCTAATTTACGTAAATAAGAACTTGTTAATCTATCTGCCTCTTCAAATTTTTGCTCAGCCAACATCAATTGCAAATCTTCATAATTAATATCAATATCTGAATATGTATTAAACCAATTATTGAATTTAGAGTTTTCAAAGAATTCAGGCTTAAATTTTTTTAAAACTTGCAATATCCAACCAGCAGCCCAGTCATCTCCATCACTATCAAATATATCAAACAGTGAAGGTCCAAGATGAAAAATATTTTCGACTTCAGATTCTATTTGAGTTAATGAATTTATTCTTTTTCTTTGATTGGAATCTACAAATTTTTTTATCAGATCTAATGTAGCATTATTATAGTTATCTTTTTCTTTGTTATTCATTTTAAAAAATCAATCTAAAAAATAAAAACTATTCATGTATTTCAAAAGAAAAGAACTAGAGAAATTTAGAAGTTTTAAAGGACCACTTATAGATGTTAGAAGCCCAAGTGAATATTATAAAGGACATCTGCCTAATTCTATTAACATTCCATTATTTGATAATGATGAGAGATCTATAATTGGCACGATGTATAAAAAGGAAGGAAGAAAAAAAGCAGTCATAGAAGGATTAAAATTTTTTGAAAAAAAAATGGAGTTACTCCTTGATAATTTATTCATGAGTATTGAGTCTTATAAAACTATTCCTAATAAAAATAAAGAATTTTTTATCAGAATATATTGCTCTAGAGGAGGAATGCGTTCACAAAGCATTGCTTGGCTACTAGAAAAATATAAATTAAATCCAATAACACTAAAGGGAGGATACAAAATATATAGAAAATGGGTATTAGATAGTTTCTCAAAAAAGTTGAATTTAGTAGTTGTTGGCGGAAAAACAGGAACAGGGAAGACAAGATTATTATCACTACTAGAGAAATATAAATATCAAACTATTGATCTTGAAGGATTTGCTTGTCATAGAGGAAGTACATTTGGAGGACTAGGAATGAAAGAACAACCTTCAAATGAACAATTTGAAAATATAATTGCAGAAAAATTAAATTCTTTTAAATGTTCTAATAATATTTTTGTAGAAGCTGAAAGTTCAAATATAGGTAAATGTAAAATTCCTCATGAATTCTTCAATCAGATGAAACATTCTAGGAGAATTGAAATTTTAAGAAGCGAATCAAACAGGTTAGATGAGTTGATAGATACTTATAGTGTTTTTAAGAAAGAGGAACTCCAAGAATCTGTATTAAGGATAAAAAAAAGATTAGGACCGCAAAGAACAAAAATAGCTCTGGAATCAATTAATAATGAGAAATGGGACTTAGTTTGCAGATCAGTTCTAGATTATTACGATAAGTGTTATGAATTTGAAAAGGTTGGCAAAAAAAATATAAAGTTATTAGATTTAACCGACAAAAAATATGATGAAAGTATATTAGAGTTAATAAATAATGTTTTATAAAATAATTACAAACGAATGTAAAAAATATTTCCTAAGATAAAAAATTATTAATGGAATATTATGACAGCAAATAAAACTGCAAAAATACAATTTTATGAGGGAACTGATGAACCAGTAGTACCTGAAATAAGACTGACTAGGAGTAAAGATGGTACCACTGGCCAAGCATTATTTTTGTTCGAAAAACCTCAGGCATTATCTTCAATTACAGAGGGTGAAATCACAGGTATGCGTATGATTGATTCCGAAGGTGAAATACTAACTAGGGAAGTTAAAGTAAAGTTTGTTGATGGAGAACCCATATTTTTAGAAGCAGTTTATATTTGGAAGAACACATCAGACTTTGATAGATTTATGAGATTTGCAAATAGTTATGCCAAATCAAATGGATTAGGATATTCTGAGAAGAAGTAGAATATTTTGAAAATTGAGTAGTTCATCATATTTCAAGTTAGTAGTAATATTGATCACTTCGTTAATAATATGGACTCTAAGGGATTTTCTCCTATTAATAATTTGTTCTTTGGTAATTTCAAATATTGTATGTAATTTATGTAGTCAAATGCAAAAGGGATTAAAAATTCCTCGATCACTTTCTTTGTTTCTTGTATTAACTGTTATATCAGTAATAGTATTTACTATTTTTATTCTTGTATTACCACCATTCATAAAAGAATTCAATGAAATACTAGTTGATATTCCAAATGGTTTATCAAAAATAAATATTTTGATTAATACAAATCTGAACAAACTGAATAACCTGTTTTATGGAGAAAAATCAGAAAACGTTATAGACATATTCAATCTTATAAATAATGTAGTTACCATTCCAGATGTATCAACTATTGCTAAAGCTATTCAAGAAAGTTTTAAGAATTTAATAAATATAGCGGGAAATCTGGGTTCAGGTCTTTTGAAATTAATATTCGTATTAGCTGTTAGTTTGATGATCTCTATTGAACCAAAACAATATAAAGAAAATATACTTCTATTAATACCAAAAAATTACCGTAACAAATTTAGAAATATTCTGGAAAAATGCAATATTGCATTAGCAAATTGGACCTTTTCTATGGTTATAAGCTCATTATCAGTAGGTTTATTATCATTAATAGTTTTATCTATATTAGATGTCAAATATGTTGTCTCAAATGCTCTAATAGCAATGGTTCTTAATGTAATTCCAAATATAGGGCCAGTTATTAGTGGTATATTTCCTATCTCAATTGCACTACTAGATAATTTTTGGAAGCCACTGGCCGTATTAGGAGCATATGTAATCATTCAAAATATTGAAAGCTATATAATAATGCCATCTATAATGAAGAAAAAAGCAAACTTACTTCCTGGCCTAACATTAATTTCACAATTTGGATTCACCTTCATTTTTGGTCCTTTAGGCTTAATTCTATCTCTTCCATTAGCTGTAGTAATACAGGTTATAATCAAAGAATCATTAAAAGATATTTAAAAACTACTTAATTAATTTTTTATATAAATATGGATATGAAAAAAGTATAAAGAAAGCTAAGGGATGTTTACCAATAGCAAAATATAATGAGCTAAAAGTAAAATGATCAAATAATATTCTTAACTCAGTAGAAAGATCTATTAAAACTAAAGAAAATAAAATTATCAAATAGTAATTTAATTTCATAAATTATAAGGTTAATCTCAGTCTTTCAGCAACAAAGATGGAGCCAATAAAATACTTGAATAACTTCCAACTATAATTCCTAAAGATAAGGCCAAAGAGAACCAAAATAGTGAGTAAGATCCAAACAAAATTATGCTTAATAAAGGGAAAAGGGTTGTAATACTGGTAAACGTAGTTCTCCTAAATGATTCGTTAATTGATAATTGAATAGTTTCGTTATAGCCTTCTTTCTTTGATTTTAAATTTTCACGAATTCTATCAAATATAACAACCGTATCATTTACAGAATATCCGGCAATAGTTAACAATGACACAGCAAATAAACTATTTACCTCGACAGATAAAATAATTCCCAACCAGGAAAATATACCGAAAACAATTACTAAATCATGGAATAAAGCTAATAGTGCAAATAATGCATATTTTTTATCAAATCTAATTGTTATATATAAAGATATTGCAAATAAAGAAACTAATAATGAAGTAACGCAATTAGTAAGTAATCTTTTACCAAGCTTTGGACCGATTAATCTTGAATCCTTACTATCATGATTTAGTGGTCCAACAATATCATCAAGATTATTAATAAGATTATTTGATTCTTCGATACTCAAATAAGGTGTTCTTATTGAAATTAATTTATTATTATTTTGGAATTGTAATTTAATATTATTTAAAACGTTTTTATTTTTAGAGATCTCTCTTAACTTTTCTAAAACTGAATCAGGGGGAATATTATAACATTCTTTTTCACAAACTCTCTCTATTCTTAGTTCATTTCCCCCAACAAAATCCATCCCTAAATTTATAGGTTTCTTATAAGAAGTATTAAAAGTAGAATATAAAATTCCTAAAAGACTCAACAATATAAGAACAGTTGAAAAACCTATTATCTTTCTTTTATTTTTTATTAGTTCAAGTTCGTAGTTCATGGAAAAATAGTAATAAAAAATTTAATTTGAAAAATTATTTCTTGGCAGATAGAGATTTTTTTGTCTTAATGATTGAAATGTTGTAAAAAATCGCAAAATAGTTTTGGAACAATTTAATGATGTAAACAAGCTTATTAAGACTCCAATACCTAATGTTGCTGCGAAACCTTTAACAAAATTTGTTCCTAATAAAAACAATACAACACAACTAAGAAGAGTTGTAATATGGCCGTCAACTATAGATGAATTAGCTCTTTGAAAACCACTATCAATAGATCTTGTAAGAGTATTACCATCATATAATTCTTCTCTGATTCTCTCAAATATTAGAATATTTGCATCAACAGCCATACCAATGCTAAGTATAAGTCCAGATATTCCAGGTAAAGTCAAAGTTACAGGAATCAAAGAATATAGGGCTAAGTTAAAGAAACCATAAAGTACTAGAGAAAGAACTGAAACAAAACCTAAAATTCTATAATTAAAAATCATAAATATACCAACAAAAATTAATCCACTAATTGCTGCATAAAGACTTTTTAAAATATTTTTGGATCCCAATAGAGCCCCTATAGTATTAGTTTCTACTATTTCAATTGGCAATGGCAATGAACCTCCTTTAAGTTGAACTTCTAATTCTCTAGCATTTTCAGCACTAAAATTACCACTTATTGTTGCTGATCCACCAGTAATCCCAGTATTAGCAAACTGATTACCAACACTGGCTTCACTTATTGATTCGCCATCTAGAATGATAGCCAATAGTTGATTAGTGCCAGCAATTGACTTTGTAATTTCTGCAAACTTTTCACCTCCTGAATTACTAAAAGTTAATAAAACTTCCCAATTACTACTTGTTTGTTCTTGTCTCCTTCCTGCGTTAATAAGATCCTTACCAGATAAATCTGTTTTAATAAATAAATTTGTAATTTCCTTATCAATATACTTTTTGATTTCAATTAACTTCCCATATAAATCATTACTAGTAGATGAGTAATTTAGTTCTTGCTCTATGTCTTTAAGATCATCTTGAATAACTTTTAAGAAATTATCATCATTTTGACTTTTTTCTACAGAGGAATATTGTTCAATTAATTCTTTGATAATCGATCTCCGTATTAGCAGGCTTTTTAAATCTGAAGATGTTCCTATTTTTTGGGTTCTAAATTCTATTAAAGCAGTCTTACCTAATACCCTGGAAGCAACTAATGGATTTTGTTCTCCAGGTAATTCTAAAATCAGTTGATCACCACCTAGGGTTTGCAAGTTAGACTCGGAAACCCCTAAATTGTTAACGCGTTTATCTATAACCGAATTAACTGCCTCAAGTTCATCCCTTGTTACCTTACCTTCCTCTTTAATAATTTGAAGTGTAAGTTGAGAACCACCTTGTAAATCCAATCCCAACTGTAAGGGATAATTTATTAAAAGAAAAACAGATAAAGTAAGTAGAAATATAATAAAGAAAAGCCAACCTTGCCTTCTTTTCATGCTCTATGTACTCCCACTAATTAAATCTTCAACTTTTTCAACTATTTGATGTGGTTGTATTATTGTCAAATTCTCAAGATTTCCATTATAAGGAGTTGGAATATCTTGACTAGATAATCTAATTGGTCGTGCATCAAGATCATCGAAGCACTCCTCTGTTATCAAGGCAATTAATTCTGCACCAATACCTCCAGTTTTCATACATTCTTCAACAATAATTACTTTATTTGTTTTTCTTATTGATGTTGAGATGGTTTCCATATCAAATGGTTTTAAACTTATTAAATCGATCAACTCAACATCTACACCTTTTTTTTCTAATTCTTCAACAGCTTTTAAGCAGTGATGTCTCATTCTTGAATAAGTCAATAAAGTAATATCTTTACCTTCTTTTACAATGTCAGCCTGATCTAAAGCACAAGTATAATCACCCTCAGGTAATTCTTCAGACAAATTGTATAGAAGAACATGTTCGAAAAATAGAACCGGATTATCATCTCTTATAGCTGCTTTCATTAAACCTTTAGCATTTGTAGGTGTACTACATGCAACAATCTTTATGCCAGGAACTGCATGAAAATATGCTTCAAGTCTTTGACTGTGCTCAGCACCAAGTTGACGACCAACTCCTCCAGGCCCTCGAACTACTGCTGGTATTTTATAATTTCCGCCACTTGTATATCTAAGCATACCCATATTATTTGATATCTGATTAAAAGCTAAAAGTAAAAAACCCATATTCATTCCTTCTACTATTGGTCTTAAACCAGTCATTGCTGCACCCACAGCCATACCTGTAAAACTATTCTCTGCTATTGGAGTATCTAAGACTCTTAACTCTCCATATTTTTCATATAAATCCTTAGTTACCTTATAAGACCCTCCATATTGCCCAACATCTTCCCCCATAACGCAAACATTTACATCATTTGACATTTCTTCATCAATTGCCTCTTTCAAAGCATTAAATAATAATGTTCCAGCCACAATTAATTACCTAATTAATCACATATGTAATCCTACCACTTTGAATAATTCAACCTCCTTCAGCAAACGTTATAAGTAGTAATATTGACAAAATCATTCCTGGTGAAAGCAAAAGTATTAAAAGTCCTAAGTCATGTAAAGACATTCAAATAAATTGTTTTCTTAATAATATTGGCAATTCAACTTTTCTTCAGAAAAAAACTGCGAATAAATACAATAAAAAGTCCTATACCTATAAAAGCAAAAGAAAAAGTTAGCAAAAAAGATAATCCAATTATTAAGGTATTAATACTTGAAGAAATATTTTGAACTATTTCAGAAGAATTGGATGGTTTGTGTATTGAAAAATAAATTGCAATTTTATTACTTAAAAAATAAAAAAATATAAATAATAAAAAACTGGTTAATGATCCAACAATAAAATTTAATGGTCCTTTTTCGGGAATATTTTTTTCAATATTCTGATTACTATTTTCTGCCACAATAAATTTTTGTTAAAAAAATTTAAATGAATGTTATTCCCTTTTTAAGGAAAGTGCAAACCCATGAATCGTAACCATTATCTTTAAATAATTTATAATTTGCAATTAATTCTTTTTTAGCAGTCTCTACATCTTTAAAGAGTGCAAAGCATGTAGGGCCTGATCCACTCATTGAAAATGTCAGACTATTTTCTAATTTAGAAAGTAAATATAATGCCTGCTTTACAGAATCATTGTCATTTTCAACAACTAACTGCAGATCATTTTTTATAGTTAAATGTTGATTATCAAAACATAAGTTATTTAAACCATTTTCTCTTAAATTTTTTCTTATGTTCTCAATGATTTCTCTATTAGTAAGATATTGATCACAAAATCTATTACTATATTTTTTATAAGTTTCAGCAGTAGATACGGATACATTTGGATTTTTTAAAAGAATTACTCCATATTCAAAGTTTGAATCTAATTTCTCCAAAATTTCGCCTCTACCAAAACATAATTGAATACCACCATTTATAAAAAAGGGAATATCAGATCCTAAAGTTGATGCTAGTGAACATAGGGTTTCTTGATCTAAGTTCAAATCCCATAATTTATTAAGACCAATTAATGTTGCTGCGGCATTACTGGATCCACCAGCTAATCCTGCACCAATTGGAATATTTTTTCTTAAAAATATATTCGCACCGAAATCTATATTTGATTTTTTCCTTAATAGATTTGCCGATTTAACAATTAAGTTATCACTAGATAAGCTTAAATTATTACAATCAGAATCAAGTTTAATTAAACCTTTATTGTTAATTTGAAATTCTAAAAAATCAAAAAGATCAATATTTTGCATGATCATTGCTAACTCATGGAATCCATCCTCTCTTTTACCAATAATTTCAAGGTGTAAATTTATTTTGGCAGGAGATTTTATAATAATTTTCGTTTTAACTAAATCTTGCATATACTTAAATTTTTATTTTTTAATTTTAATACAATTTTCTGCAAGCTTAATCCATTGGTCAATTGAAATATCTTGTGGTCTTAAATTAAAACAAACTTTTGAATAATCAGATAATTCATTTATCTCTTCATTTGAAAGTATTGAATTAAGAGTATTTCTAAGCATTTTTCTTCTTGAATTGAATGAAATTCGAAGAAGTTTATCTATATATTTTTCTAGACTTATATCTAATCTTAAATCATTTTTAATTGGTTCGAAAACTACTAAAGAAGAAAAAACTTTTGGAGGCGGACTAAATGAAGAAGGCGTTACATCGCAAATTTTTTTTATTTTTGATAAGAGTTGCATTCTTACACTAAGCGCACCAGCATTGGGACTTCCTTCTTTTGACAAAATCCTATCTACAACATCTTTCTGCATTAAAAAAATTATTTTTTCGTAATTATAGTTTCTTATAATGCCCAATCGCCCTATGAAAATATCCAATATTGGGCCAGTTATATTGTAAGGAATATTTGCAATCACCTTTGTAATCTTCTTATTAATTGAATCTAAATTTACGTTAAGAATATCTCCCTGCTGAAGTGAAAACTTATCATATTTATTGAATTTATCATTTAATAAATTTATTAAATCTTTATCTAATTCAATCGCATGTAATTTTTTAATTTCTGAATCCAATAACTTAGATGTTAAAGCTCCTTTACCTGGACCAATTTCTAAAATAAAGTCATTTTCATTAAGAACAGCAATTTCTTTGATTTTTTCTAATATTTTTTTATTTACCAACCAGTGTTGTCCAAATCTTTTTTTTTGATGATAGTTTTTAGAATTCATCTAAAAGATAAATAATATGTTTAAATTAAATATGAATTTATTTAATACTTTATATCATGAGCTTATCAAAAAAAAATTTAGATAAACTCAATAAATTTAAAAAAAATAAAAATTTAAATAACGAAATTAAAAATATAAGTAATTACACAAATATATCTAACAATGATAATTTAATCTCTAATCCACTTAATTCAGAAGATCCCAATAAAATCTTTTATTCGTTAATTGATAATTCAGAATCTTTAGAAGAGACTTCTAACGTTAATAATTCACTAAGAAAAAGTGAGCTTAATCAAATTAATATGAATTCTAGAAAAGCTAATTTTTATAAGAAATTAACAACCGAAGAGGAACTATATGATGAATTTAATTATCTTCTTGATGAATAATTAAATTTAATATTTACTTATGCTTAAGAGTAATAGATTAACAATTTATGCTATCGGCAAAATAAAGAAACTTTGGATTAGAGATGGAATTAATCAATATAAAAAAAGAATGCCTGAACTTATTATTAATGAGTTAAAGACTTTTAATTTAAATAATCTTAGATCCAATAACAATATTATTATTTGCCTAAGTGAAGAAGGGAAGAAGTTTAATTCAGTTGAACTATGTTCTTTACTCTTGAATTTTAAAAATAAAAAAATTATTTTTTTAATCGGTGATGCCGACGGAATTAGTTCAGATATAAAAGACAAATCAGATCTTATACTAAGTCTGTCTCATTTAACTTTTCCTCATGAACTAGCTAGATTAATCCTAATCGAGCAAATCTATAGAGCTATTTCTATATCTAATAACTCCCCTTACCATCGTTCTTAAAAGATTAAATTTAATCTAAAATTAATCTATAAAAGTTTAACAACTAACTATTTTTAATTTTTTATTATATAGTACATATATACTATTAATTTAAGTCTTGGATTCTTTTAGCTCAACTACTAAAAAGTTTAAAGTCCCCTTATTAACTGATTCGGTATCAGCAGGATTTCCTTCTCCTGCGGATGACCATACAGAAGAAAATATTGATTTAAACGAACATTTAATATCTAATCCGTCTAGCACTTTTTTTCTTAGAGTTAAAGGCGACTCAATGATAAATGCAGGAATTAAAGATAAAGATTTAATAATAGTAGACAAGAGTTTAACAGCTAGGCCAGGGAATATTATCATTGCAATGATAGATGGGGAATTTACAATGAAAAGATTATCTATAAAAAATAATGAACTGTATTTAAAAGCAGAAAATCATAATTATCCTGATTTTAGATTTAAAAACCATATTAATGTACAGATATGGGGAGTTGTTATTTATTCAATACACAGCTATTTATGAGAATTTCAAGTATTGATGCGATAGCTCTTATAGATGCTAATAATTTTTACGCATCATGTGAACAAAATATTAATCCTCATTTAAGAAATAAACCAGTAGTAATTTTATCTAATAATGACGGATGTATCATTGCGAGAAGTCCTGAAGCGCGAGCTTTAAAAATTAAAATGGGAACTCCGTATTTTAAGGTCAAAGAAAGGTTAAATAAATTGGATATAGCAGTCTTAAGCTCAAACTACTCGCTTTATGGCGATATGAGCAAAAGATTAATGAATTTACTAAAAAACTACTGTGAAAAGATAGAAATTTATTCTATTGACGAAGCATTTGTCTCTATTTCTAGACCTAATGATAAAAATCTATATCCTTGGGCAAGAAGCATAAGATCATTAATATATCAGAATCTAGGGATTACCATAACAGTAGGAATAGGAGAAAATAAAGTAAGAGCAAAAATTGCTAATAAATTAGCTAAAAATATTGATTATTCAGCTGGAATATTTGATTTAGCTAGAACCGGAAACGAGAATAATTATTTGAAAAGAATTAGTGTAGATAAGATATGGGGAGTCGGGAAACAAACCTCTAATTGGTTACAAAGTAAGGGTATTAAAAATGCTAGAGAATTAAGAGATATGGAAGAAAATGAAATCATTAAGAAATTAGGCATCGTAGGGAAAAGATTGCAATTAGAACTGAAAGGTCATAGATGTCTACCTATAGAAAAAAACAAGAAATCAAAAAAAGAGATTCAGGTGAGCAGGAGTTTCGGTACTCCTGTCACAAAATTAGAAGACTTAACTCAAGCACTTGCAACTCACGCAATAAAAGCTTCTGAAAAAATGAGAAGTCAGAATTTGCAATCATCTGATATTAGAGTATTTGCCAGAACCAGTAAATATTCAAGTCAAAATTATCAAAGAAGTGCTCATAGAAAACTTACAAATGCAACAGATGACACAAATAATATTTTAAAAATAGTAGTTGAACTATCTAAAGAAATTTATAATCCCGAATATAAATTTTCAAAAGCTGGTGTTTTAATGCAGGATTTAAAAAATAGCGAATATTTACAGCAGTCAGTTATCAATCACAAATCTCAGAAAGTCCTAAAAAAATCAGCAAATCTTATGAGAACAATTGATTTATTAAATAAAAAATATAATGACAATGCAATTACATGGGCTATTATAAAAAATCCACAAAGTTGGAAGATGAATAATAATTTCTTAAGTCGCTCGTCTACAACTGATATAAAACGAATCCCAACTATAGTTAAGTAAATAAAATAACATGGAATTTATATTATTTTTAAGCAAATTAGATAAAGAGATTCTTGACTTATTAATAAAAGCAAACTACATAGTTGAAGAAAATAAAATTGAATGTCTAATTAACAAAAAAATAAAAGGACTACATAATTTTGAAGAAAAAAAAATAATAATATGTACTGAAAATGCAAAAAGGAAAACAAATTATAGAAACAAAATGCGAGAACCAAACAAAGATAACTTCAAAACAGAAAGGGCAATAAGAAAAGCATTAAGACATGAAGCAACTCATGTGGTACAAAAATGTAATAACAATAAAATATTGGGGGATATAAAAAAATTAGAAAGTAAATTACATCCAACGAAGAGAGAAGCATTAGTGTTCTCTACTTCAAATTTTTCTGGAACTTATGCAAAAGAAGTAGAAGCTTATGTTCTTGAAGATAAACCCAAAAAGGTAAAAAACTTGATTAAAAAATACTGCCTATAAATTTAAATAAAACATGTTAACTAGCAATAAAATTGCCACAGCGTTGTTTGTCTAAAAAATTAATATGTTGTCTTTCTAAATAATATAATTCCTGAAATTTAATCGCATCTGAATTCAAATCCTTAAATAGATCATCTATTTCTTTATTGGTATTTGAGGAATCTGAAGACGGATTATCAATCAAGATAGATATACAATTTTCTAAAGTTTTTAATCTTTGAGATCCCCAGGATTCAATCAAGTGTCTACATCTTTTTAGAGAATTATATTTCTCAAGAAGTGATAAAGTTCCAAGTAAATTTTCTTTAGGATTACTCAGCAATGTTAAAAATAACTCATTTGGATTAATAAAAATATTAATTTTATTTGATGAATCAGGATTATTAAGAGCTAAATAGTCAGGCAGAAGTGAAATTAAGTTAATGGCAGAAAACTCTGTTTGATGAATTGAACTATTTGATTGTTTTAATTCATTTAAATAATTTAAACCCAAATTATTTTGTTCAATTTTTGAAATAGTTTCCCATAAATTTTGAATATATTTAGTATTAAAACCATTAATTTCTCTTTTGAGAAATTCATCGCGAATAAAAAGCCGAAGATCAGGACAATGCAAATAATAAAAAATTATTTCAGATTCATTTTTCTCACGCCGAGAAATTTCATTTGGTTGTTCAAATTTTTTTGATCTACCGTGCCAACGAAATCCCTTAACTTGATTACGTAAATCTTGTTCAAACTGTATCGCTAACCTTGCTTGACCCTTACTCAATCTTTCGGAAACTTTTTGTAAGTAATGTGTTCTGGTTGATGATTGAGGTAATTTACTCAATAATTTAACCAATAATGAAATAACACTCTGGAAATTTTCAGACTTAGATAAATCTTTATCTTTAAAAATCTGATCAACCTCCCAATCAATCCAAAAGGATGAATTATCAATTAAGTTAAAATAATCTTCTCGAGTATGACTATTCAAAAATTCGTCAGGATCTTTAAAATCATTAAGTTGAAGTATCTTAAGATTAATTTGATCGTGTAGAGATAAGCTTTCGACTTCTTTTATTACTCTTTTTGTAGCTAATAAACCTGCGTTATCAGAATCGAAATTCAAGATTATATTTTTATTATCTGTACATCTACATAGTTGAGAAATTTGATACTTATTTAATGCGGTACCTAGGGAAGCTACAGAATTAGTAATACCTTTTGAATGAAGAGAAATTACATCAAAGTATCCTTCAACAATAATAGCTTTATCTCTTTTTCTTATATTGCTAGATGCCTTGTCAAATGCAAACAACATTTTCCCTTTCTCAAATATCTCTGATTCAGGAGAATTAAGATATTTGGGTTCCTGTCCATCAAGAGATCTTCCACCAAAGGCAACTACTCTTCCTTGCATATCATGGATAGGAACTATTAATCTATTTCTAAAACGATCATAAATCTTGTTAGAATTATCTTTAGAAATTGCAAGACCTGAAGCCAATATTTGATTAATAGGGAATTTTTCTACTATGGATAGATAGTTAAATAAATCATTCCATGAATTTGGGGCAAAACCCAATTCAAAGTCATCAATAATTTTATTACTCAAGTTTCTCTTGGATGTTAAATATTTCATAGCTTCAACACCTAGAGAATTATTTAATTGAGACTTAAACCAATTTTTAGTGACTCTTAATATTTTATAAAGCTCTTCTTTTCTAGATAATTGTTTTTTATAAGCTTCTACTTGAGGACCCTCAAGATTTTCAACATTGATATTATTCTTCTTAGCAAGAGAAAGTACAACATCAGAAAAATTTGCACGAGTAAATTCCATTAAAAATTTAATAGAGTTACCACCAGCACCACAAGAAAAACAATAATAAAATTGTTTGCTTGGTGATACTGTCATAGATGGCTTAGTATCATCATGAAAAGGACAAATCCCAACAAATTCCTTGCCTTTTTTCTTAAGAACAATATGTTCAGATATAACGTCAACAATATCCGCCTTTTCCTTAACCTCTTGAATAGTTCTTGGGTGTATAGAATGAACCATTGAGATTTTATCAAAAAATAAATAATAATTTATTTGTTATAAGTCAAAATCAAATAAGAATCTACTTAATTTCACAATAAAACTATTTTTAAAATGATAAATATCGCAGAATTAGAAAAAAAATTTAATTCATTGAATAAATTTAATTTGGTATTTGCCTCATTCTTCTTTAGTTTGATGACATTGTGCGTAAAAAATATTGATAAAAGGATACCTATTTATGAATTAGTTTTATTCAGATCGTTGTTAAGTTTAATTATTACATTATCCATAATTAATCTAAAAAATATAAATCCTTGGGGCAAAAATAGACCATTACTTATATTAAGAGGCGTTTTAGGAACTTTAGCTTTAGTTTGTATTTTTTATGCGATAAGAAATATGCCTCTTAGTATATCTACTGTCATACAATACACATATCCTATTTTTATATCTATTTTTGCTGGCATATTTATAAACGAAAAAATATCTCGGAATATAATTTTTGCTATAATTATTAGTTGGATTGGAATATTAGTAATATTAAATCCAAGTCATTTATCAAATATAAACGTTGAAATTGAAAAAATTTCGATTTCGATAGCATTTCTTGGAGCAATTTGCACTGCATTGGCTTACGTCACAGTTAAGAAACTTTCATTTACTGAAGATGTTTATGTAATTATTGAATATTTTCCACTTGTCTCTTTTTTAACATTATTGCCAATAGTATTAATCAATTGGGTTACCCCAAATTGGAATGAATTAGTTTGGATAATTGGCATTGGCTTATTTACTCAATTAGGTCAGACTTTCTTAACTATAGGATTAAAAAATTTACCTGCTTCTGAAGCTTCAACAATTAACTATTTACAAGTTTTATTCGGTTCAATTTGGGGCATTTTATTTTTTAATGAAATAATAAACATAAATTTTTTATTAGGTGCCTCATTAGTTTTATTAGGAACTATTATGTCTACTACCAAAATAATGAAAAGCACATAGAATATTAAAAGAATACAAAAAACGGTGAAATTTTTCTATTTAGCTTTTTTATTTTGTTTCTCTCCTATTGCTCAAGTTAATGCAACAACCCCAAAGTCAATAACTTGTACAAGAACCGAATATAGAGAGGAGTATATACCTGGAACGAAATCAAACCCAGGTTACGTAAAAAGTTATGAAGTAGACGTTGTAATACCTTGTGGAGGTAAAACTAAAGCTGAAAAAATAGATGATAATGACTGTAGTGAAGGCTCTGTTATTGGGGGTATTCTTGGTGCTGGAATTGCACTATCCTCCTCTAGAGGTAAAGATAGATTTTGGGCCGTACCTGCTGGCGGAACTGCAGGAGCGCTAATCGGATGTCAGGTGGATGGTGGTTAATTGATTAGTTGGATAAATGGAGAGTTGGTTGAATTATGGCAAATTAATCAAAAATTTTTTGTTTTAATAAATTGTCAAGGATTAGGATATGAAATACAAATACTAAAATCTTTTTTTCTCAAATTAAAAACAAATCAGATATCTAATAAAAGCATCACTCTTTGGATAAAACATATTAAGAAAGAAGATTCAGATTTATTATTTGGCTTTACATCAAAGGATCAAAAGAATTTCTTTATTGAAATTTTAAGTGTTCGAGGTGTTGGATCTCAAATTGGTATGGGAATCTTAAATAAATTTTCCATTAATGAAGTTGTCAACGCAATAAAAACACAAAACAAAAAATTAATTTGTTCCATCCCTGGTGTAGGGCAAAAAATGAGTGATCGAATAATTTTAGAATTAAAAAGTAAATTTAAAAGTGAAATGCAATTTGAAGAAGAAAAAGTCAAATATGAATTTGAGATTAACGATCCTGAAATAAAAAAAATGATGGAGGACCTTAAGTTAACCCTTCAATCATTAAATTACAAAAATAAAGAAATAGATACTATTTTGCCAATCCTTATTAAAGAAGTAGATCTCCTTTCAAAAAAAGAAAATAATTTATCATTTGAAAATTTATTGAAATTAGCTATGAATTATCTAGATAAAGATAGTAGTAATTTAGCTGGATGACGTAGTATCATAGAAAAAAGAAAATAAATTTATGTCATTAGATACAGCTGAAAAACAGGAGCTGATTGAAAATCATCAAATACATCCAACTGATACAGGTTCAGCGGAAGTTCAAGTTGCAATGCTTTCTAAAAGAATATCGAAATTAAGTGACCACCTCCAAAGAAACATTCATGATTTCGCTTCAAGGCAAGGATTATTAAAAATGATTGGTAAAAGAAAAAGATTATTATCTTATATAAAAGATAATAATGTTCAGAAATATCAAGATCTATTAAAGAAAATTGGAATCAGAGGATGATTTCAATTAATGAAAAAAAAACAATCAAAAAAAAAGACGCAAAATAAAAAGAAAAAAAGTTATTCTGAGAAAACCGCGTTTGCAAATCTAGAAAAAACAACTAAAACAGTAACTACCCCAAAGCGTTCATCAAGTGGGATTCCTAAATATGTTGCTGATAGAATGGCAAGAAGAATATTTTTTACAGCAGGAATACCGACAATATTAGGAATGTCGGTTTTTGTTGTTAGCTACATTATCGTTACAAGAAATATTGCTGAAATACCTCCCTCGTCAACAATTGCAATTTCAGCGTTTTTTTTCTTATTAGGTCTCGCAGGACTAAGTTTTGGTATATTATCAGCTAGCTGGGATAAGGAGCCTGGATCTTTTTTCGGTATTGAAAATATTCCAATGAATATACAACGAGCAAAAGCAGCCTTCAGACCTGCAACTCAAAATTATGAAGAGAATGGTTAATCTAGGAAACTAAAGATTTCAAATTAACTTGGAATGATTTATCTTCTAATAATCTGCACGCTCCCTGTATATCACCAATACAAAATTGTTCCCCAAATTTAACGTAGGTAACACTATTTTTATTTCTTACTGCAGCTAAAACTGGAATCTTGATTCCACATCTACCTTTTTCTGGTTTAAATTTAATTAAACAGTTTTTCAAAGTATTTTGTACTCTTATATCTGAAGCTTGAGAACTTTCAAGATTAATAATAAGCAATTTAAGGTTATCTATTTCTCTACAATCATCAATTATTAATTGAGTCTTATCACTTTTTTTATCTATTGTTCCCCATAGTAATAATCTAGTATCAGTCAAAAGAAATTCTGATAATCTGACATAGGTTTTTGGAAAAACTATGGCTTCACAACTTCCAGAAAGATCCTCAAGCTGAACTATAGCCATCCTATCTCCTTTTCTCGTTGTGATTTGCTTCAAATCAGGGATCATTCCAACTAAAGAGACTTTGGTTCTATCTTTTGTCTCTTCTAACTGAGAAATGCTTATGGGAGATATTAGTTTTGCTGGTTTAGTTAAATGTTTTAGAGGATGATCAGATAAATAAAAGCCTAATAGCTGCTTTTCTAACTTTAACTTCTCAATAAGTGAATAATCATCAACCTTAGCTAATTGTGAATTTGAAAAAGCAACATTAGAAAATTCTTCTTTAGAATCAAATAGATTTCCTTGCCCGGATAATCTATCACGATTTTTTGAAGAGGCCCACTCAATAACATGTTCGAGATCTGATATTAATTGAGCTCTATTATTATCATTTGAAAACTCATCTAGTGCTCCACAATGAATTAGAGATTCAAGACTTCTTTTATTAAGAATATTAGAAGGCAAACGATCGCATAGATCCCTTAATGATTTAAATATTCCCAAACTGTTTCGGTTTTCTATTATATTTCTAATTGCAGAATCTCCTAAATTCTTAATAGCAGATAGCCCGAATAAAATCTGATTATTCTTAATAGTGAAATCAACCCCTGAGAAATTAATGCTTGGTGAAATAACTTCTATTCCCATTGAATAACAATTAGAAATATATCTTTGCATCTTGTCGCTAGAGCCAGAGTTTACGGTTAAAAGGGCTGCCATATACGCAACAGGAAAATGGGCTTTTAAAAATGCAGTTTGATAAGTAACAGCACCATAAGCAGTTGAGTGACTTTTGTTGAAACAATATTCAGCGAATAACACCATTTGATCAAAAAGATCATTTGCTAATTTTTCATTTACACCTTTATTCATAGAACCCTCTATAAAAATATTCCTATGCTTTACCATCTCAGATACTTTCTTTTTCCCCATCGCTCTTCGAAGTAAATCAGCATCACCTAAAGAATATCCTGCCAGGTCTTGAGCAATTTTCATGATTTGTTCTTGATAAACCATAATTCCATAGGTTTCAGTGAGAATCGACTTAATAAAAGGATGTGGGAAATCAACCTTTTCATTCCCATTTTTTCTATTTATGAATTTAGGTATAAGGCCTGCATCAAGAGGTCCAGGTCTATAAAGAGCTAATATGGATGAAATATCCTCTAGAGAATTAGGTTTAAAATCCTTAACGACCTGTTTCATACCAGAAGATTCAAGCTGAAAAATACCTTCAAGATCTCCTCTCCCAATAAGCTCAAAGGTTTTACCATCATTTTGAGGTAACTCATCAATATTTATTTTCTTTCCAGTAGATTGATTAATAAGAGAAATTGTCTTTTCAATCATCGTGAGATTCTTAAGACCCAAGAAATCCATTTTCAATAATCCAAGTGACTCGATATCATCCATAGAATATTGAGTTATTATTTGTCCTTCATTATTTCTCTGAAGAGGTACAAGTTCGTCAAGAGGATCTGATGCGATAACAACCCCAGCGGCATGAACTCCATATGTTTTGTTAGTTCCTTCAATTCTCAAAGCCAAATCAACCCATTTTTTCACCCTATTATCATTAATATATTTGTCTCTAAACTCTTGGCTAGGAGAATTCTTATCAATCATTTCATTTAGTTTATAAGGTTTCCCTCTTACAACTGGGATTAACTTAGCCAATTTATCCGCCTCTCCATATGGTATATCTAGAACCCTTGCAACATCTTTCAAAACTGCCTTAGATGTCATTTTATTGAAAGTAATTATTTGCGCAACTTTATCTTCTCCATAACGATTAGTAACATAATCAATAACTTCATTTCTCCTATCAATACAAAAGTCAGTGTCAATATCTGGCATAGACTTTCTTGCTGGATTTAAAAATCTCTCAAACAATAATCCATGCTCAACAGGATCTATATTTGTGATTTGAAGGGCATAAGCTACTAGTGAGCCTGCTGCAGAACCTCTGCCTGGTCCTACTGGGATATGGTTATCTCTAGCAAATTTGATGTAGTCCCAAACAACCAAAAAATAATCTGGGAAACCCATATCTTTAATAATTTTCAATTCGGAAGATAGTCTTTTTTTATAGTTCTCATCTATCTCTGTTAGATCATTTTTTTTAAGTCTTTTTAGTAGACCTTCATAAGATAATTGTGATAGTAAAGAAAATGAATCTTTGTCTTTTTTAAGAGGAAATTTTGGCATTCTATATGTACCAAACAATTCAAATATTTCTATTTTTTGTGAAATTTCTACTGTGTTATTTACTGCCTCTTTAATTGATCCATTATCAATATGATCATTAAAAAGTTCAAGCATTTCATTTTCACCTTTAATATATTCTGTTCCTGTATACCTCAATCTTTTTTCGTCGCTTATCAGTTTCCCGGTTAATACACAAAGTAAAGCATCATGTGACTCAACATCCATATTTGATATGTAGTGAGCATCATTAGTAGCAATGACTTTTATTTGATGCTTCTTCCCAATATTTAATAATTCGACATTTACAATTCTATCCTCAATAGAGCCATGATCTTGTATTTCTAGATAAAAATCATCTGCAAACAATTTTTTATACCAAAGAGCTATATCCTCTGCTACATCTAATCTACCTTTTAAAATGGCTTGGGGTATCTCGCCTCCAAGACAAGCTGTAGAAACTATAAGTCCATCCTTATATTTATTTAAAAGAAATTTATCAATACAAGGTCTAGAAAAAATACCTCTACCTCTCATACCATTCAAGTGACTTATGGTTGTTAGCTTTACGAGATTCTTATAGCCAGTATGATTTTTTGCTAACACTACCAAATGATATCTTTTTTCTTTTTTTGGTTGAGGATCATCAATAGAACCATTAATCACATACATTTCATTACCAATAATTGGTTTTATACCTTTCTCTCTACACTTCTTGACTAAGTCAAGAACTCCATACATCACTCCATGATCAGTCAGAGCAATAGAATCCATTCCAAGATCACAAGCTCTATCAACAATTTTAGAAATTTGACTTGCTCCATCAAGCAGACTGTAGTCACTATGATTGTGAAGTGAAACGTAACCCATACCCAATTAATTTATATATATAAGATAGAGAAAATTTTCAAAAGATCTATACTTTGTGATTACAAATTAATTATTAATTCAAATTTAAAATTTAGGTCTATTTTTAATTACTTGAGCATCAATTTCGAAAATATTTGCAGCATTCAATATTTTATTCTCCTCTAATACGTTTCCTATTAATTGAAGTCCTATGGGTAATCCTTTAGTATCGAAACCACAAGGGATACTTATAGCTGGGAGTCCGGCTAAATTAGCAGGAACAGTTAACAGATCAGACAAATACATAGATAGCGGATCATTAACAAAATCTCCTTTCAAAAAAGCGGTAGTTGGGCAAGTCGGAGTCAATAAAATATCTACTTTCTTAAAAGAATTATCAAAATCTTTTCTTATTAGTGTTCTTACTTTTTGTGCTTTTTTATAATAGGCATCACTGTATCCTGCTGACAGAGCATAAGTTCCTATCAAAATTCTTCTTTGTACCTCATCGCCAAATCCTTCGGCTCTACTTTTAGAAGTCATATCTAAAAGATTAGAACCTTCATTAGATCTGTAACCATATTTAACTCCATCATATCTAGCTAAATTTGCAGATGCTTCAGATGGAGCAATTACATAGTATGTGGCAATTCCATCGTTAAACCTAGGGCATTCAACTTCGATGATTTCTGCTCCTAGAGTTTTGAATCTTTGAACTGCAGAAAGAACTGATTCCTTGACTTCTGGATTAAGACCTGGATGTTCAAAACATTCTCTGATGATCCCAATTTTTAAATTCTTTATGGATTTATTTAAATCACTCAAAAAATTTGGTACAGGTTTGTCAAGACATGTGGCATCTAAAGGGTCTTTGCCAGATATTGAATAAAGAATTTCAGCAGCGTCTGAAACGGTATTTGTTATTGGGCCAATTTGATCAAGAGAGCTGGCAAATGCTATCAGTCCCCATCTACTTACTCTTCCATAGGTTGGTTTAAGTCCTACGACACCACAAAAAGAAGCTGGTTGTCTTATCGAACCGCCAGTATCAGAACCTAGGGCAGCTGCACAAAATCCTGCAGCAACCGAGGCAGCACTGCCACCTGAACTTCCACCAGGAACTCTACTTTTATCCCAAGGATTTGAAGTAACTCCGAATACAGAGGTTTCTGTTGAACTTCCCATTGCAAATTCATCTAAATTTGTTTTTCCTAAACAAATACCACCTGAAGACCATAATTTACTTGAGGCTGTAGATTCATAGGGTGCAATAAAGTTTTTGAGCATTTTACTTGCACAAGTTGTCGTAACCCCCTTGGTACAAATATTGTCCTTAATTGCTATTGGCAATCCCGCTAGAGGAGGAAGTATTTCTTTATTTTGTATTAATTTGTCTATATTTTCTGCTTGAGCGATTGCATTATCTTTTGTAAGACATATGTATGAATTAATTTCAGGGTCCTTGGAATCAATTTTTGAAAAAAATTCATTTATTAATTCTTTTACAGAAGAATTTCTACTATTAATTTCTTTTCTTAAAGAATTAAAATTCATTTCTTAAGTTAATTAATAATATTAAGGATTATCAAACAGTTAATGGCTCTTCTTTTTTGCAACGAACTAAACTATGTTTAATATCTGTAGAACCCTCATCTGAAAGATCTTTAATAAAAGAAAATATATTATCTTTTAAATTTCGTTTACTAAGAAATGGACCGTACCAGTATGTGGCATTAGGATTCTCTGTTTCGATTTTAGCCCACCAAGCTAATCCGAGTTTGTTTCCAAAATTTCTAATCAATTTAATTGGCCTGAAGACCATCAATTCTTGTTAAATTCTATACAATTTTGTAGTAAAAATTCAATAAATATTTATTTATTATATAAATATATTGAAACAACAATATTGTTGTGAAGATTAAATGTAGTTTTTTTGAACGAATAAACTCAATTACTCGTCAAATGAAATAGTGATATAGCAGCTGCAACTGATGCATTTAAACTTGATGTTTTTCCTTTAAGAGGGATCTTTACAAGAAAATCGCATTTTTTTTGTGTAAGCAAAGATATGCCTTTATCTTCGGCCCCTACTATTACAACCAAGGGTGTTTTTTCATGAAACTTTGATATAGATAATTGACCATCTCCAGATAACCCTATAACAAGAAAACCATTTTTCTTCAGCTCCTCGAGTGCCCTATTTAAATTAACAACCCTACTTACTGGCAAATGTTCCAATGCTCCAGCGGCAACCTTGGCAACTGTTCCTGTTAAGCCAGCAGATCTTCTTTGAGGAATAATAATACCCTTACAGTCAAATGCTTCTGCTGATCTTATAATTGCACCAACATTATGAGGGTCAGTTATTCCATCTAAAGCCAGAATAATAGGATATGCTGAGCTTTTTTTAGAAAAATCGATTAATTTTTCTAGAGATATTGTTTTAGAGCTTGCCTGCTGCAACACTACACCTTGATGTGAAGCATTAAATGTCAATTGAGAAAGCCTACTCCAAGAAACTTCTTCAACGAGGACGCCTTTTGATTTAAGGTTCTTAAGTAAGATATAAAATTTGTCAGAAGAAAATATTTCACTTGTACACCAAATCCTATTAATAGGTCGTTCACTAATAAGCGCCTCAAAAACTGAGTGTTTTCCCCATATCCAATCATCAAAATTTTTTTTATTTGAATGCTCTTGATAAATATCTTGATCTTTATTAAAAGCTTCTAAATTAGATTTATATATTGGCTTACGTGTTTTTGAAGTTGAAAAATTATTTTTATTTACTGAATTAAAATTGTTAACACCCTTGTTTTTGGAAAATTTTAGAGGAAATCTATTATTTTTTTTCGAAGAATTTGTATTTTTAGAGTTAATTTTAGAATCAGGACTATAATTGTATTTATTATTTTTTTCAGAATAATTATTTTTAGAAGTGTTTTTCATTAATTCAATTCATTTTAATTTCAAGATATTCAAAAAGTTTTGATAATCTTTGAGGATCCTTCAGAAATAGCCAACCAATTAGTGTTTCAAAACCAGTTGCTCTTGAATATATTATGGGATCCGAAGACTTTGGAAATCTCTTTATTTTGTTTCTAGCACGTCTAATTAAATTTATTTCATTTTCGTTTAATAAATGTTCAATTTGACTTAAAGATTTTGATTGAGATTTGGCTTTTACTTCGTTTACTACAGATAAATGAAGCTCTTTTGATTTCAATGGAAAATGAACATGTCTAAGTCTTTGGTGCAGTTCCCATACCGAATCCCCAAGCCAAGCAAGTTGAATAACACCAATTTCTTCAGGAGATCCATATGGAACCAAATTGTGAATCCAATAATTCAATTTTTCAAATAAGTTAATGCATCTTCAAGACTAGACTTTAAATTAAGAAAATCCCCTAAACGTACTAGCTTAATAGTTTGAGCAACTCTCGAATTCCCAACTACTGAAAACCCTAACTTTAACTTTTTACTTTCTTTAGCAGTCTGAACAAGAGCACCAAGACCAGAAGAATCTACAAAATCAATCTTAGTAAGATCAATAACGAATGGGAGCTCATTACCTAAATTATTAGAAACAAAAGTTTTAAATTGTTTCTCTGAGAAAGCATCAAGTTGCCCTTTAAAAGTAAAAACAATAATATTTGTTTTGACCTCAAGGTTTCCTCTTAAAGAAACAGTTAGCTTCTGGAAATCTTCTATGATCTAGTTCCTCCAAAAAATGAATGTATCAAATGTAATTATCAAATCAAAATAAAACGATATGTCAACATCTTTCTAACATTTGAGAAACAAATTTTTTAAACAAATAATCTGAATCATGTGGACCAGGTCCTGCCTCTGGATGATATTGCACGCTAAATATTGGCTTGTTTATAACTTCCAATCCTGCGACAGTACTATCATTAAGGTTATAATGGGTTACTTTGGCTATATCTTTTGGAAGAGAATTAGGGTCAATAGCAAAACCATGGTTCTGACTAGTTATTTCAATCAAATGATTCTTCCCACAAGGATGATTTAAACCGCGATGTCCAAAAGGCAGTTTATAAGTTGAAGCTCCTAAAGCTAATCCAAATATTTGATGGCCAAGACAAATTCCGAACATAGGTAATTCACCATTTTCGATAAGAGATTTTGCTAAACTTATACCTTCAGAAACTGAAGAGGGATCGCCGGGACCATTAGAAAAAAATACACCATCAGGCTTATTTTCTAGAACATCATTTAAAGATGATCGGGAAGGTAAAACTATAATTTCGCACCCATGGGAGACTAATCTATTTAAAATCGATTTTTTTATTCCAAAATCAATTGCAACAATCTTTAATTTATTAAAATTTTTTGAATGTATTGTTCTTCGGTCAAAATCTGTTTCTGTAGGCTTTTGCCATAAATATTTTTGTTTTGTTGAAACTACTTTTGATAAATTCAACCCCTCCATCTTTGGCGTTTGAGAAATAATCTCTAAACAGTTTTCTAAAGATTTATCTTCAGAAGTAAGAACTCCATTCATAGAACCATTAGATCTTAATATTTTAACAAGAGCCCTTGTATCAATTCCATAAAGACCAATAATGTTTTTTTCTAATAACCATTGATTAAAATTTTTTGAAGATCTCCAATTACTATTATTAGAAGAATAATTTCTAACAATTATCCCTTTAACAGTATTACAAGATTCTGAATCTTCAATGTTAATACCAGTATTTCCAATTTCTGGATAAGTGAATGTTAATATTTGACCGTAGTAACTTGGATCGGTAATAACTTCCTGATATCCCGTCATTCCAGTATTAAAAACTATTTCGCCTATAGCAGTACCTGAAGCTCCAAAAGAAAATCCAGGGAAGGTAATTCCATTACTTAAAACTAATTTTGCATTTTTCTTGTAAGGATTAATCATGATTTTAAAATTTATTCATCTGAGGCTAAATAATTTTTTAAAAGTAAGAATTTTTCCCAAGGATTTCCTTTATTAATTGAAAATAAAGCTTTATTAAAGCCTTCATGCAAATCATCCTCTATAGCAGCTGTCCAGAGGACCAATGCAGTATTCAATGCTACAACATATTTATGAGGATTTTGCCCAGAACCATTTAAGACAGACTTTAATATTTCTTCGTTAGATTCAGTATCTGAGACTACAAGCTTTTCGTTTGATATATTTTCATAACTAAAATCTGAAATATTTATTTTTGAAAATCGTAATTTACCATTTTCAACAAATACTAATTTATTATCGCCTTGAAGAGAGGCTTCATCAAGGCCACCAGATCCATGAACTACTATTACTCTATCCATACCCATTTTTAAAAGCGCACTTCCCATAGGCTCTAAAAGATCCTCTGTTGCCACACCTAACACTTGCGCGTTGGGTCTTAAGGGATTTACCAATGGACCGAGTTGATTAAATACAGTCCTTATTCCAAGAGCCTTTCTTAATGGGGCAAGTTTTATTAAAGATCTATGCCAAACAGGCGCAAACAAAAAAGTTACTCCTATTTCATTGACGGCAGAAATTACTTTTTCTAATGAACAATTTAAATTTAAACCAAGATTCAACAAAACATCCGCAGAACCGACTTTTCCACTAGCACTTTTATTTCCGTGTTTAGCGATATTTACACCACAAGATGAAGCTACGAATGCCACTGCAGTGGAAATATTAAATGTATTAGCTCCATCTCCTCCAGTTCCACAAGTATCCACCATGTACAAATTTGGCCTTGCCACTGGTAATTCGCATACATTTAAGAGTTCCTCAGCCATAGAGCACAATTCAGTTCCAGTACAGCCTTTAGCTCTCAAGGCGCTCAAAAAAGCTCCTGTTTGTACATCGGATATTTCATTATTAAGCCATCTTTGCATTAATGATCTTGAAGTTAAGTCATCAAGGTTTCTCCCCCCTAACAAAATATTTAAGATTTCAACGTTCGATAAATTTGAAGACATTTATTTATTAAAAGAAATTATGCAAATAAATTTAATTTGAAGTATCAAAACCTGAACCAACTAAATCTTTATTTGTGTTAGAAGGTCTGAAGCTTTTTGACCAAATATTTTTTGTTTTTGAAAAAAGTTCATTTTTAGTAATTTTCCAAAATTTTAAAATTTTATCAATATCGTTTTTAATTTCAATTTCACCGGGGAAATCAGTATAACGATTTATTAATCTAGCTAAATTAATAAAGTCAAGATCTTCTGGTTTTTCTTTTGTAATAAGAGAATCTATAATATTCCTATCTGTTGAATGTAAAGGATGAGTTTGTTCGTTACTCATAAATAAAAACTGAATCATTTATAAAATTAGCTCACATATTTAAAAATGAAACATTATCTTAATCATATTGGCAAAATTAAATGAAAAATTTAAAGCTTAAAGTTATATCTAAATACCTTAGACCATACAAAAAAGAATTTCTCTACGGAGCATTAGCTCTTTTGATAGTAAATATATTGAGTGTTGTAATACCTTTAGAAGTAAAAAACATAATTGACCAATTACAAAATGGGTTTTCTTCAGATTTTGTAATTTCAAAATCATTGTGGTTAATTTTATTAGCTACGTGTATGGGTTTAATCAGACTGTTTTCTAGACAGATTGTTTTTGGGATAGGTCGAAAAGTTGAGGTAAATCTACGTCAGAAACTTTTCGATCATTTACTTATTCAAGACCCAGAATGGATTCAAAAAAAAGGGAGTGGAGACATTATAAGTAGAGCAACTAGCGATGTTGAAAATATAAGAAGGCTTCTCGGTTTTACGGTTTTAAGTTTATGCAATATTGTCTTAGCTTATTCACTAACTATTCCATCGATGTTTTTGATTAACAAAACATTAACAATATCCGCTTTAATGATTTTTCCATTAATCCTTGGAATTGTAAGCTTATTCGGCGGTAAAATGGTTAATCAAAGAAAAGCACAGCAAGAATCATTATCAAAACTAAGTGATCTTATACAAGAAGATCTTTCTGGCATAAGCGCTATCAAAATTTACGCACAAGAAAATGCTGAAAAGAAAGAATTTAATATTTACAATAATGATTATCGAAATTCGGCGATAAAACTTGCAAGAACAGCAAGTACCCTATTCCCATTACTGCAAGGTATTTCCTCAATTTCATTATTAATTTTATTGGGATTAGGAACTTTTCAATTAGAGAGTGGATTTATTTCAATAGGGGGTTTAGTGGCATTGATTCTTTACGTGGAGAGGCTCGTTTTCCCTACTGCCCTATTGGGTTTTACATTGAACACTTTTCAACTTGGTCAAGTAAGTTTAGATCGTGTCGAAGAAATTTTTCAAAACAATCCAAGTATTGTAGATGGGAAAAATACCAAATTTTTAAGGAAAAAATTAAAAGGATTTTTAGAAGCTAAAGAATTAACAATAAGATATCCAGGATCAAAATTTAATTCATTAAATGGTCTCAGTTTTAAAATTCTCCCTGGAGAACTAATTGCGGTAGTTGGGCCTGTAGGTTGTGGAAAAACGACATTAGCAAAGTCTCTAGGAAGAACAATAGAAATTCCAGATGGTCAATTATTTCTAGATGAAATTGATGTAAAAACTATTAAATTAGAAGATCTTAGGAAAAATATTGCAATCGTTCCCCAAGAAGCCTTCTTATTTACTTCAACAATTTCAGAAAACCTATGTTTTGGTGAACCCCAAGCTTCTAAGAAATTAGTCAAAGAAAGTGCTACTAAGGCTGGGATGATTGATGATATTAATAATTTTCCACAAAAATTCAAAACAATTGTTGGTGAAAGAGGTATTACACTAAGTGGTGGACAAAGGCAAAGAACAGCACTTGGAAGAGCTTTACTCGTTAACTCTCCAATTGTCGTTCTTGATGATGCTTTAGCAAGTGTCGATAATAAAACTGCCGCAAGAATAATAGATGAAATGAGAGAAAGAAGTAATAAAACAATTTTAATGATTAGTCATCAACTATCTGTAGCTGCCACTTGTGACAGAGTTTTAGTAATGGATAAAGGAGAAATAGTACAGGAAGGTAACCATAAGGACTTAGTAAAAGTGAATGGGCTCTATAAAAAACTTTGGGAAAGAGAAATAGCCACTAATATTGTTAAAGGCTAAAAGTAAGATTTTTAACTTATGATAAAGACATTAAAATTATGTTTGAATTTCTAAAAAATATTATGAATATTAAAGAAACAACTCTTACAAATGATGTTAATTCAGTTCATAGGATATTAAAAACAGATATCAAAAAAGATCCTAATCTTCAAGAGGATGAAATAATATTTGGCTGTGGTTGTTTCTGGGGAGCTGAAAAATGTTTTTGGAAACTTCCAGGAGTTGTAACAACTTCGGTAGGGTACGCTGGTGGTAAAAAAAGCAACCCAACTTATTACGAAGTATGTTCAGGTTTAACTGGTCATTCAGAAGTTGTAAGGGTTATCTGGAATAAAAGTGAAATAGATATCAGCGATCTATTAAAAATGTTTTGGGAATGTCATGATCCTACACAAAAAAATAGACAAGGTAATGATATTGGAACACAGTACAGGTCAGCGATATATTATAAAAATGAAAATAATAAAAAAATCATCTTAGCCAGTAAAAAACAATATCAAAAAGAACTAAACAAAAAGAATCTTGGTTATATCGAAACAGAAATAAAAATGATTGATAGCTATTTTTATGCAGAACAGTACCATCAACAATATCTTGCATCAGCAGGCAGCAGGCAGTATTGTTCCGCTTCCCCTACAAAAGTTAAGTTAGGAAGTTTTACAGGAAGTAATTACATATTAAAAGATAATATTTGGGGAAACTTTAATTGGGATGTTGATAAGTGTGTATTGAGATCTGATAACAATCCAATAAATAATAACATTTAAAATACATCTTATATTTATAGTAATAATACGGGGCGTAGCGCAGTTTGGTAGCGCACCACTTTGGGGTAGTGGGGGTCGTGGGTTCAAATCCCGCCGTTCCGATCATTTATCATTATTATTTATGAGAGACTTGTATAGTTTATATGAGCTTATACCGACAGCTATAAAAGTAAAAGAGGAAAAAAATGCTAATACTAATATCGTAAGGTTTGAAACTTCAACTTCACCTAGTTGGAAAGATATAAAAAAATTCATTAAAGATCATTTTTTTAAACATTAACATAATTGAAAAAATTTTTTGCATCAAACTATAAATTCAGAAGAATTACAACACCGAATACAACCCGATAGATAATAAAGAATTTCAATCCATTCGAAGAAAAATACTTTAATAAGAAATCGATAGCAAATAATGAGGATACAAATGTCGTAGTAAGTCCTAAAAGAAGAGTGGAAAAACTAAATGAGGAAAATTCATCAAAAGCAGAAATGAATTCAACAACTGCTGCAATAGAAATAGCAGGTATGCCTAAAATAAAGGAGAATTTAGCAGCTTCAACTCTTTCCCAACCTGATACTAAAGCGGTAGAAATAGTAACGCCAGATCTTGAAATGCCAGGTAAGATGGCTAAGGCTTGAGAAAGGCCTATCAAAAAACTATCTGAATAGTTATGATTTTTTAAATTTTTAGAACCTTTTTTCGATATTTCCGCTATGTACATAAAAATAGCCATTACGAACGAAACTAATGCTATTGATAAATTTGAACGAAGAATCTTTTCAAAAAAATAAGGTGTAAATAATTTTATGCTCCAAGCAAGCAAAACAATTGGGATAGTCCCAACCAAAATAGATCTTAATAACTTTTTATATAAGAAATAATGCAATAGGTTTTTTGTAGATTGACTTCTTATTAATTTAAAAAAATCGTTCCTAAAATACCAAAATAAAGCCAAAATACTACCTAGTTGAATTATTGCAGATAATGAGGAGCCTGGATCATCAATGCCTAGAAGAAGAGATATGACTTTTAAATGAGCAGTACTACTTACAGGAATAAATTCTGTTAAACCTTGAATTAAGCCATATAAAAAAAATTCTAAATATTCCAAAAACTTATATAAATTAGCTTTTTAATTAATAGCAATTTACAAAATTCAATTTACATTTGATAAGTAAAAGCTAATATAAATAGATGAAAAAAAAATTTACCCCAATACTATTTTTTCTTTTTTCACTTTTCTTTTTTTCTGATTCTGTAAAGGCTAATTATTGGTTAGTAATTGGTACATATAGACAAGGTCCTGGGAGTAGACCAGAGGTAAGTGGAATAACAAGTCCTTCATTACACTCAATTCCAATGAAGGACTTGGATACTTGTAAAAAAGCAGGTGAAAAAATTTCAAAAGAGATATATAAACCAGTCTGGCAATTTGATAGTAAATGGACTTGTGTATTTAGCGGCAATACTTAAGAAAGTTACCTTTTCACATCGTGAGCACAGCCATCACCTTTATAATTTTCACTTTCGTAAAAGTCATTTTTTGTGCCAAAATAGACTGTTAATAAAACGAATGGCAGACTTAATATAAATAAAATAGTTGTTAAATCCATGATTAAATAGTTGAATTAATAAGGTTATAAAAATTTAAAATAACCATTTGTTAATTAAATTCAGATTTAATAATCGGTAGGTCCTTTGATACCAAGATAAAAGAAAGCACCTAAACCAACTAGGAGTAAAACCCCAGCAATAGCTGCAGATGGAACAAAGCCTCCTATTGCAAAAGAAGAAAAATAATGCATCACTAAAAACAAAACTAGTTAGATAATATCAATAAAAATCAAGTAATTGCAAAAAATATGGACTCGAAGACAATTATAAAAATTCTTTTCTAGGCAACTAAAGAAGAATCTTCACTATCAGATGATATTCTAATTCTCTCTTCCAATTTAGGACCATATAATTCATTTCCCCAGATTTCAACTCTTGAATCATTTGGAGCCATAAAAGTTAGAATGTCTGTTGGAAATAAAACTCTTTCTAAAAAAAAGTTTGATGGACCAATGCATCTTAAAACAACCATTCTACAACCTTCATTCTTGTACGAAAATTCAACCATCTCAAAACAACAAATTATAGAATATTAAACACTATTTAGATTCACAAAAAATGTATAAAAAATCACTGAAAAAAAAGAAATATAGAAATTACTACTCTTTCAATCCAGCCTCAACTAAATTTCGTTCTTGATCAATTAAAAACATTGCATAAGAATTTATAAGATCAAAACTTTTATGAGGTATTGATACATTAAGCATTCTCAAAAAATTTGATAATTTTTCATCCTGAAGTGCACTTCCTTTCTCTGATAACATTTCTTTTTCTTGATTTGATTTCCACATATTCATATATTCAAACTTCAATGGCTTTAAGTGCCAAATATGGTCTAATAGACCCCAAACATCTAAATATGAATGTAGATTTTTTTGTATATTGAATCTATAAATGGATTCATGAAGACTCAAATTTAATGATTTGATCTGTTGTTCATCAATATCAATGGATAAAGGTTCTATTCCCAAAAACCATCCCTCAATAATTAACAAATCAGGATTATCTGATCTCCAATAAGATCTATCCCCTAAGCCATTTCTTAAAGATTTATCGAAAACGGGTACATTTAATTCTCCACTTATCTTCCAATCAAATAATTTATCATGCATTAATTTAACTGAATGACTTCCAGGAAAACCTCTAGAGACATTCCAGGGGTTATTCTTAATTGCTAATTTCATTTCATCTGAGGGAAGATAAAAATCGTCTATTGAAATAACAGCAATCTTAAAATCTAATTTTAACGATATTGCCTCAAGCCATTTACCTAAAGTAGTTTTGCCAGTCCCAGGGAGAGCTGAGATCCCAATAATTTTTCGATCAGAAAAATTATTTTTAAATTTATATGCCTGAGATAATAGAGGTAAAGCTAAACCCCAAATCCAATCATCATTTACTTTACTACTCCAGAATTGATCAATTGAAAGAATATTTTTTTGATTATTCCAAAAATTGAACCATTCATCCATGGATTCCCAGCCAATATCAATAATTAATTTTTCAAATTTATCAAGTGGAAAATAAATATTTAAATCTTTCACGTTTCTAAATTAGTTTTAACTCATTTATCAATTTATTAATTTCATTTTTCCAACCATATCCGTTAGGTTCTGAAGCTAAAGTAAATTCTAAATTTTTTAATTGATCTATTAAATTTAAATTAGGTCCATCTATACCTGGAATAACAATTTTGATATCTGAATTCAAAAGTAAAGGCAAATCATTTGGAGAGTCACCCAAACCTATAATTTGAAAATCTTGATTATTTGAATATTTTTTTAAAGCTCTAATTGCTTTCCCTTTATTAGAATTTATAGATAATAAGTGACTCATTCTGTTTCCTTTAAAAATATCTACTTTGTACTTTTTACAACAGACATTTATTCTTTTTTCTAAAAAAGTAGGTGGATTCAAAAAAGGCATACTCCAGTGTCTGTCTCTCATTAAAATTAATGAATTTCCTTTTAATCCTGTAAGCTCAGTTGCATCAGAATCGGTAAGATTATTAAGAGGAATTAGTTTATAATCGATTTCTTTAGAAATAAGATTTAAGATTTCTTTAAGTGTTTCGTACTTTTTCCCAAGAATAATTTCTCCATTTACCTTTTTAAGAGATTCACCATATATTGCCGCACCATTCTCAACAATATAAGGATCTTTCAGATTTAGTTCCTTTCTGATGACCTTTACTTCAGCAGCTGTCTTGCTTGTACATAGAATTACAGGTATAGATAATTTTTGAAGAGTTTTTATCGTTTCTTTGGCAGGCGTTAAATCGTAAGAGTGATCCATTAATGTACCATCTACATCACTCACAACCCAAAGAGAGGAATTTTCTATCATTTTTATAAGGCACTAAGCCAAATTACTTGAAAAGGATCAAGACTAATATTTTTGTAATTGTATTTAGTGGATGATAAATAATCATGGGCATTGAAATTACTATCAATTATTTTTGGCAAATCATTATCAATCAATTGATAATTAATTTTATTTTCAGTAATATTATGTATTGCAAAAACAGACTCAGGACCTTTACTCCTTTTGATTACAACAATATCACTTCTACCTTTAGATAAACATTTCATTTCCGAACGAGGGTGAAATTGCTTTAATTCTGATCTGACTTCCATAGCATTACGAAGATATTTTAAGTTTTTATTAGCATTAGATTCAGGATTATTTAAAACTGCTAAAAGATTTTCTGATTTAAACTTTTCCCTGTTTAGATCTCGTCTTTGACCTGTCATAGAAAAACTTTTGATATCATTTTCTGAAGCTAGTAATGCTGGCAAATAAAATGCAGGGACCCCTTTCAAAGCCATTACTAATAATTGACTTAAAATAAATCTCTCATATTGAAATCTATTAGCATCTCTACTGGAGTCTTCCATTGCACTCCACCAACTAATATTCAATTCATAAGGTTTATCATCACCGTTTGATAAACGTCTATGACTTACTAATCCGCCTCTTTTCTCACAATTAATTAATAAATCTTTAATTCTCTGCTCATTCATTAAACCCTCAAGAGCTCTTAGTCCAACACCATCGTGTGATGCAGTGAAATTAAATAAAGTAGTATCTTCAGGTAAAATGGGCCAATCAAAAATCCATGAGTTTAGAATATCAGCTCTTGAAGTAATAATTGCCTCTAGGAGAAGAGGAGGTAATGGGAAATTATATGCCATGTGGGCTTCATCATCAGGAATAAGATATGAAAGATTTTCCTTCTGAGGAACATTAGTTTCAGTTATTAAAACTCCCTCATCAAGAAGATTATTTAAAAGAACTCTTAAGAGTTTCACAATTGAATGTGCTTTTGGCAAATGCAAGCACGTTGTCCCTGATTCCTTCCAAATAAAACCTACAGCATCAAGCCTGAACCATTTGATTCCACTAGATAAATAAGTAATAATTAAATTTAAAAATTCAAGAGTCATTTTTGAGTTATGCCAATTCAAGTCAATTTGATCTGGACCAAAAGTTGTCCAAACTTGTTTAGGGCCATCTTCAGTATTTATTTGAGAAAACAAAGAGGAACTTCTCGGCCTAACTACATTTGACCAGTCAAGATTTTGATTCGGTGAAAAAACATTTGATATACCAGGTTCTTGGGATTTAATAAATTGTTGAACCCATGGGTGAGATGATGAAATATGGTTTAGTACTAAATCAGCCATTAAATCATGATTTTTAGAAATACTTTTGAGATCATGCCAACCACCAAATTTTTCTTCTAAGGAATCATAACTTGAGACTGCAAAACCTCCATCACTTGAAGATTTCAAAAAAGGAAGAATATGTACAACTTTAGAAAGACTGCCAAAATATTTACTTAACAGCTCACTAAGAGTTTTTAATGTTGCCTCGCCATTTTTATAAATACTATCTGCATAAGTTATCAAGACGGAATGAGATTCATTCCACCTTTCCCTATCTCTTATTTCTTCATAAGCAGATTTCTCTGAGAAATCATCTAAAATCTGTAATAATTGGTTTGAAATAAAATTAATTTCTTCTGTAGTATTATTTGAGTAAATTGTTTTTAACAATTTATCAATCTTTAATCTATTTAATTTTTTCTCTGAATCAATTTGCTTCACTTTGAAAAAATCAACGAAGTATTAATACCATTCTGCACATCAATTAGAAAATGGACTTTCAACAAGGTTTAATCACAACAATACACGAATATGGAGTCACAAGAAATTTACTTAAAGAATTAAACAAAAATCTTAAAAAAAGATCAACTAGCATTCTAATACCTTGCTTATATGAGGAGTTTGAGCGTCCAGCATTAAAAGACATAAGAGAAGTTTTAAAAAGCCTTACAGGCTTAAATGAATTAGTTATTGCTCTCTCTGCAAAAACTGTTGAGCAAGTTAAAGCAGCAAAATCATTTTTTGACTCAATGCCATTCCCAGTTCACGTTCAATGGACTAATTCTCCCTCTGTAATAGAGCTGTTAAAGAGCCAAGAAAAAAATGGGTTAGAACTTTTAGGAAATCCAGGTAAAGGATGGGCTGTATGGCAAGGCATAGGAGTTGCGACGAGAAAATCAGAAGTTGTTGCTCTTTTTGATGCTGATATAAGAACTTTTAGTCCTTTGTATCCTTCAAGAATGATACTTCCACTTCTTGATGAATCATATGGAATATCATATGTAAAGGCTTTTTACAGCAGATTATCCTTAGAGACCAATCAATTGCAAGGTAGAGCAACAAGATTATTTGTGGGTCCCTTATTGGCAAGTCTTGAACAGTTAGTTGGGAAAGGTCCTTTTTTACAATATCTTCAATCATTTAGATATCCCTTAGCAGGCGAGTTTGCTTTCACTAAAGACCTTGCTATGAATTTACGAATTCCTTGTGACTGGGGTTTAGAGATAGGTTTATTATCAGAGGTTTACAGAAACGTAAGAACGTCAAAAATAGCCCAAGTTGACCTAGGTTTGTTTGATCATAAACATAAGAATATTGGTGATTCATCTAAAGAAGGATTGCAAAAAATGTGTACAGAAATACTTTCAAGTGTTTTAAGAGGTCTCATGGAGCATCAAGCAGAGACCTTAACAAGTACTCAACTAGCAACCTTAGAAGTTCTTTACAAAAGAGTTGGGGAAGATCGGGTAAAACAATTTGGATTAGATTCTGCAGTTAATCAACTTCCGTACGATAGGCATGAAGAAGAGCTATCAGTACAAAAATTTGCGAAACTATTGAGACCTGCTACAGAAGATTACTTAGCTTGCCCTACGACACAGCAGTTACCAAGTTGGTCAAGAGTTCTATCTTGTGAGAACAAACTGCAAGAAGATTTGGCTATTGCTGGGTCACAAGATATTAAAAAAACTGAAAAAGAATTAATTAAAAATTTCTAAAGTAAAAAGTACCTTTGAGCCATTGGGACTTCATCAAGAGGTTCACAAGTAAGAAGTTCCCCATCAGAAAAAACTTCATAAGTTTGAGGATCAACTGAAATATTTGGTAGTTTACTATTAAGTTTTAAGTGTGATTTATTGATATTTCTGGTATTTTCTACGGCAATACATTTCTTTTGTAAACCTAATTTATTTGGAATATTTTGATCAATTGAATTTTTACTTAAAAAGGTAAAAGAACTCTTAATTAGAGATTGGCCGAAACTTGCGAACATAGGTCGACCATGTACAGGACCTGGAGTAGGAATTGAAGCATTTGCATCACCCATTTGGGACCAAACTATAGATCCTCCTTTAACAACTAATTCAGGCTTTACAGCAAAAAAGGAAGGTTTCCACAATACCAAATCCGCAATTTTACCATTTTCTATAGAACCAACATGTTTATCAATACCATGAGCTATTGCAGGATTAATTGTGACTTTAGAAATATATCTCTTTACTCTATAATTATCGTTTCTATCAGAATCCTGCGATAGGGGTCCCCTTTGGACTTTCATTTTATGAGCAGTTTGAAAAGTTCTTGTAATTACTTCACCAACTCTTCCCATAGCTTGGGAATCACTAGCAATAATTGAAAAGGCACCTAAATCATGCAAGATATCCTCAGCTGCAATAGTCTCTCTTCTGATCCTTGACTCAGCGAATGCAATATCTTCTGGGATTTTAGAATCTAAATGATGACAAACCATTAACATATCAAGATGTTCTTCTAATGTGTTCCTCGTATATGGTCTTGTTGGATTAGTACTACTTGGAAGAACATTTTTTTCTCCACAAATTTTTATGATGTCTGGAGCATGACCTCCACCTGCTCCTTCAGTATGAAAAGTATGAATAGTTCTTCCAGCAATAGCATTGATTGTATCTTCAACAAAGCCAGCTTCATTCAAAGTATCAGTATGAATACATACTTGTACGTCAAACTTATCTGCAACATTAAGACAAGAATTTATTGTAGAGGGAGTCGTTCCCCAATCCTCATGTAGCTTTAATCCACATGCACCAGACTCAACTTGATCAATAAGATTGCTCTCGATTGATGAGTTTCCTTTTCCAAAAAAACCCAAGTTCATGGGAAATGCTTCTGCAGATTGAAGCATCCGAGAAATATGAAAAGAACCAGGAGTACATGTAGTTGCATTTGTTCCCGTAGCAGGTCCAGTCCCTCCTCCTAACATTGTTGTAATTCCTGAAGCTAATGCCGTTTCAATTTGTTGAGGACAGATAAAGTGAATGTGGGTATCTATTGAACCTGCAGTAAGAATATGGCCCTCTCCAGCTATTACTTCTGTTGATGCACCAATAACGATATCTACATTATCCTGGATATCAGGATTACCAGCCTTACCAATTTCAAAAATCATTCCATCTTTTATACCCACATCAGCCTTAATTATTCCCCACCAATCTACGATCAAAGCATTAGTTATCACGGTATCTACAGCTCCATCAGCTCTTCTTACTTGAGACTGTCCCATCCCATCTCGAATAACTTTACCTCCACCGAATTTAACTTCATCTCCGTATGTAGTTAAATCCTTTTCTACTTCTATAAAAAGTTCGGTATCAGCAAGCCTTACTCTATCTCCGGTAGTGGGTCCGTAAGTTTGCGCATAAGTTTTTCTATCAATTTTATAAGACATAATTTTAAGTATCTAGAGAACCATTGATTAATGAATTAAAACCATATGCATTTCTAATACCAGCATATGGGACTAATTTCACTTCTGTTGTATCTCCTGGTTCAAATCTAATTGCCGTTCCAGCAGGGATATCAAGACGCATACCAAGTGTTAATTCTCGATCAAAAATTAATGCCTTGTTAACTTCAAAAAAATGATAATGAGATCCAACTTGTACTGGCCTATCACCAGAATTCGAAACAATTATTGTTTTGACATCCTTACCAAGATTTAATTCAATTTCACCTTGTTCTGGAATTATTTCCCCGGGTATTAAATTACTCATAATTAATTAATCGGATTGTGAATAGTAACTAATTTGGTCCCATCCGGAAAAACCGCTTCTATTTGGACTTCATCAACCATTTCAGGAATGCCCTCCATAACTTGTGATTTCGAAAGCCAAGTAGTTCCCTCAGACATTAATTGACTTACACTTTTGCCATCTCTAGCTCCTTCAAGAACTTGAAAACTTAAAAAAGCAATTGTTTCAGGATAATTTAGTTTCAAACCTCTGTTAAGTCTTCTTTCAGCTAATAACGCAGCTGAAAAAATTAATAATTTATCCTTTTCTTGAGGTGAAAGATGCATAATAAAAAATTAATCTATAAAATTCTAAAAAAGGTTCTTATTGAACATAATTAATAATTCATAGAATCTTGTAAAGGCCATACACCTTGATAGTTTGGCTCACAAAATCCACAAACAGACCTAATTTGTTTCCAAATACAAAAAAAACACTTCCTAGCATCTTGAGAAGAACTCCCTAAAAATCTTACAGAAATACCATTTTCAAGAATTCCAATAGATAAATGATTGTTACTGTCATTAAAAATCTTTTTTATATTCTCTACTAGATTATTAATCTTTAATTTAGAAAAATCTTTTTCGCAAATCCAAATCAAGGAACCAAATATCGGCATGGAATCCATTCCTGACTTAGCTTCATAACTTGCTTTAGATAATTCAATTTGATCAACATATTCCCAATCATCATACAAATTGTTATTTCTTATAATTTCTAGTTTGGATCTGAAAATTCCACTTTCAATAGACTCTCCAGAAGAAGTTCTACCAAGTCTAATTAAATCAGTAAATAAAAAACTTGAAGTTTCTGAAATAGATATTTTAAACTTCTGATCATATAAACCATTTGCAAAGATAATTGTTTCTTGTGGGAGATATTCTAAATGAGAATTATCAAGAATATTAATAAAAATTTTTTGCTTAGAAAAACTTCCCTCTGGATTAATTTTAGATCTTCCAACAGATCCGTATACCTTCTGAGCTGATGAAGTGGTTAACAAAACTTTAGAATTCTTTTCAAGATTCACTTCAAATTCAAGCAAATCTCCTCCAACTAATCCACCTGCTGTATGAAGAATAGGTAAAATGCATCTTCCCTCCTGATCATGAGTAGACTTTAATAACTTATATGGAGAGGTTGATTTAGATTTAAAGATTGTTTTATCAGCATTTCCCAAACTTGCTTTATTATTAAAAAAATTTAAGAAACAATTACCTTCCCATGATGTTTTAATCATAAATTGTTTTCTTTAATTACTAAATTAAAGCAACTAAAAATATTGATTATGAGAATAAATAAACAAATTGTAGTAACTGATTGGATTAAGGAAAAACCCCAAGAAGGTTCATTTTTAAAACTTACATTAAGTTCTGACGAAAGAAGAATCTTACGAGGCAAAAGATTATCTGATTGTGATCAAGAAATAATCTTACAATTACCAAGAAACGGCAAATTAAATGATGGAGATATACTTTTAACCAATAAGTCCAGCTTTTATGTAGAGATAATTGCCAAAACAGAAAATTTAATTGAAATAAGTTCAAAATCTAAACTTGAACTTATTAAGACTGCTTATCATTTAGGTAATAGACACGTAGAAGTAGAAATTAAAAAAAACATTCTTCTAACAAAAGGTGATTACGTTATTGAAAATATGCTTAAAAATTTTGATGTTGAAGTAAAAAACACCAAAAAAAAATTTTACCCAGAAAAAGGTGCCCATAGTCATGAGTAAAAGTCACTTATTAAAATATTTATTAATAAGCCCTAACTTACCAGTTGGAGGATTTTGTTATTCGGAGGGAATGGAGAGTTATCTTCATAATAAAAATTTAAAAGATTCAAATTCGGTAAAGGAATTAATCATAAATGAACTAAAAATTGGTCAAATAAGACTAGATGCAAGACTTTTACTAGATTTTTTTGATATTTTCAATGAGTTAAACGACAGCAAAAATTTAAAAGGTAATTTGCAAAAGCTATTGAGTTTAGATAAATGGATCCTCTCATCAAAGGACTCTCTCGAAATGAGAGAACAACAATTTCAAATGGCAAAATCTCTCTTTGATTTAACCAAAGAATTTGGATTTGAATATCTATATGAAAATAATAAAAAAAGCTCCTGGTCATTAGCATGGAGTTGGGCTTGTTATTGTTTTGAAATTACCAAGTTAGAAATGGTTGAGAATTTTTTCTACGCGTGGAGTGCAAACCAACTTAGTGCAGCATTAAGAATTATTCCTATTGGTTCAACAAAAGCACAATTAATTCAGAGAGATTTATTAGCAATAATTTCAAAAGTTTCTAAAGAAATTATGGACAAAGAAATTGATGACATCTATTTTGGCAATGTAGGTTTAGCTATGGCACAACAAAATCATAATGACCTCTATACAAAACTTTTTAGAAATTAATTTATGAGCAGCAAATTAAGAGTAGGGGTTGCTGGGCCTGTAGGTTCAGGAAAAACTGCATTAGTAGAGACTCTATGCTTAAGCCTGAAAAAAAATTATGAGATAGCAGTTGTCACCAATGATATCTACACCAAAGAAGATGCTAACTTTCTAATAAATAAAAAAGTTTTAGAGGAAGGAAGGATTATTGGTGTAGAAACAGGAGGTTGTCCTCATACAGCGATAAGAGAGGATTGTTCCTTAAATAAAAATGCAGTTTTAGATTTAGAAAATAAATATAATCCTTTAGATTTTGTTTTTGTAGAAAGTGGAGGTGATAATTTAGCATCTAGTTTCAGTCCAGAACTTGTAGATTTATCAATATACGTGATTGATGTATCTGCTGGAGACAAAATTCCTAGAAAAGGGGGACCAGGGATAACAAGATCAGATTTATTATTAATAAACAAAATTGACTTAGCAGATATGGTTGGTGCAGATTTAAATATTATGAAAAGTGACACGCAATTTATGAGAAAAGGGAAACCTTGGTTTTTTACCAACCTTAGTAGCGGCATAGGAGTTGAAGAAATAACTCAATTTTTAAAAGCTCAAATAGCAAAATTTTAAATTCACTAAAAAACCCTAAGTTTTTATCTTGGATTCAACAAAATGTTACTATTGCTACAAAACTAAATCTCACTCGTTAATAACTTTTATTTTATCCCCCTAATGAGGGTTAATTACCTAATTTATCCTAATTCATGAGAATTTCAAGGCGTATTTTGGCAGGCTTAGCTACTGCCTCTCTAGCCGTTACCGCAACTTCATGTGGAGGAGGTTCAAGTACTTCCGGAAGTTTCGATGACACTGTTACTGTTGGCATTTTACATTCCCTTTCAGGAACAATGGCTATATCTGAATCAACTCTTGTTGATACTGAAAAAATGGCTATTGCAGAAATCAACGCTGCTGGCGGTGTAACTGTAGACGGCAAAAGCTACAAAATTGAATACATCGTAGAAGATGGAGCTTCTGATTGGCCAACATTTGCTGAGAAATCTAAAAAGTTAATCGATCAAGATGGTGTACCCGTTGTCTTTGGTGGATGGACTTCTGCTAGTAGAAAGGCAATGCTACCTGTTTATGAATCAAAAGATGCATTCCTTTACTATCCCATTCAGTACGAAGCACAGGAATGTTCAAACAACATTTTCTATACTGGTGCCTCACCAAACCAACAATCAGAACCAGCAACTGACTTCATGTTCAAGAGGTCTCCTGCAGCCGGAAAACCATTTTTCTTAGTTGGTTCAGACTACGTTTTCCCAAGAACATCAAATACAATTACCAAAGAACAACTTAAATCTCTTGGTGGAACAGTTGTAGGTGAAGATTATTTACCTTTAGGAAATACTGAAGTTGCTCCTATCATTTCTAAGATCAAGAAAGCCTTAGCACCAACTGGCGGTGGAGTAATTATCAACACACTTAATGGTGACCAGAACGTTGCTTTCTTTAAGCAAATTCAGGATGCGGGAATTACTCCAAGCAATGGATATTATGTTATGAACTATTCAATTGCAGAGGAAGAAATAAGCACTATTGGACCTGAATTTTTAGAGGGTCACTATGGAGCTTGGAACTACATGATGTCTATTGATACTCCTGAATCTAAGAAATTTGCAGCTGATTTCAAAGCTCTCTATGGTAGCGACAGAGTAGTTGCTGATCCACAAGAGTCTGCATACAACATGGTTTATTTATGGAAACAAGCCGTAGAGGATGCTGGTACATTTGAGAACAGTGCTGTAAGGGAAGCTCTTGTAGGTCAAAAATTTGACGCACCTCAAGGACCAGTTGAAGTTATGCCGAACCATCACCTTGCTCAAACAGTAAGAATTGGTTTAATTAAGCCAGAAGGTGGATTCGAGATTCTTGAAGAAACTGATGGAGTTGTATACCCACAAGCATGGAACCAATTTGAACCAAGTTCCAAAGGATATGCATGTGACTGGACAGACCCATCTAAAGGAGAAAGATATAAGCTTTAATTTCAATGCTTAGTCTTAAAAAATCTAGAGGAGGCTTTATGCCTCCTCTTCTTATATCCACCATAATATTTTTCTTTTAAATTGGAATTGCTTCTTGATAGTCTATTTAACGGTGTGGCGATTGGATCAGTTTTACTTGTAGCTGCATTAGGATTAGCTATTGTATTTGGTTTGATGGGTGTAATTAACCTTGCTCATGGTGAACTAATGATGCTTGGAGCCTACACTACATATGTAACCCAACTAATTTTCAAACTTCCATTATTAAAACCATACTATGACGCATACGTTATAGTTTCAATTTTTCTAGCATTTATTGTAAGCGGAATAGTCGGAATACTTTTAGAAAAAACAGTGATTAGAAAATTATATGGAAGTCCTCTAGAAACTTTACTCGCAACATGGGGAGTAAGCTTAATCCTTCAACAGTTCGTTAGAAGTGTGCCTTTAGCCTATGGTACGGGTTTGGTTATAAGTCTAATAATTGGTTTATTTTTACCAGCAACATTTCCTTTAAAAATAAAAGAATCAATCAATTTCAAATATTTCAAATTTAGTTCTTGGATATTTGCTGCTTTAACTGGAGTTCTAACTGGTAACTTGATTTCTTCTTCGGTAAGTAAACTTAGTAGAGCAAGCGCTAGAAATGTTGATGTAACAGCTCCAGCATGGATGAGAGGTCAGGTTGAAATTCTTGGAACGGCCTTCCCAAAGACAAGATTAATGATAATTATAATTACACTGATTTCTGTAATAGCGATAACATTATTTCTTAATCAAAGTGCATGGGGAATGCGAATAAGAGCAGTAACTCAAAATAGAGAAATGAGTGATTGTCTTGGCATTTCAACAGAAAAAGTTGACGTCCTTACTTTTGGAATTGGTTCTGGATTGGCAGGAGTAGCAGGGGTTGCAGTATCACTACTAGGATCTGTTGGACCAAATGTTGGAGGTAACTATATAGTTGGATGCTTTATGGTTGTAGTTCTTGGAGGAGTAGGAAATTTATTAGGAACAGTATTTGCTTCCTTTGGAATAGGTATTATGACTGATTTAATTGGCGCTGGTAGACTTTTATCTATTTGGCCAGATATGCCTTTACCTCTTTCAAACACAATCAACTTTTTTGCAACGACAAGTATGGCAAGGGTAATGATATTTGCATTAATAGTTATATTTTTACAATTTAAACCTACAGGTTTATTTCCTCAAAAAGGTAGGATGGTTGAAAGTTAATGGAATTTAAAAATTTAAAACTAAGCAAAAAAACAACTTTTATTGTTTGGGTTGTAATAATTGCTTTCGTCATAGCGGCGCCAGAAATACTTCCTGTATTCAGACTAAATCTTCTTGGTAGATATTTATCCCTAGCAATAGTAGCTCTTGGAGTTGATCTAATTTGGGGTTTTACTGGCCTACTTAGCTTAGGACAAGGTATATTTTTTGCCCTTGGAGGTTACTGTGCAGCAATGTATCTACAAATAACAAGCTCTTCTGAATTCCCAAACAATATTCCAGAATTCTTTGGACTTTATGGAGTTGATAATTTACCTTTCTTCTGGGAGCCATTTAGATCCCCAATATTTAGTTTATTTGCCATCTGGGTTATACCTGCATTAGTCGCAGGAATGCTTGGATTTCTTGTTTTCAGGAATAGAATCAAAGGGGTTTATTTTTCTATACTTACTCAAGCTTCTCTTCTTGTATTCTTTAATTTCTTTAATGGGCAACAAAAACTTATTAACGGAACAAATGGATTAAAAACAGATGTAACACAATTATTTGGTCAGATGGTAGGTTCTGAGTCCATGCAAAGACTATTTTTTTGGGTGACTTCCATACTAGTAATAGCAGCATGGTTTTTTGCAAAGTGGGTAGTTAAAGGGCGATTTGGGAATATTCTTATAGGAATCAGAGATGATGAACCACGAGTTAGGTTTACAGGATACAATCCAGTGATATTTAAGACGATAATATTTTCTATTGCTGGAGGTCTCGCTGGAATTTCGGGAGCTTTATATACTGTTCAGTCTGGAATAGTCTCACCTCAATTTATGACAGTTCCCTTTTCTATAGAAATGGTTATATGGGTTGCAGTTGGAGGGAGAGGAACTTTATTGGGAGCAATACTAGGAGCAGTTTTCATCAACTATGCAAAAAGTCTAGTAAGTGAAGCTTTACCTGCTAGCTGGATGTTTATTCAAGGAGGGTTATTTATCTTAGTTGTCACAGCTCTGCCAGAAGGAGTTTTAGGGTGGATTCAAGGAGATGGTCCTAGGAATCTTCTTCAAAGATTTGGTTTGAAAAGGAAGATTGAAACCTATCCAAGTTTAGAAGTTAACAATAAGGAGGGGAATAATGAATAATAAATATCTTCTAAATTTAATAGATATTACTGTTAGTTTCGAGGGTTTTTTAGCTCTCAACAAACTTAATTTAAATTTAAAGAAAGGAGAATTAAGAGCTGTAATAGGACCCAACGGCGCAGGCAAAACAACATTTCTTGATGTAATAACTGGAAAGGTTAAGCCAACAAAAGGTGAAGTAATATTTAAAGGAAAATCTTTAGTAGGTAGAAAAGAATATAAAATAGCCAGACTTGGAGTTGGAAGAAAGTTCCAAAGTCCAAGAATCTTTGAAAATCTAACAGTTAAAGAAAATCTTGAAATATCGGTGACAACTCCTAAAAGTCCCTTAAACCTTATAGATAAGAGTATTAAGGATGAGCAGCTTAATGAGATTGAACGTCTTATGAAGATTGTTAATTTAGCTCAAAAAGTTGATTCTAAAGCTGGTTCTTTATCACATGGCCAAAAACAATGGCTCGAAATAGCCATGTTAGTAGGACAGAAGCCAGATTTAATGTTAGTAGATGAACCTGTTGCTGGTTTAACTGATGAAGAAACTGACCTTACAGCTGATTTATTAAAATCTTTATCAGGAGAAAATACCGTAGTGGTAATAGATCACGATATGGAATTTATAAGAAGACTTGATAGTAATGTTTCAGTATTAAATCAGGGCACAGTATTATGTGAGGGAACGATGGAAACCATACAAAAAGACAAAAAAGTTATTGATGTTTATTTAGGAAGACCTGAGGACTAGTTATGGAAAATTTACTCGAAATAAAATCATTAAATACTTATTATGGCGAGAGTCATATTCTTAGAGATGTAGATTTAAATGTTAATTCAGGAGAAATGGTTTGTTTGATTGGAAGAAATGGAGTTGGCAAAACAACTTTATTGAAATCACTAATTGGTTTGTTGAAACAAAAAAAAGGCGATATTTATTTGATTGGTGAAAATATCAATAGAAAAGCACCTCATCAGAGGGCTAGGAAAGGAATGGCTTACGTTCCTCAAGGGAGAGAAATTATTCCATATCTATCAGTTGAAGAGAATCTTATGTTAGGAATGGAGTCTCTTCCAGGTGGATTATCTAAGAACAATAAAATAGATCCATTTATTTATGATCTCTTCCCAATTTTAAAAGATTTTCTTCAAAGGAAAGGAGGAGATCTTAGTGGAGGGCAACAACAGCAATTAGCTATTGCAAGAGCATTGCTGGGCAAACCTCAACTTCTATTACTTGACGAGCCAACGGAAGGTATTCAGCCGAATATAGTTTTAGACATTGAAAATGCAATTAACCAGATAATTAGAGATACAGGAATTGGTGTTTTATTAGTTGAACAACACTTGCATTTTGTAAGACAAGCCAATAGATATTATGCGATGCAACGCGGAGGTATTGTTGCTAGTGGAAATACTAGTGAGTTGAGTCAAGCAGTTATAGATAAGTTCTTAAGTGTTTAATTAAATTATTTTAGATTACTAAAAACTTTTATTCATTTTTCGCATCTTATAAGGTCTATACTGTTTGGATGCTCATTTATATACTTATTAAATTCCATTGCAAGTGTTCTAGCCTCGTAAGCGTCAAAAGCATAAAAACAATTTTCTAATCTTATGTTTTGAAAATCACGGTAATGCACTGTATATGGCTTCAACATATTATTTTTGTTCATTTAAATTTGCTAAAAAGCAATTATTTTATATCTCAACCATGCGTTTATACATAAATTTAAAGTACATCTTTTGTTGTTATCAAAATATATTGACTTGAATTATGTATTAAAAAATACCTTATAAAGGTATAAAGTAGATAATCTATTTTTTTTTATTTTTAGATTCTTGTTTTTTACCTTCTATTAAAAAAACAAATTTTGATAAAATATAACCAAAAACTGGAACCCAAAACTTTTCATAAAAAAATTTCATAAAAAATTAAGCAGCTAATGATTCGCCATCTTCAATTTCAGTTTTATTTATAATCTTCAAATCTATAGAATTAAATAAATGTTGCATAAGCAGAAAATCAAGTTCCCCTTTCAACAAATAAACATCGGAAGAAAGTAGATCATCAATAAAATCATCAAAAGTATCTGAAAGAGGATTCACAATATAAAATTTATTTTTGTCATTATCATTGCATTAACAATAAAAGTCAATCAAATTTGAATATTAATTTTTGAAATTTGCAAAAAAATAATGAATAAAGACTAAAAAATTAAATAATAAAAATAAACAAGCAAAATAATAGATTTAATATCAAGATCATAGTCTTTGAATTAAATTTCATTTATCTTGCTTTTCTTAATTTTATATCTCTCCTGGTTATCATTATCAAAACAACAATTCACATATTTGCTAATAAGAAATTTAAAGAAATCATCATCAAACCATTTAATTTATTTATAGCAAGACTTATTGATGTGCCAATGAGAAAAGAATCACTTAAAAAAATTTTTAGACGCTATAAATTTTTGTAGAAATTACTTTTGATCTTCAAAGAGCTTATTTTTTTTAAAAATTATTTTTTATTAGCTCGAAGTAACCATTTTTATTTAATAAGTACTTATCAAACCAAAGGCTTAATAGATTATCTAATCCTATTCCATTCATTTTATTTATTTGAGAAGTCTTATAGTCTGAAAGTGCAAGCAATAAATACGGAAAAATAATATCAGAAACCCCTTTTGGCAGTTTTTCTAAAGGTACCCCATGAGCTCTATCCCATAAAATTTGCATATCCTGAGAGAACAAAGAACTCCAATAACTAAAATCACAATATAATTTGTCTGGAGGTAGTAGATTTACAGATAAAACTGGGAGAGATGAATTCATAGGAAGAACTTTTTTATGGTTAATTGAATTTAGGATTTTGAAATGGTAATAAATAATTTCTAATAAATAAATCTCCCAAAGGTCAATACAAATAGAATTTATCGCACAGTGAAGCACTAAGCAACACTAATTATTTTTTATACTTTTCCATCATTTCCTGAAACTTTAAGAATGATAAGAATTTTTTATAAGTTTGCAAATCAATATGTCCTTCAGATAAGTCTTCTGAGTTCCTTTCAATCTTTAGATATGATTGAGTTGCTTTACCATTTGTTTTATTAAATATACCCCTTATAGATAGTGCCTCTTCCACTAATATACTTATTATTTTTGAGTTACTTAAATTATTTTCTAAGCTTAATTTTTCAATTATTTTCATAACCTCTACTCTTGGAATAAATCCAACTCTTTTCTTCTTGGTAGGCATTTAAAAAATTAACTTAAGTTCAGCACTTGACTGTAATAAGTGTTGCACTATATTCATTATAAGTCAATTAAATGCTAATGATTTTACCAACGACCTTACTTTTTGGAGCCCTTGGATATCTTATCTATATTTCAAAAAAAGAACTTTCAATAGATCACCAAAACACTACAGAAAACCAAAAAGAGACTGATGATTTGTATAAAGATTTGGAAGATCTATTTATTTAAAATCACTGAATAAGTATTTAAGAACTTTGTTTCTTGACTAAAGATATACAAAACCGTAAACATAATTAGAATAATAAAAAAGATATAAAATTTATGACTGTTCATCAAGATTACGAAATAAAAATCAATCTAAATGAATTGATTGAGAAGAGAATTCCATGTTGTGATTTACTTCATCCAGATCATTGTCTAACAGAACAACAAGTCTCTGAAATAGCACATGATATTCGTATGGATTTAAATTTGCATGATCTTTACAAGCAGGTGGATCAACACATAATGAATTATGTAAATGCAGCTGGTATTGATAACAAAGATCATTGGGTTGAACCTCATCTTCCAGATTTGGAGAGAGATTTAAAAGAAGAAGTTGGGATAGAATTTGATTAATTTTTTTTTAAATACGATTAATATATGTATTTTTTTTCTAAATCATCTATTAATTTATAAATACTTTTAGCTGATCTCCTTCTTTTTTTTAAAATCGAAACAAATGTCAATCCTATCAATACTATAAAAATAGGCGTAAAAATTATAATTTCATGATTCATAACCATCAAATAACAAGCATCTATGATTAAATTTATTAAAAACTTTACATCAATAAAATAGGTACTTAATACAAATATCTTTCAATATGAACAATTAAGATTTTTTATAAAAAAGTCAAATAATATATACTTTTTTATAAATTATTTATTTAATAAACATTAATTCAAAAAAGGTAATGATTAATTATTTCGCCTTAACAACCAGCGAGATGGGTATCGGTAAATTAGAGATAGCAGTTATTGGAGTGGTAATTTTATTATTTCCAATATTGTTTGTTTATGCATCTAAAAACCTTGATGCTAAGGGAGTTTTCGAATGGATGATGGAGAAACCTAATGATTGGATAGGTAGAAAATAAATAAGAATTTTACAATTTCCATTTATTTAATTTAATTTTAAATTCTCCAAACTTCTAATAGCAAAATCGTAAATTTGGCAATTATTCTGTAAATCATAAACTATTGAATTTTTTAGTAGAGAATAATCTATCAACTTATTGAGTTTATTATTTTTAAATTCCTTATTAGTCTCTCCTATAGCGAAGGCCAAAGCTCCTTCAGAAGAAATTCCAAATTTGGTAGTGTTGCAGTAAGTTCTGGTGAATTTATTAGAAATCTTTTTAGTATACTTTTCAAGAGTTTGAGAGGACGTATCTAAAGAGTAAACTGGATAATTAAATATAAGAAGCAAAGTTAAAATAGATATCATAAAAACTTTTTTGATCATAATATTTCATAAATTGCAAATTTAATATAGTTAAGAATTTAACTTTGCCAATTATGTTTTATTAAAAATATAGAAATTAAAAATTTGCTAACTATAACAGCTATTTCATAGCTTGGAAGATAAAAACTCTCTAAATGAGTATTTTATAGTTTGAATTTTTTTTGGTAGCTTTTTTAAAAAACGCCTAAATGCCTTTGGCATAATGAAAAATCCATATCAATAATTAATAGATAACAAATAATACTTAGGTATTCAATAAATAATTATCCAAAAATAAATAAATTAATTATTAAATATATGGATTAAGCTATGGAAATGTATTTGAACATGAATTATTGTTTAATTAAGTATCAAATAAAGAATTAATATGGCGTTACCAGAACTTATTTATGCTCCTATAGATGGCGGAACAATACATAGATATGAAATTAGTGGTGGCAAGAGAAAATTCTTAAGATTTATAGGTTGTTATTTGGGCCAGTGCAATTTCCACAAAAATATTGATGATGCTATAGATTACATAAAAAATTTGAAAGAATCACAAAAGATACAAAAAACATGAAATAAAGATACATAAATACGATAGGGGCTCAATATTTTTCAATAACTACATAATTATTGCTACAAATAATAGAGAATTTTTTTTTTATAAGAAATTGATTATTTACTTGGGTTATAGTTCCGAAAGATAAACAGTCAATTAAAAAAGAAATTAATTTATGGAAAACAGACAAATTAATTTTTTTAAATCAAAAGACTTTAATAACGTTCTTAAGCCATTTAAAAAAGGAACTGTAGTAAAAATTGACTCCTTAGATATTAGAGAAAATCAAAATGAATTAAAAATAGGTTTATTTGGTTGGTATGCAATTTGTCCTTCAAAAGAACTAAAAAAAAATAAGCTATATTATTTTTCACTCTATGATGAGCCTCTTGTTCTTTATAGAGATGAGAATCAAAACGTTAGGTGCATTAAAAATATTTGTCCACATAGGGGGGCCTCTTTTTTTGAAGGAACATTATCAGATGGAGTAATAACATGTCCATATCATGGGGCTAAATTCTCCTCTGGTGGAAGTTGCCAAAATCTTGATAGAATAACATGCAGTCACATAGTTGATAATAACTACGATAACTACGCCAAAAGAATTCACTTATCTCAATACAAAGCTTTAGAAAAGAATGGATATATTTTTGTATATTACTCTAAAAAATCTGACACTGATTTAAACAATATAAGTGAAGATTCACCTATAGTTAACTACGATTTATCTGATAATGGTTTTTCTGATAAGGATTATGTATCTGAAGAGGTATTAGTTGACTTTAAATGTGATTGGTCAAGGATAATTGAAAATCACTTAGATATCCTTCATCTTTTTTGGGTTCATGGAGATACAATCCCTGATAAAGATGTTAATAAAAATGTACTAGTTAGTTTTAACCAGAGAATAAAAGTAACTCCTGAATTTATTGAAAGTATTTATTACTACAAGAACGAACCTACAAAAGAATTTATCCGGATAAAATACATACCACCAGGAAGGATATTAATTTATAAAGGCGATCCTTCTGCAGCTAGATATTTACAAGTTTTAGATCATATTCCACTAGGAAATAACAAAGCAAGAGTAATAGTGAGACATTACAGGAAATTTTTAAAAAATAAACTATTTAATAACCTCATGTTATTTAAGGAGACTCAAAGAAAGATATTTTATAAGATATTCGATGAGGATTATATGATTTTAAAAACACAAACATATAACCATAATATGGGATTTATAAATAAGGATGAAATAAAATTATTGGGAGAAGATAGAATAATAAATTATTTTTGGAAATGGTACAAAAAGTCTGAAGATAAAGATGAACCATGGAAAAATATTATCAAAACCCAAAATCTTGATGTATATGACAAAGTGATATTGAAATATCCACCTGAGATAAAGAAGTTAGAAATCATAAATAATATAGATATTATTAGAAAAACATTTGTACGATTTGCTGCTCCGCTCATATTTTTTTTGTTAATAATATAGTCTATGAAAAAGGTAAATAGACCTTCATGGTTGAATTGGCTTTATCTTTTTATATTTATATTAAGCTCAATTCAATTGATTATATTTTGGGGCAATAAGTTTTAGTGTTTAATAAATTTTGGTTCGATGCAAAAAATATAAATTGTTTTAAAAATGGCTGTAGAGTAATTAAAGATTTAAATTTAAAGATATCTTATTCTGAGAATGTAATATTAATTGGACCAAATGGTTCAGGTAAATCATCCTTAATAGAAATAATTAATAGAAACATATACCCAGTAAAATTTAATGAATCTAAACTGAAGATATTTGACAAAGAACTAATAAATTTATGGGAACTCAGAAAAAGAATAAGTACTGTAAATAATGATATAAAAAATAGAATAAATCCAAACCTACAAGTTTTTGATTTAATTTTAAGCGGACTATATGGAAGATATTGCTACATACAAAACAAATCCGAACTAGATTCTTATAAGGTGGAAAAAATCATCCAGAAAATGAACATATCTAATCTATCTAAAAAATATTTTTCCCATTTATCAGATGGAGAAAAACAAATTTCTCTCATTGCTAGGGCGTTAATCAAAAAACCAGATATTTTAATCCTAGATGAACCAATTGCAAATTTAGATTATAAATCTAAGTTCTTTGTAGTTGATAAGATTAATGAATTATCAAAATTACATACTAAAATATTATGCGTAACTCATGATATTTCTACTATTACAAAAATATATGACCGGGTCATAATGCTAAAAGATGGAAAGATAATCGCTGACGGTTGTCAAAATAAGATTATAAATAGTGAGAATCTGAATATGTTATATGGTATTGATGTAGAAGTGACTAAAAATAATGGACTTTGGAAAATAAACAGAAGGACTAAATAACAATTATAAAAATAGCTATCGCAATAGCAAGAAATATAAATTTTTTACTTTTAAAAAATGAAGAGGATTTATTCTTAAATGAAGAAGATCCACATTTAGAGCAAACAATCTTACCTCCTAAAGATCGATCTGAGACGAATGAAGAACTTCCACAATTAAAACAGACTCTATTTACGCTCATCTAAAATAAAATTTTTAGTAATTCTATTTATATTATATTGCTAATTTCCATGTAAAGAAAAACTTCAAATATGTAATGATAATGAGAATCTATTGCAATAAGCATCTTTTTAGTGCATAATTGATAATAATTCTCATTATCAAATATAAATTAATGAATTTCCATAGTTATGGAGAATCTCCTTCAAAATCAGTGAGGATAATAACTGGTCAATCTGTTTTAATAGATCCTTCATCAAGACCAAAAGGCACATGCCTAGAAGTTGAAAGTGGAATTGCTAGAGTTTATTGCCCTTGCGAAGAGACTGAAGGAATGACACTTGCTTTTTTACAATCAGGTGATCAATTAAGAACGGACCTTTTATGTAGCGAAGGTGTCTGTGTTGAAGCATTAACAGATTTGTCTTTTCATAGCAATGTAAACATTGATGAAAATATTGGTTTCGATGCTGTAAATGAATGGACTTTGCAACTCCTTAGGATTAGACACTTAGGAAATGCAGAACAGCGATTACAAGCGTTGTTTTCAATACTAGTAAATCGTTTAGGTAGAAGATGTGGTAAGTGGTGCGAGTTACCTTTTAGGTTGACTCACGAAAGGATTGGTGAGTTAATCGGTTCTACTCGTGTAACATCAACAAGATTAATTTCTAAATTAAGATCATCTGAGTTACTAATAGCCCCTATTGGAACCCAAACAGTCAGTGTTGATCCTTCTTTTATTGAAACATCTCCGCTATAAAAACATGAAGGAATCACAATCACTTACTAACAACTTGTTAATAGAAGTTGATGTTTTATCGAATAGACTCAGAAATATAAAACAATCTTTCAAAACTACTGATAATAAAGCATTGAAAGAAAGGTTATTTTCTGAAAACAAAAATATTTTTAATAGAGTAAAAGAGATTTATAAAATAGCTGAGCTCTTAAATAAAAAAAATAATGAGAAAATAAACTTTTCTAAGTTACTTGTTGAAATAACCAAAAGGACATTGAATGAAAATAAATTCGAAAGTAATTTATTTTTTCTTTAAATCACTATCTATCAATAAGATTGCAGAAGGTTGATTAGACGCAAACTTAACTTTGCCAAGTATGTTTGCAAATTCATCTTCTGATTTTGTTTGAGCTTCTACAATTGGATCTAAAAATACGTTGGTTCTTGTATCTGAAATTCTCTCTGAAATAGAATAAAGTTGTTGTAGAGAAGAAGTTAAATCAGCCTCCATGTTGAAAGAATAAGAAATTAAATCCTCAATTGATTCCCATGTTTGAACAGGTGCAGGAAGTTCATCTAATTTTACGCTTTGTCCTCTTGCGATTAAATAATCTGCAAATTTTTGAGCATGTTCCATTTCACCTAGTGATTCATTTAGAAAATGTGAGGCAAAACCATTCAAATCTCTCTCCTGAAACCAGAGGTATATAGAAAAATATTGCACATTGGCATATCTTTCCATTGTTAGATGTTCAAAAATATTATCCAATAAACTATTGTCCATTGGTTGTGCAACAGCTCTTCCAGATGGACCAAAATTAATTAATTTCTTTACCTTAAGATTATTTTCGTTCATTACTAAAAAAGAAGCTATATAAATAATACAACATTTTGTATAATTTAGTAATTAATTAATCCTTTAAATTAAATTAAATAATATGATAATGAAAATCAGTCTCAATACTATAAATGAATTTAGAGTACAGTTTTTTTGAACTGCTATTAACTAATAAAATATATAAAAGTAAAAAAAAGAAATGTAAAAAGAAAAAATGCTCAAATTGGAAGGGGGGGAAGTGTAATTGCCTATAATTAAAAATTATAAATATACCTTATGTGCACCAGGATATAAAAAATAGTGACTATTTTTATTTATAGAAAGAGAACATTTATCTCCATTATTTAGGAGGTTATTAATATTAGTTCTAACCCTCAAAATGTTGTCGTTAATAGATACTTTATAGATAAGAAATTCATCAAGAAATTCTTTAGATATAACCTTCGCACCACCAGATTTTGATTTTTTAATTGAAATAAATTTAGGTGAAATTGACATTTTATTGATATGTGTATTACTTGATAACCCTGAACTATTTATTTCACCTAAACAAGACATAAATGAATTACCAGTGTTTTTGAGATTAATAATATTATTTCCCAAAATAAAACTACTCACAAATATAGTCTTTGGATTATTTAAAAGGTTAATTGGTGTATCAATTTGATGAATTTTACCTTCATTCATAACGGCAACTTTATCGCAAATAGAAATTGCTTCTTGAGGGTCATGAGTCACCATCAATCCGCTTGCATTACAGCCTCTTAGAATATTTGGCAATTCACTTCTCAATTTAAGTTTGACATGCATATCAAGACTACAAAAAGGTTCATCTAATAAAATAAAATTTGTACCTGGAGCGAGAGCCCTTGCAATTGCTAGTCTTTGTTTTTGGCCTCCAGACAATTCATGTGGGTACCTTCCAATGAAACTATTAAGACCAACAACATTTAGTAAATAATCAACTCTAGATCTATCTTTTTTGTTTTTCAAACCAAAAATCACATTCTCTAAAACAGTTAAGTGAGGGAAAAGTGCATAGTCTTGAAAAACCATGCCTATATTTCTTTTCTCAGGGCTAAGAATTTTTTTCCTACTTGAAATTTCGATATTATTTAAATAAATCTTTCCTTTAGAGGGATATTCGAACCCTGCGATTAATCTCAAAAGAGTAGTTTTTCCGCAACCAGAAGGACCAAGCAAACCTAATAATTCGTCATTTTCAATTTTTAGGTTAATTTCATTTAATATCCAATTTGAATTTTCTCGCTTATCATATTTATGATGCAGATCATCAATTATTAACGCATCATTTTTCACAAAATTCTTCTTCTTTAAATATATAAAGTTAGCAGAAAATATTAACCAAAAATATCACTTGTATAATTTTATACACCAATCAATTTTCAAATTTAATGAGAAAGGCTGAAAGAGCAGAAATAATAATCAAGGAACTAAAAAAGCTATATCCATCGCCTCCTATCCCTCTTGATCATACAAATCCATATACACTTCTCGTCGCAGTAGTTTTAAGTGCTCAATCAACAGATAAGAAAGTTAATGAATTAACAAAAAGCTTATTTAAAGTTGCAGATAATCCAGAAAAGATGATGAAGCTAGGTATTAGTGGAATTTATGAATACATAAAATTTTTAGGTCTATCTAATCAAAAGTCAAAGAACATTTATAACCTATCTAAAATATTAATTGAGAAGCATAAAAGTAGAGTGCCAAATACTTTTGAAAAGCTTGAATCTCTTCCAGGGGTAGGTCATAAAACAGCCTCAGTTGTAATGTCACAAGTGTTTAAAATCCCCTCTTTCCCAGTGGATACACACATACACAGGTTGTCACAAAGATGGGGTTTATCAAATGGAGATAGCGTAGTTCAAACAGAAAAGGACCTAAAAACAATATTTCCCGTTAACGATTGGAATACCTTACATCTGCAAATAATCTTTTATGGCAGAGAATACTGCACCGCAAGAGGCTGTGATGGAACAAAATGTTATTTATGTCGTACTCTTTACCCAAAAAGAAAAAAGAAATTTATATGTAAAAAACCCTAAGAAATTTATATAATAATTTAATTAGTTTTTTTATCATGAAAATAGCAATTACTGGTGCCTCGGGTAAAACAGGTTATAGAATTTCCGAAGAAGCAGTTATGAAAGGATTTAAAGTAAGGCAAATCATTAGAAAGAATTCAAAAGTCTCAGCAGGACTAGAGAGTTTAGAAACAATTAGAGTTTCATTAGATAAAAAAGGAGAACTTGATAAAGCGTTAAAAGATATTGATGCTTTGGTAATTGCTACTGGTGCTAGAGCATCATTAGACTTAACTGGTCCTGCAAAGGTTGATGCACTAGGGGTATATAGGCAATTGGAGAGTTGCAAAAGAGTAGGTATTAAGAGAGTTATTTTAGTAAGTTCTCTTTGTACTGGTAAATTTTTTCACCCATTAAACTTGTTTGGTTTAATTCTTATTTGGAAGAAAATAGGTGAAAACTTTCTACGAAATTCAAATTTCGAATGGACGATTATTAGACCTGGAGGATTAAAGGAAAATGAAAATATTAAATCAGAAAATATAAATTATTCAAAGGAGGATACTCAAATTAATGGATCAATCCCAAGAAGATTGGTAGCACAATGTTGTATAGATTCTTTAAAAAACAAGGATTCTATAAATAAATTAATAGAAGTAACCAGTTCAAATGAAAATAAAAAGATATCTTTTAAAAAAGCTATGCAAATGATTTAAAAGATGTAAATATGTAAAATAAAACTATGAAAATAAACCCCAAAATTGACGCATTACAATTAATGCTTACTGATTTAAGAACTAGAAATGAACCCATAAGACATAAAGCTGCATTTAAAGGCTGTCAGCCCGAATTTCAAAGTCTTGTATCAAGGTTAATAAAGCAGTTAGAGGATGAATTGGTTTCTGAAAAGCTTACTAATCGTGATAGTTAAAAAACTTAGATTACTTAAATGAACTTAAGTTATCTAATCTTGCTTGTTCTGAAAGTTCATCATATCCTCCAAAAAATTTATTATCCAAAAATATTTGAGGGAAAGTATTATGGCTACTTTGAGCCATTATTTTTTGAAAGCTTTCATCATTGTCTATTAAATTAACTTCATAAGGGATAGATAAAGAATTAAGCAACCTAATTGCTCTTTTAGACCAAGGACAATCCTTTAAAATATATGCACTTACACGTGATTCATTTTTTAATAAATCATTACTTGAGATATTAATAATTTTTTGTTCAAAAGAAAGTAATAATATATCAGTACCTTTTTTCACAATACATCCCTCCTCAAGATGCCCGCCAAAAACATTACATTTCTCATCTGCAAAACTCAAATGCAAATGAACATCTCCTTTATTAAAATGTCCATTTAAAGAAACTATCTCTAGATTTCCCTCAAATTTATTTATCTCTTGATTTCCTGGGCATTGAATACAAACTGTTCTAAGATTACCCACCACTCCAGAAACATACCCATATAAATTATTCGATAAAGAATATTCTTTAATCGAATTTATCAAGTCAGATTCTGGAGATAGCTTTAGGCTATGAGGCTGCATTAGATATAAGGAATAATTTTGTAATATAAAACATCATCAATCATAAAAAGAAGTTGAGTTCCTAATCTTTAGGATTCAGATTTAAATTAATTTTTAGATTCTAGCATTAAAAACCATTTAGAATTTTTTCTAAAAATTTAAGCTTGTTGAGAGTGTAATATATTTTTTATATACAAAAACTAATTTGTTATTAAGAAAAAATCTTAAAAATTTGGCATTGAATATTCCTAACTTATTATCGATATCTCGCCTTTTCCTTGTATTTCCATTAATACTTTTTTTAGAACTTAACAGACCTTTTTATGTCTTTACATTGATTATTATTGGAGGTTTAACTGATTATTTTGATGGGTTAATTGCAAGGAAATTTAATCTTAAAACCAGATTAGGAGCCATACTTGATCCCTTAAGCGATAAAGTATTCTATTTAATTCCTTTAACCTTCCTTTGTAAAAATAATTTTATACCCTTCTGGTCTTTGTCATTAATTTTATTTAGAGAATTAATTATCTCTAGCCTGAGGAACTCTACAAAAGACGGATTGCCAGCATCTTTGTTGGGTAAATCTAAAACATTTTTCTTTTTTATTTCAGTAATTACGTTCTTTACACCATTAAAAATAAACTTATTGAATAATTTGGCTTTAATTTTTTATTGGTTAGGATTCATCTTGACTTTTGTGACTTTATTAAACTATTTAAGAATTAAAAAGAATATGATCTGAATTTTCATCAAGCTCCTCAGTCTTTTTATTATTAAAATCTTTCACAAAACTATCCTTTAAACCATTAAGTAAATCAAAAGTTGGCACCCACTCTAAATCACGTTTTATCTTAGAGATATCAGTCTGATAATGATTTAATCTAATTGGAAATCCCTTTCGAGATTTAGGGTCTAATTTATGATAATCAAATGTTCTTAAAGAGATCTCATTTTGGTTTAATCCAAGAGCATTCGCACAGAAATAAATTAAACCCTTTATTGTTACACCTTTTTCGCCTGAACAGTTGTAAATATTATTTTTAGAATTTTCAAAATTCATGCATCTAATCATTACATCAGTTAGATCCGAAACATGGCCTAGCTGAGTAATTAATGACCCATCTCCAGGGATTGGTATAGATTTTTTATTATATAACCTTTCAAAAAACCAATTTTCAATTTTATTATAATTTCCTGGTCCATAAATATAAGTAGGTCTAAAACTTGTAAAAGGAATTTTTTGGTTTATCAACCAATTTTCTGTTTCAAACTTTCCTTTGTGCCTACTATTTGGATCAATTGGATCAACTTCAGATAAGGGTAGCTCACAATTATCTTTATAAACACCTGCCGAGCTGACATATATATATCTCTGAAAAGAATTATCTAAATTTCCTATAAGAAGTTTAGTTTGTTCTAATTCTCGTCCAGAAATATCATAAACAACATCATACTTTTTATTTCTTAGCTTAACTATACTGTCTAATTTATTCCTATCACCCTTAATTAAATTTGTTTTTTCAGGATTAGCTTTATTACCTCTCGTAAAAATATCAATATAATGATTTTGACTTAATAACTTTCCCACCAAAGACTTGCCAACAAATCTAGTACCACCCATTACAAGAATTTTCATATTCAAAAAATATTTAACTGAAGTAGTAATCTTAAATAGAATTACATATTGAATAGTACTACTAAGAAGTAATTAATGAAAAGGATGATTCTATGGAACTAATACCAGCAATCGATTTAATGAATGGTAAGTGTGTAAGGCTTTTTAAGGGCGATTTTAATAAAAGAAAAGACTTCACAAAAGAGCCACATGAGCAGGCTAAATTTTGGGAAAGCGAAGGAGCAAAATATATACATATAGTTGATTTGGATGCCGCAAAAACTGGATCCCCAACAAACGATAAATCAATAAAAAAGATCGCAAAAACAGTTAACATACCAATTCAAATAGGTGGGGGGATAAGGTCTCAACAAAGGATAGAACAATTATTTTCTTATGGTATTGAGAAAGTTATCATGGGAACCTCTGCAATAGAAAATAAAGAATTAGTTAAAGACTTATCAAATAAATTTCCTGGAAGGGTAATTGTTGGGATAGATGCAAAAGATGGAAAAGTTAGTACAAGAGGTTGGCTTGAGCAATCTAATATTTTAGCCACAGATTTAGTAAAAGAGTTTTCTTCATTTAAGATTGCTAGTTTTATTGTTACAGATATAAATACAGATGGGACGTTAGAGGGAACAAATGAAGAATTCATAAATAACATACTTGAAATCACAGATATTCCAGTAATAGCCTCAGGAGGTGTTGGTTCAATTTCTGATTTATTATCGTTAGTAAAATTTGAAAATTCTGGACTGTTTGGAGTAATTGTAGGTAAAGCTCTATATGAAAATAAATTCACGATAAACGAAGCGAATAATGTATTGTCATCAGAGAGATTAAATGACTTTGATTTAAACAGAAATTACTACGGTTAAAAGAGTATAAAAATTGATTTAAGGCTGGTTTTTGCAGTAATTATTAGTTAATTTTGTAAAAGAGATAAGAAATCTAGTCTTGGAATTAATTTCAAAAAAATCGATATTGATTATTGCTCCAAGCTTAATAGCAGAATCTTTATCCCTAAAGTTAACATCACTAGACCAAAATTTAGACCTTAATTTTAATAATGGAACAGGTTTTAAAACTCCGGATTTGGTTATATGGAATGTTCTTAATTTCCAATCAGAAGATCTTATAAGGTTAGAATTATTAAAATTAAGAGAAAGATATGATGAGTCAAAGTTTCTTATAATTCTCTCTGGAGAACTTGTTTATGAAGCAAATACCCCTCCATCGTTAAATGCTGAAGGTTTTCTTTTAAATCCCAGTGCAGAAAAAGTTCTTGAATCTATTAATACCATTTTAAATGGAGGAAGGGTATTTGATATTAAAAATAATCCCCGAGTTAAATTAAACAAAAATAAGCCTCTTTCTTTTAGTCAAAAAATTCTAACTTCAGGTCTTAAACAATTAGATTCTGAAATTAACTATTTATTCAAATATGTCAACTCTGATTCAACACCAGAATTTTATAAATTCATTTTAAAAGGAAGATTAAGAGAACTTATTACTGCAAAATCTTTTCTAATTTTCTTATGGGGTAATTCACTAGAACTTTATACAGAGGCAATTTACACTGAAAATAAAATTAATCTTGAAAATAAGAACACTGTATTTATTAAAGATAAAAACACTACAGAAATATGGAATTTAATTTTAGATAGACTAAAAGAAAGGTATAGCTCAACTAACTTAGAGGTTGAATTTAATAATTCATCAATAATTCTCTCTGGTATAAAGAAAGAATTCATTTCACGACTAATTTGCAAAATGTTAGATGAGTTAGATAATTTAGTAAAAAATATTAAGGAAAACTATAAAGAGAAAGATTTTAAAGATGATTTAAATTCTCTTATAAAAGAACTTAAAGTTAATACAATTTCAAATATCACAGACAGCTATTTTCGATTAAAAAAAGGTAGCGAATCTATTTCAATAAATGATTTTATTTATAGTGAGGCAAGTTGCGAAGAGATAGATAGAGAATCACATGAATCAATAATTTTTATTGAGCCAATTATTAAAAATGAAGCTCTTGACTATGATGGGAAATTACTCCCTTTATATGAAACAGAATCGTTTTTAATCCTTGAAAATATAATTTCAAATTGGACAATAAGGAACTGTAATTTATTAGCTTCTGAAATCTTTAATATTTGTTCTTCTTGGCCTGAATTAAGAACTGTACTTATAAATCCAGAATTACAATCGACAAGGAATTTTGAAAGATTTAGAAATAATATTAATAACTATAATCGCTGGCATGACTATATTTATTTGCCTATCTATTTGTATGAGAGTAAACGAGAATATATTGAAATTATCGATAAAAAATTTACCCGTTACTTTAAAAATGAAAATAGGGAGAAAGAATTAGAGAATCTAGAATGGCTACAAAAACAAGTTACATTGTTAGTTGAGATAAGAGATGCAGTAGCACCGCAGTTAGAAGTTGCGGTAAAATATATTGGTGATCTTTTCGTAACTTTCCTTACAAAGGTTGTTGGCAAAGCTATCGGTTTAGTGGGGAAAGGAATCCTTCAAGGATTAGGAAGATCAAGTTCAAAGTAAGTTTTTAAACTTTAATGAAAATAATTCAATGGATACTCATAGCATTAATTTTCTTAAGTCCATATAAAGCAAATGCCTCTAGAGATTCTAATAGTTACGATGGCAACATCTTTCCTATATACGCTGGTAATGGGGCCATAGTTCCTCCTCAGACAACTCTTCAGGAATCATTAAAAAATAAAAGAGTCGCAGTTTTATTTTTTTATCTTGACGATAGCTCAGATAGTAAAGCTGTGGCTCCGATAATATCCGGTTTAGATTTGATATGGAGAAATAATATAGATATCATTGCTCTAACTACTGATGAATTACAGGATAAAGAAAAGTCTGATCTTAGAAATGAACCTAACTATTATTGGAACGGATTAATTCCACAAACCATTATTTTAAATAGTGATGGTGAAGTTAAATATGATCAAAATGGAATGATTAATATCGATGAACTAAACAAAGTTATAGGAGAGTTAAAAGGAATTGATATAAAAGATACGGAATTTACTGTAGAAAGTTTTAATGAATACAACAGTATCATTTCTGAAAAAAAAGATAAAAACAAAAATTAATTAATTTAAAAAAATGATATTAATAAATATCCTATTGGTTCTTTTAATTTTTTTAATTCTTTCAGATTTATATATTAAAAACTCACCCAAATCAAAATTAAATCTGGTACCTGTAAATTACAAAATCAAAAAAAAGGATGGTTTAAACGAATTAATTATTGATTTAAAAATATCTAATACAAGTAAAACCAGAGAGACAATGGTATCAAATATACATTTTGAATTAGATTTTTTCAAAAATAAAGGTAATGAATATTGCAAAAATTTTAACTATCAAGAGGATATTTATATACTCAATAATAATAAAATTAAGAATTTAAATAATTATTGGCCAACAACAATTATCAAGTCAAATTCAGAATTATTTGTAAGAATCATATATAAATTTAGCGATAATAATTTTAGAAAAAGAATAAAATATCTATGGTTAAAAGTATTTTGGGAGAACTATGGACATTTTGGTATTTCAAACAATAAGGATTGTTTGTTAATTAATTTAGATGGTCAAAAACAAAAACCGAAAGAAGTTTTTGAAATTCCTTTAAATAATAGATATAAAGCTTTTGCTATTAAAACTGATTTGCTTGGTTGCTTTGATAACCCAGTAAATACTATGATTAAATATTGTAAGGGAATTGTAGAAAAAAATGATATTTTAACAATCGGTGAGAGTCCACTAGCGATTATGCAAAATAGATATATTTCTCCTCAAAATTTAGAATATAGTTTATTTTCAAAAGCTTTATGTTATTTTTTTCACCCTACAAGCAGTCTCGCAACAGCTTGCGGCATGCAATTATTAATAAATAAAATCGGAGTCACAAGAATAACCTTTGCACTACTTGTTGGATTTCTCTTCAAATTACTTGGTATTAAGGGTATGTTTTATAGGTTAACTGGTTCAGAATCATCTCTCATTGATGATATAAGCGGTACAGTTACACCTTACGACAAGAGTATAGTTATGGGTCCTCTCAATGCGGATTTGTTTTGTAAGGAGGTCTCGAACTATCTAAATATAGATGTTGCTGTAGTCGATGTTAATGACCTTGGAAGTGTGAAAGTCTTAGCTAGTTCAAATAAAGCAGTAAATAAAATACTCAAAAGAAACTTAATATCTAATCCAGCTGGCAATGGAGATGAAAAAACCCCTATAGTATTAATAAGAGAAAAAAAGTAAATGAAAAAAGATACCTCTTATTCTTTTCAATCTAAAAAAGGAATGGAAGTAACTTTTGAAGAACTCCATATAAGGCACATTAACCTTTTAATGGATATTAAAAATAAGGAATTGAATAATTGGTTTTTAAAGATGGCAATTATAAATACCTTTGATGACTTAAAAATTTTTTTAAATAATCTTAAGAAAAATAAAAATAAATGCATTATTGCTATACATGGAAACGAAATTATTGGTTATTTGAATATTTTTCCTTTAAACAAAAAAGAGACTTGCTTAAAAATATCTAAGCCCAAGTTGATAAACAACAATTGTTTTTTAACCGATAAACAATTAACTTTAGGATTGATAAAAAAATCTATCTCAATAGAAGACATCAAAACTTCAAGTTGGATAATTAACGCTGATATAAATAATGTTGACCTCATATCAACCTCAAGAGAATTAGGCTTTCAACCGTTAGAAGAGATAATCCTTTGGGATTGTTCTGATCTTAATAAATCTATAAAGCAAAATACCAATGCCTATTCCTTAATTAATGACTTCCAAAACATCAATAAACAAAATATATTAAAAGTAGTGAATTTCATAAGATCAAATCAATCTCCCTTAATAAGAAATATTTTAGATTTTGATCAAGACGATATTCTTAAAAGAAATAACTCTAAAAGCGGTGCCTTAATATATGAAAATTCAATTTTATGTACAATTTTAAAAGATATAAATTATCAAAACGAAGAAATTTATACTTTAACTATAAGTAGATATTGGGATAAGAGATTCAATTCTATTTTAAAAGAATTTATAAAAAGATTTTTTAAAAAATCACCTGTTTCATATTTAAAAACCTATAAAGAAAATTCTCAATTAAATCTTTTTCTCGAAGAATGTAATCTCAAAGAAAAAAATCAAGAAATAATTCTCATAAGGAACACAATAGTTAAAAATGAAACCAAACAAGTAAATATAATAAATCAATCTTTGGAATCAATCTTTGAAAAATTAAGTCCACAAGGTAATCCATATCCATCTCCTTTTCCATTAAAAACAAAATGAAATTTTGCAAACCCAAACCCAAGTCAATTTTGAGTTTGGATATAGGTACCAAAAGGATAGGATTAGCTTATTGTGATCCCCTATGCATAACATCAAATATACTTCCAGCAGTAAAACGGTTTGAAAATAATCAAGAGATTAAAATCATTAGGAATTATATAAATGAATTTAATTTGACTGGGTTTATTGTGGGTATTCCACTAGATGATGAAGGTCAAATGACAACTCAAGCTATTGACTGTAAAAATTACGGTCAATTACTTTCAAATGAATTAAAGCTTCCATTTTCTTACGTCAACGAACATAGTTCAACTTGGGAATCTTCAGATAGATTTGGAATAAAAAAAGATAAATCGGGATTGATTGATAGTTTTTCAGCAAAAATAATACTTGAACAATGGATCGAAGAGGGTCCTGAATTAGAAGAAATAGCTGGTAAACGTCAGATAAAATATTAGTATTAAAAAGGATAGATAATTTTTAAATGAAAGAAGCCAACTCAAATGATAATTATGATGCACAGACTCTTTTATTAAATGACTCAAATGGAAACGAGCTATTTTGTTATCTTGAACAACTCGTAACTGTTGAAGGCCAAGAATATGCTTTATTAACGCCAGTTGATACTCCAGTAAGTCTTTTTAAGATAAATGAAAAAGATGAACCTGAACTAATTGAGAAAATAGATAAAAATGAACAAATACTAAAAAATGCTGAAGCTGTTCTTCAAGAACATGATTTAAGACTTATCAGATCAGCAGTAACATTAACAGTATCAGGAGAACTTGAAGAACCAATTTACGATGAATTAGAAGAAGATTACGTCGATGATGATAGTGAGAGTTACGAATTGCTCGTTAACTTTAATCTTTTTGACCAAGAATATGGCTTATATATTCCACTAGATCCTTTTTTTATTGTGGGTAAATTAAAAGACAAAGGTGTCTTATTAGTTGAAGATGATGAGTTCGATAAAATTCAACCTTTGATTGAAACTGAGCTTGAAAAAAGTAGTTCTTAAAATAAATGAGATCTATCCTAAAAGTCAATTGGGATTCAAACTTACCAATATATGCGATTTCTCAATCTGAGTTGCAAAAAAAAGGAATTCATTCTTTATTGCTAGATGTTGATGGGACTCTAGTAAATAGAAAATCAAATATAGTCCCAAAAGCTGTAAAAAATTGGATCATAGAATCTAAAAAACTTTTCTCCTTATATCTAATAAGTAATAATCCATCAAAAAAAAGAATTGCAAAATTAGCAAAAGAATTAAATTTAAGGTATAAATACAATGCATCAAAGCCACGAAAAAAAGTAACTTTGTCTGCTATCAAAGAAATTGGCATTAAGCCAGAAAATATAGCCATTATTGGCGACAGAATTTTTACAGATATTATTGTTGGTAATAGATGTAATATAAAAACAATATTAGTTAAGCGATTAAATAGAGATGGCTTGCCTATAAAATTTAACTTAACTTTGACAATAGAAAAATTAATTTCTCATTTTATAAAATGAAAACTTGGGTTATAAAAATTGGTACCAGTATTTTAAGAGGGACAAAGGAAAAATCTACAGAAGAAGTTATTGAAACTCTCTCTAGATCCTTTACAAATTTTCTTTCAAAAGGAAACAAATTAATTTTAGTAACTAGTGGAGCCGTTGGATTGGGTTGCCAAAAATTGAATATTAAAACGAGACCAAATGATTTAAGTACCCTTCAAGCTACTGCTGCAGTAGGTCAAGTTAATTTAATGTCCTTGTACGATAAAGCATTTAATAAATTAGGTCACAATATTGCTCAAATTTTAATAACTAAAGCTGATTTTAATTCACGAGAATCCTTTAATAACGCTTCTAAAACTTTAAAAAAATTAATAGATTTGAATGTTATTCCAATAGTAAATGAAAATGATACCGTAGCTAATGAAGAGCTTAAATATGGAGATAATGATACCCTCTCTGCTTTAGTTGCCTTAGCTATAAATGCTAACAAGCTTATTCTATTAACCGATATTGAAAATCTATATTCAAAAGACCCACGTAATAATAAAGATGCGCAACCTATTAAAGAAGTTCATAATAGTGAATTAAAAGAAATTAAAGATAAAAATATTCGAAACTCAAATAATGAATGGGGAACAGGAGGAATTTCTACAAAATTAATTTCTGCCGAAATAGCAACAAAAGGAGGAGTTGAAGTCCAACTAGTTGATGGAACTAATAAAAAAAACTTAATTGAAATATTTAATGATAATAAAATTGGAACTTTATTTTATCCGGTAAAAAAACCTATAGGGAACAAAAAAAGTTGGCTTTCACATGCAATTCAAACAGTAGGGAAAATCACTTTAGATGATGGAGCTTCTTTTGCAATTAAAAAAAAAGGTGCCTCACTTTTAGTGGTTGGTGTTAAGAATGTGGAAGGAAACTTTACGGTTAATCAGGCAGTTAAAATCGTAAATACAAATGATAAAGAAGTTGCAAAAGGTTTAGTATCAATAAGTAGCGACAAATTAAGAAGTATCTTGAATAATAAAGAAAATAACAACTCCTCCATAATCGTCGTACATAGAGATGTACTTGCTCTCTCTTAGAAAAAATTAAAACTGAAAAATGCTTTTAAGTGATTTAGTTGATCTAATAAAAAAAGGAAATTCAAATTTTATTTGCGCCTATATTTTAGAAGATTTAAATATAGATGATGCTGCCTCATTAGATTTTGCAGTTAAACATCAAATATCTTTTTTAGAAGAAAACAATATCCTAAAAGAAAAATTAGATCAAACTAAAGCATCAGCAATAATAACTACTAACAACGATGAAATCGTTAGTGCCCTAAAGAAACAAAATATATCAAACATAATCGTTAAAAATCCAAGAATTGCATTTGCAGAAGTATTGAATTGTTTATATAAAACTATCAATTTCAAACCAGGAATTCACGCTTCAGCGGTTATAGATAAAACAGCAATAATTGGAGTAGATTGCCATATTGGAGCTAATGTATATATTGGAGAAAATACTATAATTGGTGAAAATAATCATATTCTTCCTGGATCATCAATTTTAGGAAATGTTCGAATAGGAAATAATAATATAATTCATCCAAATTGTGTTATTTACGAAAATACCACTCTAAAAAATAATTGTGTAATTAATTCAAATTCTGTTATTGGATCAGAGGGATTTGGTTTTATTCCTAAAAATGGCAAATGGGTAAAGATGCCGCAAAAAGGTGGTGTTAAAATAATGAGTTTTGTAGAAATTGGAACAAATTGTTGTATTGATAGACCCGCAGTTGGATTTACTTTTATTGATGAGGGAACAAAGTTGGATAATTTAATACAAATAGGTCATGGAGTTAAAATTGGAAAGAATTGTGCATTTGCAGCTCAAGTTGGTATCGCTGGAGGAGCAAATATTGGAGATGGTGTTATTTTAGCAGGGCAAGTAGGAGTCAATAATAGAGTCAAAGTTGGGAATAATGTCATAGCGAGTTCAAAATGCGGAATCCATTGTGACATAGAAGATGGCAAGGTAATTAGTGGTTTCCCCGCGATGGAAAATAAATCATGGCTAAGAAGTTCAAGTATTTTTAAAAAATTACCAGAATTAGCTAAAAAACTTAGACAATTAGACAAGCAATAATTTATTGTTCTATTAAACAAAAATTTAAATGAAGAAATATAAGATTGTTTTATTGTCAGGAGACGGAATTGGACCAGAGATTTCAGAAGTTTCAAAAAAAGTTTTAAAAAAGCTCTCAAAAAATCACAATTTCCATATTGAGATTATTGAAAAATTATTTGGAGGGATAGCTTATGAAAAATATGGGAATCCTGCTCCAGATGAGACTCTAGATCAATGCAAAAAAAGTAATGCAGTACTTTTAGCATGTGTTGGAGATATTAAATATGACTCTCTTGCAAGAGAATTAAGGCCAGAAAGTGGGTTACTAAAGTTAAGATCTGCCCTAAACCTTTTCGCAAATATCAGGCCTGTCAAAATAAGAAAATCCCTATTAGATGCAAGTACATTAAAAAAAGAAATCGTTGAGCATGTAGATCTTATTGTTGTAAGAGAATTAATAGGGGGAATTTATTTTGGAAACCCAAGAGGACATATAACAAATACAAAAATCCCAAAAGCTTTCAATACGATGGTTTATGATTCGGCCGAAATAGAGAGAATAACTGAAATAGCAATGAAAATTGCTAACCAAAGAAATAAAAAAATATGTTCTGTTGATAAATCAAACGTTCTTGAGGTTAGCCAATTGTGGAGAGATACAGTTTTAAATATCACTTCAAAAGATAAAAATATATCTCTAAGCAATATGTACGTTGATAATGCAGCAATGCAATTAGTTAGAGATCCTGGTCAATTTGATGTGATTTTAACTAGTAATTTATTTGGTGATATTTTAAGCGATTTAGCCGCCATGTTAACTGGTTCTATTGGTATGCTTCCATCTGCTTCTTTAAACAATAATGGTCCAGGAGTTTTTGAACCTGTTCATGGTTCGGCTCCTGATATAGCTGGTAAAAATATAGCAAATCCTATTGCGATGCTTTTATCCGCTTCCATGATGTTAAAAATCGGATTAAATGAAAAAGAAGCCGCAGAGAATTTAGAGACTGCTATTGATAAAGTTTTATCAAACGGATTTAGAACAGCTGATTTAGCTGATGGGTCTTCTGAAGTTTTATCTTGCAGTGAAATCGGAGATAAAATAATAGATGAAATTTAAAAAAAAATTAATAAATAAAAAATTATTTTTAAGTTAAACATAAAGTTGGCATATGACCTGTCAGAATCATTAGATATTGTTTTTAAAAAATGTCAAAACGTCATCCAGTAGTTGCTGTAACAGGATCTTCAGGAGCAGGAACAAGTACAGTAAAAAGAGCCTTTGAGCATATTTTTGCCAGAGAAGATATCGTTCCCGCAGTTGTAGAAGGTGATAGTTACCACAGATTTGAAAGAATGCCTATGAAAAAAGCTATGGCAGAAGCTCTTTCAAAAGGTGAAAATTTTTCTCACTTTGGTCCAGAAGCTAATCTTTTTGACAAGCTAGAAGAACTTTTTAAAATTTATGGTGAAACGGGAGGAGGAAAGAAAAGATATTATCTACATAGTCTTGAAGAAGCAGAAGAACATAATACAAGACTCGGTACATCCTTAGAACCTGGGCAATTTACTCCATGGGAAGATATTCCTGAGGGCACAGACGTCCTTTTTTATGAAGGTTTGCATGGCGGGGTAGAAGGTGATGGATACAATGTGGCATCTTATGCTGATTTACTTGTTGGTGTTGTTCCAATAACAAATTTAGAGTGGATTCAAAAAATCCATAGAGATAACGCAGAAAGAGGTTACTCAGCGGAAACTATCGTGGATACTATATTGAGAAGAATGCCTGATTATATAAATCACATTTGTCCACAATTCAGCAAAACCGATATTAATTTTCAAAGAATTCCCACAATTGACACTTCAAATCCTTTCATATGCAGGAACATCCCAACTCCTGACGAGAGCTTTGTGATCATACATTTTAGAAAAGGGGCAAGAGAGAAATGGGGGATTGATTTTCAATACTTGCTTGGAATGATTAACGATTCTTTCATGTCAAGTCCAACAAGTATAGTTGTAAATGGTGGGAAAATGGGTTTCGCAATGGAACTAATTCTTACTCCAATAATTCATAAAATGATTGAGGAGAAAAATAAAGGATAATTAATTTCGATTATCCAGTTAAATCATTAAATTTTTCTAAGGATAAAGGAGGTTATAATCTAAAAATCTCAAATATTTATATATCTTTCTTGATAAAAGTGCCTTACTTAGATTTAAATAGAAAAAACAGGTAACGTTGTGTCATTAATCGACTGGTTTGCCGCAAGGCGAAAAGATCAATTTGTTGGGAAAGTTTCGCAAGATACTGACGAGGGAGATGGTTTATGGGTTAAATGTTCAGAATGTTCACAGGTAGCCTATAGAAAAGACCTGATTTCAAGTTTTAATGTTTGTAGTAATTGTGGTCACCATAATAGAATCAATAGTGATGAAAGGATAAATATAATTGCTGATAAAAACTCATTCAAAGAGTTTGATAGTTCACTAAGTCCTACAGATCCTTTGGGTTTTAAAGATAGAAGGTCTTATGCTGATCGAATAAAAGAAAGTCAAGCAGGTACAGGTTTAAGAGATGGTGTTATAACAGGTTTTTGTTCTGTAAATTCAATGCCTTTAGCATTAGCTGTTATGGATTTTAGATTTATGGGAGGATCAATGGGTTCAGTAGTTGGTGAAAAAATTACAAGGATAATTGAGAGAGCAACTATAGAAAATTACCCTATTCTTATTGTTTGCGCATCAGGTGGGGCAAGGATGCAAGAAGGAATGTTAAGTTTAATGCAAATGGCAAAAATATCGGGAGCACTAAAAAAACATAAAGAAAAAAATCTTCTATATATGCCATTATTAACTCATCCAACAACTGGAGGGGTAACAGCCAGCTTTGCAATGTTAGGTGATTTAATTTTGGCCGAACCTAAAGCTCTTATTGGATTTGCTGGAAGGAGGGTTATTGAACAAACATTAAGAGAAAAATTACCCGATAATTTTCAAACAGCTGAATATCTTCTTGAGCATGGTTTTGTTGATGTAATAGTCCAAAGGAAAGATCTGAAGATTACTTTGACTAAAATTTTAAAAATCCACGGTGTAAAAGAGCTTGCAGAAGTAAATATATAAAATGAGAATAATTTCTAATTTATTTTATTTTTCTTTAAGCCTTTTATTTTTTATTTTAAATTTTGCATCCTATTCATATGCAATAGGAAATGTTGATTGGGTCCTACTAAAAGAGAATAATGAAGGGAAAGAATGGCTTGATAAAGGCAGTATTAAGCCGCTTCCAAATGGTGAAATAAGTGTCTTAACAAAGTTCTTCAAAAATCCAACTAATTCTGATGATGATGGAGAGTTATCACTTTATGTAATGAGAATTAATTGCGATGAAAAAAAGTTTAAAGATACTTCCATAAATGGAATACCTCAATTCAATTCAAAATGGCAAACTTCCAATAATGATGAACTAATAGATGTAGTTATTGAAAATAGCTGTTCAGAGTTTATAAATGGATAAGAATGAATTCTAAAAATAAAAAATTAAAAATAGCAATCGCTGGACTAGGGTTTGGTAAAAAAGTACATTTAGAAGCTTTAAAAGAGTCGAATTATTTAACGCCTGTTGCTATTTATCATTATGACAAAAAGCAAAAATCAATTCTAGAAAAAGAAACTGGATTAGAGTTTTTTCATGATTGGGAAGACTTAGTTAAATCTCAAGAAATTGATGGGATTATTATTGCTACTCCTCCTGAATCAAGATTTAAATTAGCAAAACAAGCTCTTGAGAATAATAAAAATTTGCTATTAGAAAAACCTGTTTCAATATCGTCCTCTGAAATAGAAGAGCTTCAGAGGATATCTTTGATTAATAACTTAAGCGTATGTGTTGATTTCGAATATAGAGCAGTACCCCTTTTTCTTCAGACAAAAAAACTTATTGATGAAAATACTTTAGGAGAAATATATTTAGTAAAATTAGATTGGTTAATGGGTAGCAGATCCAATCCTAAAAGAGCTTGGAATTGGTATTCTTTGGAAGAAAAAGGTGGGGGAGTTATTGGCGCCTTAGGTACTCATGCATTCGACATGTTGAATTGGTTTTTTGGAGAATCAATAAATGTATCTGGCAAGTTAGCAACATCAATCAAAAAAAGACCTTTAGCTAATTCATCTGATTTTAATGATGTTACTAGCGAGGATGTTTGTCTGGCTAATATAGAAATATCAAACTATAGCTCCAATCTTATTCCATGTCAGGTATCTCTATCATCAATTTCTAAAAATGGTAGAGGTTTTAGTTTAGAAATATATGGAAGCGAAGGTTCACTTATTCTTAAAAGCGAGAACCAAAAAGATTATGTCCATGGTTTTAATTTGAAATATTCAAACAATGAAAATAAAATACAAAATCTAACTGCAGATTCAAGATTTAATTTTGAAAAAACATGGACTGATGGAAGAATAGCTCCAGTTTTAAGAATTCAAAATTTATGGGCTGAGAGTATTTTTAATCAAACACCTATCATTCCAGGATTAAGTGAGGGACTTGCGAGTCATAAAGTTTGCGAAGCCATAAGAGAATCTTCGAAAAGCGGATTAAGAATCAAAATTTAAAGCTATACATTTATAAGTAGCAATTATCACTCAATAAAGTATTGGATTGATTTTATTTTTTTTTCATATTCTGGAAAAATCAATTGAAGTGAATTATTAAAGAATGGCTTTAAATTATTACAAAAATGAGCTTAAAGACAATGCTCAATTACTGGCTTCTAAAGGGAAAGGGATATTAGCGGTAGATGAATCCACTAAAACAGTAGGTAAAAGACTCGCCGGAATTGGCGTTGAGAATACTGAAGACAATAGGAAGGCATATAGAGGAATGCTTTTTACTACAGAAGGTCTTGGGAAGTATATAAGTGGTGCAATCCTCTTCGAAGAAACTCTTTATCAGAATCACCAAGATGGAGAGTCAATGGTTAAGAAACTAAATGATTTAGGTATTATTCCAGGTATAAAGGTCGATAAAGGTCTAAATCCACTTCCTGGAGGAGGAGATGTAGAAACTTTTTGCTCTGGTCTAGATGGGTTAGTTGAAAGAGCAGCAAAATATTATGAACAAGGTGCAAGATTTGCAAAGTGGAGAGCAGTTCTGCAAATTACAAATGATGGTTGTCCTTCAAAACTATCAATTCAAGAGAATGCCTGGGGATTAGCAAGGTATGCAAGATCCGTTCAAGAATCTGGTTTGGTACCAATTATTGAACCTGAAATCTTAATGGACGGCGACCATACTATCGAAAAAACTGCCGAAGTCCAAGAAGAGGTAATAAAACAGGTTTATATTGCCTGTCAAGCAAATGGAGTTTTTCTAGAAGGAACTCTATTAAAACCTTCTATGACTGTTAATGGAGCAGATTGTCAAACAAAGGCTGATCCTATTAAAGTTGCTGAAATGACAATAAGAACTATGGAAAGGTGCGTTCCTGCATCTGTTCCTGGAATAGTTTTCCTATCAGGAGGGTTAAGCGAAGAAGCTGCTTCTGTCTATTTAAATAATATGAACACTCTTTACAGGAAAGCTTTATGGAATGTTTCATTCTCCTATGGAAGAGCATTACAACACTCATGCTTAAAGGCCTGGAAAGGAAGCGACTTTGAAGGGGGGCAAAAAGCATTAATAGCAAGAGCCCAGGCAAACTCTGAAGCCTCAAAAGGTGCCTATGTAGCAGGATCTCAACCTTCATCTGATGAGCAATTGTTTGTAGCAGGCTACACTTACTAACTAAAAAATCCTAAAAATATACTCTGGGTCATAAAATTAGTTTCTTTAATTTAGTATTTTGTATATCTAATGACGTGACATTTGATACCTGTTTATACTAAAATCTCGTAAACATATGCTTTATATAGCATTTAACTTATTTTAATTATGGCCCTCGTTCCACTAAGACTACTTTTAGATCATGCTGCTGAGAATGGTTACGGTATTCCAGCTTTCAATGTTAATAACCTTGAGCAAGTTCAAGCAATTATGGAAGCAGCGTATGAAACTGATAGTCCTGTAATCCTCCAAGCTTCAAGAGGGGCAAGAAATTATGCAGGAGAAATTTTCCTACGTCATCTAATTCTTGCTGCTACAGAAACATATCCTAATATTCCAGTGGTAATGCACCAAGACCATGGTAATGAGCCATCAACATGTTATTCAGCAGCAATAAATGGTTTCACATCAGTAATGATGGATGGTTCTCTAGAGGCAGATGCAAAGACACCCGCTAGTTACGAATATAATGTTGCAGTTACTAAAAAAGTAGTAGATTTTGCTCATTCAGTTGGAGTTAGTGTTGAAGGAGAATTAGGTTGCTTAGGTTCATTAGAAACAGGAAAAGGTGAGGCAGAAGATGGTCATGGATTTGAAGGTGAACTTTCTACAGATATGCTTTTGACTGATCCTAAAGAAGCGGCAGATTTTGTTGCTAAAACAAAAGTTGATGCATTAGCAATTGCTATAGGTACAAGTCATGGTGCTTATAAATTCACAAGGAAGCCAACAGGAGAAGTTCTTGCAATAAGCAGAATTGCTGAAATCCATAAAGCACTACCAAATACACATCTTGTAATGCATGGATCTAGTTCAGTGCCTCAGGAATGGTTGGATATCATTAACAAATATGGTGGTGAAATTCCTCAAACATATGGTGTTCCTGTTGAAGAGATTCAAGAAGGAATAAGAAATGGAGTTAGGAAAGTCAACATTGATACCGATAACAGACTTGCTTTCACTGCCGCGGTTAGAGAGGCAGCATTTGCTGACAAGGCAAACTTTGACCCAAGACATTTCAACAAACCTGCAAGAAAATACATGAAGCAAGTTTGTCTTGACAGATACAAGCAGTTCTGGTGCGAAGGTCAAGCAAGTAAGATCAAACAAAACAGCACTAATTATTTTGCTGATCTTTACGCTAAAGGTGATTTAGATCCAAAAGTAAAAGCTACTGTTTAATTTATAACGGAATCAAACAAAAAAAGACCTTCAAAAATGGGGGTCTTTTTTTATTTCAATATTAATGATTTTAATGTATAGAGACCATCAGTCCCACCAATTATCTCGTCACATGCTCTCTCTGGATGAGGCATTAAACCTAGAACATTTCCCTTTTCATTAGTTATGCCTGCGATATCAAATGATGATCCATTAGGATTATTTTTATATCTCAAAGAGATCAATTCATTATCTACAAGTTTTTTTAAAGTATCAGAATCACAATGATATCTTCCTTCCCCATGCGCTATTGGCAACTTAATAGTTTGTTTTTCACCTCCATTATTAAACCAACCTCCTTTTGAAGAAACAATATCCAGTTCAACGTCATCACAGATAAAATTGAGATTTTTATTTGCAACAAGAGCACCAGGCAAAAACCCTGATTCTGTCAAAATTTGAAACCCATTACAAATTCCTAAAACTCTTTTTCCGCTTTTAACAAACTCATCCAAGGCATTTATTAATGGGGAGAATCTAGCAATTGCACCGCATCTTAAATAATCACCATAGCTAAATCCTCCAGGTAAAACTATTGCATCCACATCACTTAAATCTGAAGACTCATGCCACAAGTATTTTGTTCTTATATCTAAACAACCTTCCAATGCCCATGAAACATCACGATCACAATTAGAACCAGGGAAGACAACAACTCCTACAGTAAAATTATCCATCTTATAATTTTTCTAGTGAATACTCATAATCTTCAATAACGGTATTTGCGAATAACCTATCACACAATAAATCAATTTTTTCTCTTACTTCGTTTTCACCATTACCTTCTATTTTTACTTCAATCATTTTTCCTATACGTAGTGATTTTATTCCATCGGCTCCAAGTTTTATAGAAGCAGATTTAGTAGCTTCCCCTGCTGGATCTAAAACTGAGGGTCTTAGTCTTACAAAAACTTTTACAGCAAATTGGTCCAATTAAAAATTAATTTCTATTAGAAGATTAGTTTAAAATTTAATAAAAAGTACTCTTGATTAATAAACAAATATTTTTACTTTAGGGTTTTCTGAGTTATTAAATGTTTATGTAGCCTTTACCAAAACAAACTAAGCAAGTTCTTCTTGAATTTTCAGGTGTTTTAAAATTTCCTGCACCTCCACATTTTGAACATTTTATTTTATCAATTGATGTAACGTCTTCAGAGAATATTTCTTTTAAAGCAATTTTTGGATTTTCCATCTTGGGCTGTCTACTCTAGTAAGTATCCTGACAGCTAACTATAAAGTCAAATTGCTATTTTTGGGTCACTTAAAATCTTAAATTTCTCTTTAATTTTTCTATTGAAAGTTTTTATAGATTTTTCATCAAAGGAAATTATTACTAATTCAAGCCCAGCATTATCATTTGGTCTCCAACAATTCTCTGGAGCCTCTTCAAACCAAGTATTAATTTTCTTTCCAACAATTTGTATTTGTAAAGGCAATGATTTGTTTGGTATCCAAATACGTCCTTTTATTCGAAGAATGTTTAATTTATCCAAGATTTTTGACATCTCCTTTTCAAAGTCATTTTTTTCAAGGAAATAATTTAATTTAAATGAATCTGATACAAGCTCAACATGATTATGGTCATGTTCTTCAGTTAAAAATTCTTTATAATTCTCTTTTTTAAAATTAAAATCAAATAGATAATTTAAATCAATTTTGCCATTCTTGGATTTAAGGACTGGTGTAGATGAGTTTATACTTGCTAGAATTTTATTTTTTACAACGTCAAACTGATCATCATTTAAAATATCTGATCTAGAGACTAAAACGATATCAGAAACTTCTAGTTGCTCCTCAAAAAGTTCATCTATAGTGGCGTTGTGATCAATTTTATCTATTTCATTATATTGTTTTGTTATTTTATTTAAATCATTAATTGGTGAACCATTAAGCATTGATTCTCCATTAACGATACCAACAACAACATCAAGGTAAATGGAAGACCTAATCTGAGGCCAGTTAAGTGCTTGAATTAAGGGAATTGGTAGTGCCAAGCCACTTGTTTCGATAATTATTGATTCGATAGGAGGATTAAATTCTAGGAGAGCTTTTATTGATGGAACAAAATCATCTTGAACAGTACAACATAAACATCCATTGTTTAATTCGATTACACAATCGTCTTCAGATTTCTCACATTTATTACAACTTTTAATCAAATCACCGTCAATTCCAACATCACCAAATTCATTAATTATTAATCCAAATTTTTTATTACTCTCTTTTAATAGATATCTTAGAAAAGTTGTTTTACCTGAACCAAGAAATCCTGAAACAACTATAACTGGTATTTTTTTTTTCATCTTTGATGATTAACAACCTAAGCTATATTCTGTACTCTCTCCTGTAGAACTATTAGTGCCATTTGCAATCGCACATAATTGTTTTTGTTGTGTACGACTAAGAACAGCATCAGTAAAATCTGCACCATCTATTTTTGCTCCTTCAAAATTACTCTCCATTAATAAAGCATTTGTAAAATTAACATCCGAAAGATCTGCATCTGTAAAGTCTGTTGCATAAGCTAATGCATCTCTTAAATTGGCTCCAGTAAACTTTGAGTTTTGCAATTTACTATTATTGAACACCGCGCCTTCTAAATTACTTTCACTGAAATTAAACCCATTCAAGTCAAACTTAACGAATTCGTTACCGCTTAAATCTTGACCATGCATATCTGGCTCTAAATTAAGGTCTTGTTGGTTTCTAATCTCAGGAGGTCTTTTAGCCCATGCAGAATTTACAAAATTAAAAAATAAAATCCCAACGAATAACAAAGTAATTAATGCATTCTTTAGTGAGGGGAAAACAATTGATTTAATCATAATAAGACTGTATTTTAGAACTTAAGTATTTAAAGTTTGTAAGATTATCTTAAAGGAAAATATATGGCAATGTCACTAAAGGTTATTGTTCCTCCTCATCCATTAATAAAACATTGGCTTTCAATATTACGAGAAAAAAATACTCCAAATATTTTGTACTCAACGGGATATGAGCAATTAGGGAAATGGCTTACATATGAAGCATTACGTAATTGGCTGCCATATAAAAAAGAAATAGTAAATACTGATAATGGGGACGCAGATGGATTCTTTATTAATAATGATTATCCAATAAAAGTGCTCGCAATGTTGCCCGAAGGGTTATCTCTATGGTTTGGATCTAAAGAAGTAATTCCTAATTCAACCCTCTCATTAGGAGAACTTCCTAAAACTATTGAATCAAATGTAGGAGTTATATTTTATTCAGAGCAAATAACGACAAAATCAGCAACATTAGAAACTTTAATTAAATTAAAGGAATTAGGTGTTGATTCAAGTAGAATTCTTTTAATAACTGCTATTTGCTCAAATAAAGGGTTAAATGAAATTGCGAAATTATTCCCTAATCAGGTAATTTACACTTCTTGCATAGATGAAGAAGACGAAAAAACACAATTATTAGTACCGGGTATGGGGAATCCTTTATCACGTTTAAGTACTATATTTCAAGATAAGAACTAATATAGAATATAGGAGTAAATATTTTACCAATGTCTGAATACAGAGATTCGTCTTCAAACAATCTTTTATCATTAATAAGCGGTGCTTTTATTGGAGCAGCAGGTTTAGCTTGGTGGTTAATATCCGAAGCAGACAAAAGAAAGGAGGAAAAAAAACAAAAAGCAATGATGTATTCCTCTAGGATTCAAGACGGCTCTGAAGCGATTGATTCAAATGAAAATATAAATGAAGTTGAAGGAGAGAATCTGGAGAAGAAAGTTGAGCAACTTAATTCTGCAATTGCTGATGTGAGGAAGCAACTTGAAGAGTTGGGGCAATAGAATAAAAAAGGTTCTCAAATAACATGAATAAACTCAGATCATCTGCAATAACTCAAGGTGTGCAAAGATCCCCTAACAGATCGATGTTAAGAGCTGTTGGATTTAAAGATGAAGATTTTAATAAACCTATTATTGGAGTTGCAAATGGATACAGCACCATAACACCATGCAATATGGGTTTAAATAATTTAGCTCTAAAAGCTGAAGAGTCAATAAAAAGATCAGGTGGGATGCCTCAGATGTTTGGGACTATAACAGTAAGTGATGGCATTTCTATGGGAACAGAGGGCATGAAATATTCCCTAGTTTCAAGAGAAGTTATTGCTGATTCAATTGAAACGGCATGCAATGCTCAGAGTATGGATGGAGTACTTGCTATAGGTGGATGTGACAAAAATATGCCGGGTGCCATGATTGCGATTGCAAGAATGAATATTCCCTCAATTTTCATTTATGGAGGGACAATAAAGCCTGGGAAATTGCATGGAGAAGATCTTACTGTTGTTAGTGCGTTTGAAGCTGTTGGACAATTAACATCAGGCAAAATTAATGAAGAAAGGCTAATCCAAGTTGAGAAAAATTGTATTCCTGGTGCTGGTAGCTGTGGAGGGATGTTTACAGCTAATACAATGTCTGCAGTTATTGAAGTATTAGGGTTAAGTCTTCCTCACAGTTCCACTATGGCTGCTGAAGATCTTGAAAAAGAACTAAGTGCGGATAAAAGTGCTGAGATATTAGTCTCTGCAATAGAAAAAGATATAAGACCTCTAGACCTAATGACTAAGAAAGCATTTGAAAATGCAATATCAGTAATTATGGCAATTGGAGGATCAACAAATGCGGTATTGCACATCTTAGCAATTGCAAATACTGCTGGAATAGATATCAACATTAATGATTTTGAGAGAATCAGACAAAAAGTACCCGTTATTTGTGACCTTAAACCGAGTGGTAAATATGTGACAGTGGATCTTCATAAGGCAGGTGGGATTCCACAAGTAATGAAAATACTTTTGAATGCAGGATTAATTCATGGCGATTGTAAAAATATTGAAGGGAAAACCATCTCAGAATACTTACAGAATATTCCAGATAAGCCTCCAACAAGTCAAAATGTCATAAGAGACATAAATAACCCCCTTTATAAAAAAGGACACCTAGCGATATTAAAAGGTAACTTAGCCATCGAAGGTTCCGTAGCCAAAATTAGCGGAGTAAAAAACCCTGTATTAACAGGTCCAGCAAAGATTTTTGAAAGTGAAGAGGATTGTTTAAAATCGATATTGAATAATGATATAAAAGCTGGTGATGTTGTTGTTATTAGAAACGAAGGGCCTGTAGGAGGACCAGGTATGAGAGAGATGTTAGCTCCAACATCTGCAATTGTTGGTCAAGGCCTCGGAGAGAAGGTAGCTTTAATTACCGATGGCAGATTTAGCGGGGGTACTTATGGTCTGGTTGTGGGTCATATAGCCCCAGAGGCTGCTGTTGGCGGAAATATTGCTCTAATAAAACAAGGTGATTTAATTACAGTTGATGCTGTAAAGCAACTAATTCAAGTTGATTTATCTGACGAAGAATTAGAAAAAAGAAAAAAAAATTGGGTAAAACCTACATCAAAATACAAAAGAGGGATACTTTCAAAATATTCGAAAATCGTAAGCACATCAAGTTTAGGGGCTGTTACTGATTTATAGATCAGCTCAAAGTTTATTTTCTTAATCAATAAAGCTTTTTATCCTATTTGCTAAGTTTTCCAATCTAGCGCTGTATTTTGGTGAATTGCATTTTTTTCCATTATTGCTATCCATCCACAATGTTTTAACTCCACACCAAAATATTGGTTCATCAGGAAAATTAAGCTTAGAGATAACTAAAACTAACTCTTTATTTGATTTAAAAAGTTCTAATTCAAGATCGTAAATTTCTAATCTTTTACCTTCTTTATCTCGACATAAGATATTAACTGTCAAATCAATATCTTCTTCTTCGATTTCGTATTCACCATTTATTTTTACGACAGAATGCACAAAAGGTTTATTTGTTAAATCTGCTGACTTAGCGATTAAGCTCTCTATATTTTTAGATGGATTTTCAAATAACACTTATTGATTTAATTAAAACTTTTATGGAACCCTGTTTAAACTCATTATTAAGTAATCCATCATCACCAAACTTAGAGTGTAGTAGTTGCAATCTTTTAATTTTAGAAGGCTTGAATTTAAAGGGGAACCGTACCTTATTAGCTCTTACTGAAGGTTTTAGCTCAATAAACGGAATTTGAACATTTGTTGTTCCGAATTTTTTTGTAGGGAATGATTTAATCCACCTGAGACCACCTGGAATAAATTCGGTTAGTCCAAGGAGATCATCTTCACAAGCGACAGCAAATTTAAAAGTTCTTCCTTGTCCATCAATATTTAATTCGAAGGATGAATATTCAGATACGTTCAAAGAGGGTTTATAAATAGGCGATCTACAACTAACAAATCCTCCTGCTTTCTCGACAATATTACCCTTTAAAAACAAACCAGAATTTGAAATTTCACAAAAAGCTGAACTTGATCCGCCCATAACAGTATCATTTAATGTTTTCCAACCATCGAACTCCCTTTTTTGGAATAAAAATTTTTTCTTACTCATTTAATAATTCTAATTATTTTTAGACTTTAACTAAATTTCTAATTCTTTTGCTGATTCTTGATCACAAAATATTAAAATTTGATTAATAGATTTTATTAATTTTGATGGTGTTCTATCAAGGGGCTCTTTTTCATCTAATAACCTCTCAAGAGCAATTCTTTTATTGGTTCCACTAACCAAAAATACTATCTTTGAAGAGGCTGAAAGGACCTTTGGAGTTAATGAAATTCTTTTTAATCCTTTACCTTCATTAAAAATCACAAAATCATCTACATTATTATTTTTTTGATAAGGGAATAGTGAAGCTGTATGACCATCGTCTCCAAGACCTAATAAAGTTAAATCAAAGGAGGGAGGGTTTGATCCGCATTTTTCAAATAATTTAGAAATAAATTGATTTTTTGTAGTTTCATCATCAGCCTTTGAACCATTGAAAATTTCATAAAAAAAAGCTTTAGATCCAAAATTAATTAACAAAGAATTTTTCAACATTAACGTGTTACTTAATTCTGAATTTGGATCAACACATCTTTCATCTCCTAAAAAGACATCAACCATATCCCATCTAAGATTACTATTAGATAAGAGCTGATAGACAGCTTTAGGAGTTGAACCTCCACTTACACAAAATTTGAACCTTTCTTTATTTTTTAAAGTACGAATAATTTGACTCTCAATAAACTTAAAAACAGCTGTTGATAGTTCTAACTTGTCTTTGTATATATTTATGGTGTATCCATTTTTGACCTTTTCAATCATTTCATCCATTCAGTATGAAAACTACCTTCCTTATCAATTCTTTCATATGTATGAGAGCCAAAACAATCTCTCATTGCCTGAACAAGATTCTGAGGAAGTCTATTGGTTCTATAACTATTCAAATAATCTAAAGTACTAGATAGGCACGGCACTGGTATACCAGCTTTTGTGGATAAAGAAACTACATTAGCTAAGTTATCTAATTTCGTCGCAATTTCATTATTGAACCAATCATCAAAAATTAAATTTTTTAAATTAGGGTCTTTGTTATAAGCATCTTGAATTTTACTTAATAATTTTGATCTAATTATGCAACCACCTTTCCATATCTGAGCAATTGACGGCATATTCAAACCATAGTTATATACTGCAGATGCTTCTCTTAAAATATCCATGCCTTGGGCATAGCTAGCAATTGTGGCAAGGACTACAGCATCAAATAAAGGTTTCATTCCATCTGATATATTTCCTAAATCAAAATCCTCTATCTCTTTAGATGGAATAGTTTTTTCAATCTCATTGCGTTGCTCTTTTAAAGAACTCATTACTCTTGCATTTAAAGATGCATAAATAGTTGGAACTGATACACCCAGTTCTAAAGCACTTACAACAGTCCATAACCCAGTACCTTTCTGGCCAGCTTTATCTAATATTTTCTCCACAACATCATCTCCATTTATCTCATCTTTTGTATTTAGACAAATCTCTGTTATTTCAACAAGATAAGAAGCTAACTCATCAGTACTATTCCAAATACCAAATACTTCTGACATTTGCTTTCCATTCATTCGTTTGACTCTCTTCATAAGGTCATAAGCTTCTGCGAGTATTTGCTCAATTCCATATTCAATTCCGTTATGAACAGTTTTTACAAAATGACCTGAGCCTCCTGGCCCAACATATGCAACGCATGGTCCGTCTTCAACCTTGGCAGCCATCTTAGTTAATAAACTTTCTATTGCATCATATGAAGCCTTTGTACCGCCAGGCATCATACTGGGCCCTTCAAGAGCTCCTTTGGCGCCGCCTGAGACTCCCATTCCAATGTATCCGAAACTTTTACTTTCAAGAGTATTTACCCTTCTTTCTGTATCTTTAAATTGAGAATTACCACCATCTATTAATAAATCTCCTTCCTCAAGATATCTAGAAATATTGTCTATAACAGCATCTGTTGCGGGTCCAGCTTTTACCATCATTAGAATTCTTCTAGGTCTCTCTAGCTTATTAACAAATTCTTGAAGAGTTTCAGCTCCCTCTATATTCTTTCCAAGGCCCCGACCTTGTAAAAATTCTTCAGTTTTTGAATAAGTTCTATTAAAAACTACACTAGAAAATCCATTCCTCTCTGCGTTAAGAACTAAATTTTCGCCCATTACACCAAGACCTATTAAACCAAAATGTGCCTGGGACATAAAAAATTAAAAAACTCAATAAATATAGTGTGGCTTCAACTCAAAAAAATTGCTCAAAAAAAATACTTATGTCAGCGAAAAATGATCGAAAAGAATTAAATTACTGTTCCGTTTGCAATAGTTGCATTTTTGACAACTACAACAATTCCATTTCTTATATAAAAGCCTAATTCTGGCTTATCTGCTTCTTCTACTCGATCCTTATTAATTATCACAACATTATCCCCTATCCTCGTGTTCTTATCAAGAATAGCTCTTTTTACAGTAGTTCCTTCCCCTACTCCTAATGGTGTTCCACCTCCTTTCCTTAATTCAATTCTTTCTTCCGGGGATTCAAAGAAATCGGCACCCATCACTAAAGTATCTTCAAGAACAGAATCACTTTCAATCCTACTTCTCACACCTAAAACACAATGCAAAATACTGCAGGATTTCAAGATTGTACCCTCACAGACTATTGAATCAGTAATTTGAGCATCTACAAGTTTAGAGGGGGGAAGAAATCTAGGTCTTGTATAGATTGGAAATTTTTCATCATAAAAACTAAATGGAGGTTTTGGTTGCTCTGTCAATGCAAGGTTTGACTCAAAGAATGCGCCAATGGTTCCGATATCTTCCCAATAATCATCGAATACATAACTTTTAAGAGTATCTCCCCTGTGCAGCGCTTCAGGAATTATGTCCTTACCAAAATCCGTATAACTAGGATATTTATTTAGAAGATCGAAAAGAGTATTTCTGCTAAAAACGTAAATACCCATAGAGGCTAAATAAGGTTTTTCGGCAGCTGACTCCTTACTTAATCCAAATTTTGAAGTATCTACTGCCATTGCCTTCAACTTCTCTCCAGTTGGCTTTTCACTGAATTCTTTTATATTTCCTAAATTATCTGTTCTCATAAGACCAAAACCTTCTGCCTGAGCTTCGTCAACAGGTAATGCGGCAACCGTTAAATCAGCACCATTTTCTCTATGATGCTGAACAAATAAACTGTAATCCATTCTATATAATTGATCACCTGACAATATTAAGTACTCATCAACATCCCATTCTTGAAATAACCATTGGTATTTTCTTACAGCATCTGCAGTACCTTCAAACCACTTTGGACTATCAGGTGTTTGTTGGGCGGCTAATACCTCCACAAATCCTTGACCAAAAGGTCCATTAAGATTATAAGTTCTTCCTATATGTCTATTTAGAGATGCACTGTTGAACTGAGTCAAAACGTACATTTTTTCTATACCTGAATTAATACAATTACTAATTGGGATATCAATCAAACGATACTTCCCTGCTAATGGAACAGCAGGTTTTGCCCTCATTTTTGTTAAGGGATAAAGTCTAGAACCTTTTCCTCCTCCGAGGATGATGGCCAACACACGCTTCATTCAATCTAATGGAGGTAGATACAACTATTTAAAGTAACTGATTATGGGCAGATTTAGAAATAGGAATGGTCAGTTTGCGAAGGTATTTCGATAAATCACTTGAAAAACTTAATATAAATAACAAAAATTTAGCTATTTTTATCCTCATCCACTAATGAAAACAATTTTTCAACGATTTTTAAAGAGGCTTGTCTTTCTTCTCTCGATTGGGGACTTCTCAACTTAGTAACAGGTGTGTGAAGTATTTTATTGATTATTCCTTTAGTCAGAGCTTCCACAACTTTTCTTTCTCTAGCAGAAAAATCTGGTCCCATTCTACTAAGTGCTTTTTGCAATTCCTCCTTTCTAATTAACTCCAAATCTGATCTAAGTCTGTTAATTACTGGGACCGCCTCTAGACTTGCCCACCATTCTAGAAAAATAATTCTTTCTTCTTCTACTAAAGATTCTGCTTCCTTTGCAATTTTTTGTCTGAATTCTTGATTTCTTGAAACTACCTCTTGTAAATCATCTACATCAAATGACTGTACAAATTGATGTTGTTTAACATCATTAGCTATATTTCTCGGTACGCCTATATCAATAAATTTAAGTTGATTGGTAAAATTTAATTTTTCAATTTTAGCGAAATCAATTATTGGCTTTTCCGACGCTGTACTAGT